>CAITJJ010000404.1 GCA_903892675.1 uncultured Hyphomicrobiales bacterium | reverse complement strand
GCGCGGCAAACGGGTAGCGAACGTCAAATCCGCTCCACTAGCCGTTCGCCGCATTGTAATTGCCAAAGTCGCGCGCGACACTGGCCGGTCCATCAAGGGCCTCATGATGAGCGAACCTCCCATCTCGCGCGGCTTTCGCGGCCGCGGTTCCGGCGGCCGCAATGCGCGGGTGCCGCCCGGCCAGCATCTGGTCGAGGATTTTCCGGTGCTGTCGGCGGGGCCGACGCCGGAGCCGGATCTGGCTTCCTGGCGCCTGACGCTGGAAGACGGCAATTCGCCGCTCGGGGAATGGACCTGGGCCGAATTCAACACGCTGCCGCAGACCGACGTCACCGTCGATATTCATTGCGTCACCACCTGGTCGAAGCTCGATACCGACTGGCACGGCGTCTCGATCGACACGCTGCTGGAAGCTTGCGGGCTGAGCGAGCCGCCGCAACCTTACGCGTTGGTTCATTGCGATGGCGGCTACACGACGAACGTGCCGGCCGAGGATCTGCTCGACGGCAAGGCGATGGTGGCGACGCAGTTCGGCGGCGGGCCGCTCGATCCCGAACATGGCGGACCGGCGCGGCTGCTGGTGCCGCATCTGTATTTCTGGAAAAGCGCCAAGTGGGTGCGCAAGTTGCAGTTCGTCGATCCGGAAGTGCCCGGCTTCTGGGAAGAGAACGGCTATCATATCTATGGCGATCCGTGGCGCGAGCAGCGCTATGACGGTGACTGATGCGCATGATACCGAAAAGTGGGAATCGGTTTTCGGATAAGATCATGCGCCATGAACAATAATTTCGTCGCGCCGCCTAGGCGGCTGCAATGGGTGACCGCGCGCATCACCGGCGTCATCGACGAAACCCCGCGCGTCCGTACATTGGTGCTCGATGTGACGGACTGGCCCGGCCACAAAGCCGGGCAGCATGTCGATGTACGTCTCACCGCTGAGGACGGCTACCAGGCGCAGCGCAGCTATTCGCTCGCATCAGCGCCCGGCAGCGGCAAACTGGAATTGACCGTCGAGATGCTGCCGGACGGCGAAGTGTCGTCTTATCTCGCCGGCGACGCGCGGGTCGGCGATACGTTTGAAATGCGCGGGCCGATCGGCGGCTACTTCGTCTGGAGCGAGGCGCTCGATGGCCCCTTGTTTCTGGTTGGCGGCGGCTCCGGCATCGTACCCTTGATGGCCATGCTGCGGCAACGCGCGGCGAGCGCCAGCCGGACTCCGGCGACATTGCTTTACTCGTCGCGCAGCATCGCCGACATCATCTACCGCGCCGAGTTGGAGCGGCTCGCCGCCGACGGCTCGGGCCTGACGGTCGTCCATACTTTGACGCGCGAAATGCCGGCCGGCTGGAGCGGCGAGAGGCGCCGCATCGACCTTGCGATGCTGGAACAAACGGCCTTCGCGCCCGCCGTCAGCCCGCGCATATTCATTTGCGGGCCGACGCCGCTGGTGGAATCAGCGGCGCGCGGCCTGCGCGACCTCGGTCATGCGGCGCAACGGATCAAGACCGAGCGCTTCGGGCCAAGCGGCAAATAGGCGGCCTGCGACAAAGGTGGCACACGCCCCCAGTGGCCAATGGGCCAGTACCGTTATAGTATTCAGTTACCGGGCAAGAAGGGGACACCAAAAGGGGCGCGCCATGATCGTCGGACTGTCGGTTCAAACATTTACGTTGGTTCACGTCGTCATCACGCTGATCGCCATCGCCAGCGGCATTGTCATCGTGTTCGGCATGATCGGATCGCACCGGCTGCCCAAACTGACCGCGCTGTTCTGGCTGACCACGGTGCTGACAACCGTGACCGGCTTCATGTTCTTCCTGTCGCCGGCGCAGGCGAAGGTATTCACGCCGGCGGCGGCGACAGGCATTGTCGCCACAGTATTTTTCCTGATCGGACTGTTCGCGCTCTACGCCAAGCATCTGTATGGGCGGTGGCGCTGGATCTACGCGATCTCGGCGGTGATATCGCTTTATCTGAACGTCTTCGTGCTGATCGTGCAGAGCTTCCAGAAGCTTAAAGTCATCAATCCGGCCGGTACGTTGACATCGACCGCCGGCCCGCCTTTCGCGCCGCCGACCGATTTCCAGTTCGCAGTCACGCAAGGGGCGGCCCTGGTCATCTTCGTGATGCTCGGCCTCATCGCCGCGATCAAGTTTCGCCGCGGCCCCGGACTGGTCTGATCGACGCCGCTAATTCAGCGGAAATTTCAGTGTGGCCGACACGCCGGTCGGCTCATAGTTGATGCTCGCTTCGCCGCCTAACTGGGCGGGGAAGCCTTTTTCGATAAGCGTTGAGCCGAAGCCGCTGCGCGTCGGCGCCGATACCTGCGGGCCGCCGACCTCGCGCCAGCGCAGTTCGACGCGCTTGTCATTCATTCTCTCTTCTAAGTCCCAGGCGACGAAAACGCGGCCGTCGGCGGTCGAGAGCGCGCCATATTTGGCGGCGTTGGTCGCGAGTTCGTGCAGCGCCATCGACAGCATGACGACGCAGCGCGACGATAGCGGCAACTCCGGTCCGGCGATGCGGATACGTCTTGGCGCGACGCCCTGGAAAGGCTCAAGCACGTTTTCGACAACGGCGCGGATTGTGGCATTGTCCCATTTCTGCGCGCTCAGAATGTCATGGGTGCTGCCAAGCGAGGCCAGGCGTGCGCTGAATTTCCTGCGGGCTTCCAGATCGGCACTGCCGCGGAAGGTCTGGGCGGCCAGCGATTGCACTGTGGCCAGTGTGTTCTTGACGCGGTGATTGAGTTCGTCGATCAGCAAAGCGTGCAGCGTTTCGGCGCGCGCGATTTGCGTCGCCATGCGGACAGCGAAACCGAGCCCGATCACCAGCATGATACTGCCGATCGCGGCGGCAAGAAGCAATGTCCGCAGCGCCGGCGCCGTCAGCGTCGCTTCATCGATGCCGGACGCGGCAATCCATCCGGTCAATTCCGACCGGGCGAAGGCGGTAATGAGCGGCACGCCCTCCAGCGATGTCGTTTGTGCCTGTCCTTCCGTCGCCGAGAACAAAACGGCGAGAAGGGTTGGCGATGCTTTCCGGCCGATTGTCTGGGCCGGATTGGGCAGTCGGGCAAAGTTGACGCCTGCCTGATCGAAGATCGAGATCGTCCAGTCGTCGCCCGGCTTCTGCTGCTCGATGATTTTCTGGAAAATGCTCAATGGCGGGTCGAACGACAGGTCGTATAGAACCTGTCCATCGTGGATGATCGGAACGGTGACTGTCACAATCGGCCGTTGCGACACGGACCCCATGAACAGCGGCGAGAATACCGGCTTGCCGGTCTTGAAAGCCGAGTCGCGCTCGGGCCGCGCCGTACGCGGCGGCAACGGCGTTCCCGGCGGCTTGCTGGAATTGAAAATCTGATTGCCCTGGACGTCGCCGATGACGATCGAGGGATGGTCGGGATACTGCGCGAGGAAAGCCTCGGCCCGGCGCTGAAAGCCGACGAAGTCGTGCCGGGCCAAGGCTTCCGATGTGGCAAGGACGGTCAGGCCGGAGACGATGCCCTGCATTTCGCGGTCGAGCACAAGCTGGATGCCGCGGGCGAATTGCAAGACGCGCCCGAATGCATCGCGCTGATCCTGCTTGTAGTGCTGATAGACAATGGCTGTTGCGAACCCGATCAGCGGCAACAACGTGCCGGCGACGAGCATGGCTAGGCGGACGGGTAGGGAAACCGCGCGGAACATCGGGGCCTGTTCGCTGAGACCCGGCGACTATGCGAGGTTAGCCTGGAACGGACAAGCCGGCCGGTTTCAATGAAGCCGGGCACGGAAAGTTCCACACCTGCCGTACGCGACCCAACTATTTCACTTTGTCTTTGGCGGCGCACAAATTCGTGGCCGGGCCGCGAATATGCCCCCGCTGGTCGACCTGCAGTTCGAACAGCAAGTCGCCGTTCGGGCAGAAACGCGGCGCAAAGCTCGTCGACATGGGCATGCTATCGAGCCAGGCCCGGCAGTCCTGTTTGGACGGGCAGGACTGACAGCGGTGCAGGGCGGTAAGGTAGGTGAGGCCGGAATGCGCGACCACGCCGCCGGCCGGATCGACGCCGAGGCGCTTCATCACCTCAAGCAGGTAGCCTGGCTTGGAATCGGAGGCGGGCATAGCGGCGTTCCCGAACAGGCAGCATGATTCCGGCGCCGTGCATTGGGCGCCGCCCGGGAATACCGTGCCATGATCTGGATCAAACGCCGCCATCAGCTCGAAAAGAAGAAGCCGCCGTTGCCGGCGGCTTCTTGTTCGGTGGCGGCGAAGCCGCGTCGGCTATTTCAGCTGGGTCGAGATGCTCGTGAACTTGGTGTTTAGCGAGGTGCCGAGGCCGTTGACGACCGCGATGATCGCGACGGAAATGCCGGCGGCGATCAGGCCGTATTCGATGGCGGTGGCGCCCGATTCATTCTTCAGAAACGCAACAATCTTGGACATGGGATGCTCCACAGTTAACGATGGAACTGTCATATCCGAGCGATTTGAATCAAACGTTTCCCGAGTGCGCGAGAAATGGTTTCTCGCAAACAACCTTAACCATTGGTTACCGTGCGGCGAGCCACCCAAGCCTCGCGCCGCTCACGCGTCCTCCGGATTGTCGACATAGACCAGCCCTGCCTTGGCCAAAGGCTCGCGCATACTATACATGTCGAGGCCAAGAATGCCGGAGGCCAGCTTGGTGCGCTTGGCTTCTTCATCGTCGGCGCGTTTCTGCGCCTTCGCGGCAACCTCGATGGCCAGTTTGGCGGGCACGATCACCACGCCGTCATCGTCGGCCACCACCGCATCGCCGGGAATGACGTTGACGCCGGCGCAGACCACCGGAATGTTGACGGCGCCGAGTGTCGCCTTGACCGTGCCTTTGGCCGAGATCGCCCGCGACCACACCGGAAAGCCCATTTCCTTCAAGGTTGCGACGTCGCGGCAACCGGCATCGATAATCAGGCCCTTGACGCCGCGCGCCTTCAGCGACGTCGCCAGCAGGTCGCCGAACATGCCATCGGTATTGTCGGCTGTGACGCCGAGCACGACGATGTCGCCCGGCCTGCATTGCTCGACCGCGACATGGATCATCCAGTTGTCGCCCGGCTGCGCGAGAATAGTGACGGCCGGACCGGCGATCGAGGCGCCGGCCCAGATCGGCCGCAGGTAAGGCTTCATCAAGCCCGAGCGGCCGAGGGCTTCATGCACGGTCGAGACGCCGAGCTTCTCGAAAGTGGCAATGGCGCTGGCATCGGCGCGTTTGATGTTGCGGACGACGACGGGTTTCATGATTGCTTCCTCTTAGCCGAGCGTTTCTGTGACGCGCGGGAACAGTGTCTGATAGGCCTCGCCGTATGTCATCGGGATGCCGGTGTTGCGCGAGCCCTGGATGCCGCGATTGAGCGCGACGCGCTCGTAATAGCCCCACAGATGCTTCTGCGCCGCCAAGATCTGGAATGCCTTGTACTTCTGCTCCCAGACCTCGTCGATCTTGAGAATGAGGTCGGGCTTGTAGTTGCACATTTCCGGCTGATGCGGCTCGAACAGATAGACCGGCGGCGCGGAATATTTGTATTTGGCGCCCGGCTTGTGGCCCATGGCTTGCGCCACGACGCGGGTCTCCTGGGCGAAGTGGCAGGCGTTCGGATGATCGAAATTATACGGGTCTTCCAGCGCGTGGGTCAGCACGAAGCTCGGATTGGTCTCGCGGTAGATATCGACCATGCGGTCGAAATGCGCTTCGTTGAGCTTGAGCGGATAATCGCCGCAGTCGAAGAATTCGATCTCGGCGCCTAACAAGGCCGCGGCACGTTCGGCCTCGTCCTTGCGGCCGGCCTTGACGCTGGCCATGGTCGCGCCCGGCTCTTTCCAGGCGAACTGGCTTTCGCCGCGCTCGCCAAAGGACATGCAGACGATCTTGACCTTGTAGCCCTTTTTGGCGTGCAGCGCGATCGCGCCGCCGGCGCGCCAGACGAAGTCGCCCGGATGGGCAGTGATGACGAGGCCCGTCTTTTGATCCGGCATGTACTTGAACTCCATTGTCGTGTGTAAGACTCAAAAGCCGCCCATGCGGGTGGCTTCGATCGCCTGCTTGAGCAGGCGGGCGAAACTTGTCAGGTGTTTGCGCATGGCGCGTTCCGCCGCATCGGCGTCACCAGTGCAGACGGCTTTGACGATGGCGGCGTGCTCGGCGAGCGAGGCGCGCGGACGGCCCGGCAGCAGGATGACGCGATATTGCAGCCGCACGAGATGCGACTTCAGCGTATTGAGAATGCGGTCGGCGGTGGCGTTGCCGGCCATGCGTTGCAGCTCGCGGTGCAGCGCTGCGTTGCATTGCGAATAGAGCGCGGCATCGCTTTGCGTCACCGCGCGCCGCATATCCTTTTCGATCTGGCGCAGGCTGGCGCGGCCCTTGGCGTCGCCGCGCAAAGTGGCCTGACGCGCCACCATCGCCTCGATTGCCAACCGCGTCTCGGCAATTTCGATCGCTTCGGTGTCGGAAATAGCCCGCACGTGCGCCCCGCGATGCGGCAGGCGCACGACGAGGCCTTCCCGATCGAGCACGGCCAGCGCAGTGCGGATATGCGCGCGGTTGACCGAGTAACGCTCCGCCAGCTCGGCTTCGACCAGCCGTTCGTTCGGCGAGAATTGGCCGCGCGCGATCGCCTCGCGCAACTGCGCGGAAATATCCGTTTCGGCCAAGGCGGGGCGGGGCATAGGCATCACAATCCTGTTGACCAAATTGTTGACAATCTGGCGCGGCGGGTCAAGCTCGGAAAATCAGCCGCGGTGGAGAACCGCGGGACAGGTAAGGAAACGGGCCCTGGATACTTTGCGCATCGCCATCGGCGACTATCCCCATACGCTGCCGCTCAAGCGCGGCGAGATCACGTCGCCGACGCTGAAGCTGGACTTCGTCGAGGTGAAGCCGATGCACACGGCGTTCAAGCCGATGGTGCGCGAACATGCCTATGACGCCAGCGAGATGGCGCTGGTCACATATTTGCAGGCCAAAGAACACAGTAAGGGCCTGACGCTGCTGCCGGCGGCGATGCTGGCGCGGTTTCAGCATCACACTATGCTTTACAACAGCGAGCGCGGCCGGCTCACGCCCGCCGATCTCGCCGGCAAGCGCATCGGCGTGCGATCCTACAGCCAGACCACCGCCGGCTGGGTGCGCGGCATTCTGCAAAACGACTACGGCGCCGATCTGTCGGCGGTGCAGTGGGTGACCTTCGAGGACGGCCACGTCGCTGAGGCAAAGGACCCGCCCGGCGTCATCCGTGCCGACAATAACAATTCCTCGGGCAAGGACATCACCCAGATGCTGCTCGACGGCAAACTCGACGCGGCCATTTACGGCGCTGCCATGCCGGACGATCCGCGCCTGCAAAGCGTCATCGCCAATCCCGAGGCCGAGGCCAAATTGTGGTTTGCCAAGCATGGCCTGGTGCCGGTCAATCACATGGTGGTGGTCACCGACGAACTAGCGCGCGCCAGGCCAGCCGCGATCGCCGAGCTGTACCGGCTTCTGGAAGCGGGCTGGATTGCCGCGGGCCGCGTTGCGACCACACCCTTCGGCAGAGACGCCAACCGGCCCTGCCTCGAATTGCTGATTTCCTATTGCCTGCAACAGCGGCTGATTTCGCGCCGGTTGACGGCCGATGAGCTTTGGTAGGTCTCCGGCCCGGCTGGCCATATTGTGTGCAGTGCCAAATAATCAACCAGCTGTGCCTAATTAATAATCACACCGCTGTGACCGGAAAATAGGCAATACCGGCCCGGCACCTTTTACATACGGTAAAACAGTAGCTTACGGACCTGCCGGCTGCTTGGCACAGGGTTTGCGATCCCCACCCTGCGCGAAGCAAGTCGTCGCGACTAAACGCGCGCGTCAAACGCAGGGGTCTCAACGAATGTTCACATCGAATCAAACGGCCGCGAGACGGCCGACTGCCCGCAAGTGGCTCTCCGCCACCGCCGGGTTTGCCTTCGCGGTCACGGGAGCGATCTCGTCCGCGCAGGCGCAAGACACGATCAAAGTCGGCGTTCTGCATTCTCTTTCAGGCACCATGGCCATCAGCGAAACGACGCTGAAGGATACTGTGCTGTTCATGATCGACGAGCAGAACAAGAAGGGTGGCGTCAACGGCAAGAAGCTCGAAGCCGTCGTCGTCGATCCGGCCTCGAACTGGCCGCTGTTCGCCGAAAAGGCGCGTGAGCTGATCGCCAAGAACAAGGTAGCCGTGGTGTTCGGCTGCTGGACGTCAGTGTCGCGCAAGTCCGTGCTGCCGGTGTTCAAGGAGCTCAATTCGATCCTGTTCTATCCGGTGCAGTACGAAGGTGAAGAGTCCGAATATAACGTCTTCTACACCGGCGCCGCGCCGAACCAGCAGGCGATCCCGGCCGTCGACTATCTGATGAGCAAGGAAGGCGGCTCGGTAAAGCGTTGGGTTCTCGCGGGCACCGACTACGTCTATCCCCGCACGACCAACAAGATCCTCGAGGCCTATCTGAAAGCCAAGGGCGTCAAGGCCGAAGACATC
>CAITJJ010000403.1 GCA_903892675.1 uncultured Hyphomicrobiales bacterium | reverse complement strand
GTGGTCGGCGCGCAAGCCGGCACGATCGGCTACGAGATGCTCACCGCCCTCGGCCGCCGTCACCGCCGGACTTGGACGGTCTGACCGCCCCCGGCTTTCTGGGGATTAGCCGGGGATGGGCTTGCCCGCGCGGCAAGAAGCGCCACCTTGGCGTCGGAACCCATCGATGGCACGTCAGACCCTCACCTTCGCCTGCCAGAACTGCGGCGCGACCTACGGCCGCTGGCAGGGCAAGTGCGATTCCTGCGGCGAGTGGAACACGCTGGTCGAGGAAGGCGCGGCCGCGCCGACGCCGGGCGCGGCGCGGGTGTCGCGCAAGGGCCGGCTGTTTAACCTCGAACCGTTGACCGGAGAGGCCAGCGAGGCCCCTCGTCTCGCCTCCGGCATGGCCGAACTGGACCGCGTCACCGGCGGCGGCTTCGTGCGCGGCTCGGTGCTGCTGATGGCCGGCGACCCGGGCATCGGCAAATCGACGCTGCTCATTCAGGCGACCGCGGCTTTGGCGCGCGCCGGCGAACGCGCCGTCTATATTTCCGGCGAAGAGGCCGTCGCCCAGGTGCGGCTGCGCGCCGAGCGTTTGGGCCTGAGCGATGCGCCGGTCGAACTGGCATCCGAGACCGCGGTCGAGGACATCATCGCAACGCTGACGCAAGGCAAGATCCCGCGGCTGATCGTCATCGATTCAATCCAGACCATGTGGACCGACACGGTCGATAGTGCGCCCGGCACCGTCAGCCAGGTGCGCGGCGCGGCGCAGATGCTGATCCGTTTTGCCAAGCGCTCGGGCGCCGCCATCATCCTCGTCGGTCACGTCACCAAGGACGGCCAGATCGCCGGTCCCCGCGTCGTCGAGCATATGGTCGATGCCGTGCTGTCCTTCGAGGGCGAAGGCTCGCACCAGTTCCGCATTCTGCGCGCGGTGAAGAACCGCTTCGGCCCGACCGATGAAATCGGCGTGTTTGAAATGACCGGCTCAGGATTACGCGAAGTCGCCAATCCGTCCGAGTTGTTCCTGTCGGAGCGAGACCTCGGCTCACCGGGCACGGCGGTGTTCGCCGGCATGGAGGGCACGCGGCCGCTGCTCGTGGAAATCCAGGCGCTGGTCGCGCCGACCTCGCTCGGTACGCCGCGCCGCGCCGTGGTCGGCTGGGACACCTCGCGCCTTGCCATGGTGATCGCGGTGCTGGAAGCGCATTGCGGCGTCAAGCTTGGCGGCTATGACGTCTATCTCAATGTCGCCGGCGGCATGCGCATCAATGAGCCGGCCGCCGATCTCGCCGCCGCCGCTGCGCTGGTGTCGTCTTTGGCCAATTCGCCGCTGCCGGCCGACGCGGTCTATTTCGGCGAGATATCGCTGTCCGGCGCGATCCGTCCGGTGGCGCATACGCCGAGCCGGTTGAAGGAATCGGCCAAGCTCGGCTTCACCCGCGCCGTGGTGCCCGAAGCCGCGCGCAGCGAGGCCGGCGATGACGGCCTCAGGGCCAGCCAAATGGCGACCTATGTCGGCAGCTTGACCTCGCTGGTCGCCGATATCGCCGCGTTGGGAAAACCGCGCCAAAATGCGGCACAAAATTCGGGACAAAATGCGTGACCTGCCGCGAAAACCGGTTGATAGACGGGTGACGGCACCGCGACGCCCGGCTATATACGGGGCGCGCATCAACCGGCTCCAGTAGGCGTTTTGCGGTCGGACAGGACCAGAAACGAGCTTAAAATTAGACAGTTAAGGCCGACATTGCCGCTCGCTGCGCAAGCCGCTAAAGCTCGCGCGGATTCGCCGTGCCGGTGCGACTGTGCCGGCGCCAGCATCAATTCGCGGAGCGCTTAGAGAGCCAGGCATGCCCATTACGCTGCTCGATATTCTCCTGCTCGTCGTCATGCTGATTTCGGGCCTGCTCGCCATGATCCGCGGCTTCATGCGCGAGATTCTGTCGATCGGCGCCTGGGGCATTGCCGCTTTGGTCACGCTCTATTCCTTCGCCAAGGTGCTGCCGATCGCCGAGGGCTATGTCTCCAGCAAGACGGTGGCGACTGGCATCACCGTCGGCTCGATTTTCCTGCTCACCCTGCTGATCGTCTCGATCATCACCGTGCGCATTTCCGACATGATCCTCGACAGCCGTGTCGGCGCGCTCGACCGCACGCTCGGCTTTCTGTTCGGCCTCGGCCGCGGCCTGATCATCGTCGTCGTCGCCTTCCTGTTTTTTGCATGGCTGGTACCCGATCGCAGCCAACCCGAGTGGGTGCGCGGCGCCAAGTCGAAAGTGGTGTTGCAAAGTACCGGACAATGGCTGATGGCCATGTTGCCGGACGACCCAGAGAGCACCATCTTAAAGCGGCTGAAGAAGCCCGCGCCAGCCGACCAGGATGCGCCGCCGGACGCCGCGCCCGGCCGGAAATCGGAACTGCAGCCGTCCGTGACGCTGGC
>CAITJJ010000402.1 GCA_903892675.1 uncultured Hyphomicrobiales bacterium | reverse complement strand
GGCTCGCCCGGCGCCTGCAAAGATGCCTGGGACGACATCCTCGTCCACCAGCTCGACTACCGCTACCGGCCCTGCAATTTCGTCGAGATATTGCCGCGTCTGGATGAGCATATGCGAAGGCCGAAGGCCAAAGGCGCGACGGCTTAAACTACAACTCCATATCCCAAAACTCCGCCACCACATCCTTGCCCCATGTGTGCCGCTTCTCGCTCGAGGTCAGCGTGAAGCCGGCTTTCTGATAGATGTGCCGCGCGGCGGTGAGGATGCTGTGCGTCCATAGTGTGATCTTCTTGTAGCCGGCGGCCCGCGCGAACCGCACGCATTCGTCGGTCAGCCGTGCGCCAAGCCCGAGGCCACGGCCTTTCGGATCGACCAGCAGCAGGCGGATGCGCGCCGTCTCGGGCGCCGCGTCCTTGACCAGCATGACGCAGCCGACATTCTCGCCATTTACTTCGGCGATCCAGCAACGCTCGCAGGAAGGATCGTTGTTGTTGACGAAGTCGGCGACAATCTGCGCGCACAGTCCCTCGAAGGGATCGCCCCAGCCGTATTCGTGCGCGTAATTGACCGCGTGCGCGGCCACCATCCAGCCGAAGTCGCCATGGCGCGGCGCGCGCAAGGTGTATGTCGCCGGAGCAGGTACGTCTCCCGCAAGCAATGTCTCGATTGTCCGCATCGCGTGAACAAGCTGCGCTTGCTTGCCGGCGTCGAGCTTTGCCAGCATCGCCGCGACCGTGTCCTGCGATCGTTGTTCCGCCGGTGCATAGACCTTGCGGCCTTGCGCGGTCAGCGCGAGGTGGCTTTGCCGCGCGTCGGTCTTCGACGTTTTGCGGCTGACCAGTCCCTTTTTCTCGAAATCGCGCAGCACCCGTGACAGGTAGCCGGCGTCGAGATCGAGCGTGCGGGCGATGTCGCTCGCGGTCCGGTCGCTGCCAAGGGGCGTTTCCTGCGACAGTTCGTACAGCACGCGCATTTCGCCGAGCGAGTAGGGGCTGTCGAGATAGTTTTTACGTAATACGCCGATCTGCCGCGTGTAGAAGCGGTTGAAGCGGCGCACCGCGCCGATGCGGGCAGGGTCCGGGTGGTCGGCTTTCATGGTCCTTTGAGGGTCGGACAGATAGTTGACTAAGTCAAGTATATATCAGCCGACCGTCCTCGCCGCCGCGCCGAGCATCGTCACCCGCCGACGGCCAATTCTGCGCAGCATCGCCGCCTCCGGCTCGGGCCCGTCGGGGTGGCCGCCGAGTGCATCGTAGAACCGCCGCGCGATCAGCAGGCCCTGTTCCGGCCGGGCGCCGCCCCCGAGCATCACCCGCAGCAGCGCCAGCACTTCCGACAGGCCAGGCCGCAACAGATCGGCGGCCCCGGGCGGGCGAAACACCGCGGCGCGGCCGGCGTCGTCGAGGCGGCTGGCGGCTTCCATGAAGCGTTCGCAAGCGGCGATCCAGCCCGGCTCCGGCACGCAGCCGGCGCGCAGAAACATCAGCCATGGCGTGCGCGTGCCGCGCGCCGTTTCGCGCAGCCGCGCGGCCAGTGGCGCCTCCATGCGAATGAACCGGCAGCCGGCGATGTCGGCGACCTGTTCGGTGTCGTCGCTCGAGCCGGCGTCGGCCACCACCACCTCGCTGATCAGCCCGCTCATCGCGCCCGGCACCAAGGCGGCCAAAGTCGGCACCAGAAGCCGTTCCGATTCGTGGGTGGGGATGATGACACTGAGCATGGAACTTCCGGCCTGAGGACAGGGTTGCCACCATATCATGTGGGATTCCAATTCCGTCCCACGAGATCAGGCCTTTAGTGGACGAATTTGCGTTTTTCAAAAATTGTTCTTGTTATGTTCACTCTGGCTCACTAGGTTGGATCCATGGCTAGATCGACTTCAGCCTTGAAACGCCCGCCGGCGTCACCCGGTTTTGCCGACCGAGTAACGGAGCTGCCCTCCGCGCCGGCGGGCGTCGCAATTTCAGAGCGAGGCGTTCGCGTCGATGACGCCACCGGCCTGCTTGGCGTCGTCGTCGAGCATGAAAGGCGCAAGGGGCGCGGTGCGCAGTCAAACGCGTCCGGCCGTTACGAGCCCCTGGCGCGCATTGCCTTCGACGATGGCTGGCGCTCGCTCGACGAACTGCCGCCGTTCAAGACCTCGGTGCAGGCGGACGCCACCCGCAAGATCATCACCCGCAATGATTCCCCCGACATTGGCTTCGACCGCTCGATCAATCCCTATCGCGGCTGCGAGCACGGCTGCGTCTACTGCTTTGCGCGGCCGACGCATGCCTATCTCGGCCTGTCGCCGGGTCTGGATTTCGAATCCAAGCTGTTCGTCAAGCCGGAAGCCGCCGAGCTTCTGGCAAAGGAACTGGCTTCGCCGAACTATTCGCCGAAGATAATCGCCATCGGCACCAACACCGACCCGTATCAGCCGATCGAGCGGCGCTACAAGGTCATGCGCCGCATCCTCGAAGTGCTCGACCGCGCCGGCCATCCGGTCGGCATCGTCACCAAGTCGGCGCTGGTGCTGCGCGATCTCGATATTCTCGCCCGCATGGCAGAGCGCAATCTCGCCAAGGTCGCGCTATCCATCACGACGCTCGATCCGGAACTGGCGCGCAAGATGGAGCCGCGTGCGGCGGCGCCGCTGCGGCGGCTGGAAACCTTGCGCGCGCTCGCGCAGGCCGGCGTGCCGACTACGGTAATGGTCGCGCCGATCATTCCGGCGCTCAACGACAGCGAGATCGAACGCATCCTCGATCGCGCGCAGGCCGCCGGCGTCAGGGAAGCGGGCTACGTCATGCTGCGCCTGCCATTGGAAGTGCGCGACCTGTTCCGCGAATGGCTGGTGACGAATTATCCCGACCGCGCGCGGCATGTGTTCAAGCTGATCCGCGATATGCGCGACGGCAAGGACTACGACTCGGAATGGGGCAAGCGCATGAAGGGCACCGGGCCCTATGCCTGGCTGATCGGCCGGCGTTTCGAAGTCGCCTGCGAAAGGCTCGGCCTCAACAAAAAGAAACTGAAACTGTCGACCGAGCATTTCCGCCATCCCAAGCCGGACGATGCGCAACTGAGCCTGTTTGCCTCATGACCGATCCGCAAGCCGTGCTGTCGCTGGTGACGCTCGGCGTTGCCGATCTGAACCGCTCGATCGCTTTTTATGAAGCGCTCGGTTTCAAGCGCAAAGCGCAGGCGGTTGAAGGCGTCGGTTTCTTCCTCGCCGGCGCCTGCGCCATTTCGGTGTTTCCGTCCGATGCGCTGGCGAAGGACGCCGGCATCGGCCTCAAGGACTTATCGCCGGCCTTTCGAGGCGTGTCGCTGGCCTGGAATTGCCATTCCAAAGCGGACGTCGACGCGGCCATCGACCGCGCCTACCGCGCCGGCGCGACAATACAGAAATCGGCCGTCGATGCCTTCTGGGGCGGCTATTCGGGCTATTTCTTCGACCCAGACGGCCATCTCTGGGAAGTCGCGTACAATCCGGATTTCCCGCTGACCGAAGACGGACGGCTGACTTTGCCGGCAGAGAGCGTTTTCGAGCGAAATGGGTACCGGTTCGCGTGAAGAAAACGAGACAAAACAAATAACTAGAGCCCCGGCTTTGATTCTATCAAAGCCGGGGCTCTAGTTTTTCGGCCCACCCGCGCTTTATTTGATGGTGATGCCGAGCGCGCTGACCATCTTGCCCCATTTTTCCACTTCGGCCTTGAACATGGCGTCTGCTTGAGCGGGCGTTCCGGTCATCGGATCGAAGCCAATCGCGATAAGCTTGTCGCGGATTTCCGGTGACTTGATCGTGTCGTTGATTGCTGCGTTGAGCGCCGCGACAATTTTCGGATCGGTCTTTGCCGGCGCGAAGACGCCGACCCACGAAGCCGCGACGTAATTCGGGTAGCCTTGCTCGGCAAAAGTCGGCACGTTCGGCACGACTGAGGCGCGGCTGTCGCCCGCGATGGCCAGGCCCTTGAGTTTGCCGGCGGCGATTTGCGCGGCAGCGCCGCCGCCCAATGTCGTCGCCCAGACGTCGATCTGATTGCCGAGGACGGCATTCATCGCCGGCGCGCCGCCCTGGAACGGGATATGCGTCGCCGAGATATGCGCGAGGATCTTGAAGAAATACTCGGCCTCGATGTGCGAGCCGCTGCCGACGCCGGCCGAGCCGAAATTGATCGGCTTGGCCTGCGCCGCCTTGATCAGGTCGGCGAGCGAGTTGGCCGGATTGCTCGGGCTTGTCACCAGCGCTTCCGGGCTCGAGGCGGCGATCGCCACGGTGGTTAGATCGGTCGCCGCGAATTGCTTGGTCTCGCGCAGCGTCTCGTTGATGGCGATGGCCGTGGTCGTGACCAGCAAAGTGTAGCCGTCGGGCGCGGCGTGAGCGACAGCCACGGCGGCGATATTGCCGCCGGCGCCGCCGCGATTTTCAACCACGACGTTCTGGCGCAGCCGCTCGCTCAAACCCTGGGCGATGAAGCGGGCCACGGTATCGGCGACGCCGCCCGGCGCGAAGGCGACCACCATTGTGATCTTGCTGGCCGGGTACGGGTCTGCCGCGTGCGCAGGGGCGGCGAGTACCAGCAGTGCCGCCGCAGTCATCG
Organism: uncultured Hyphomicrobiales bacterium; assembly: GCA_903892675.1. Lineage (GTDB taxonomy): Bacteria > Pseudomonadota > Alphaproteobacteria > Rhizobiales > Xanthobacteraceae > Pseudolabrys. The sequence goes on along the minus strand of CAITJJ010000402.1, from coordinate 19,457 downwards.
CGACCCGGAAATATGACCGAATGAGCATATGCGTTTCCCCTGGTGTTTCTTGGCTGTTCTGGGCGCAGTTTCCGCGCATGATCTCGACTAGTCCATCCCGGTGTCGAGGACAAGGAATCACCTGCGAATAGTTGCGCCGCCGCTGGCGCGCCTGCCTAGCGCCAATCCCCGGATTTCACATTGCAAAACCGCGGGCGTTGACTTCGTTGGCGCCGCGGGCGACTGCTCAACGATGGTCAGCAAACCCCAGGCCGTCAAACGCCTGCCACTCAAGGAGCCCGTGCTGCGGCCGACGTTCCGGCGCGAGCGGCGGGCGCTGAATGCCGGGGTCTTCCCGGTCGCCGGCTGTGACGAGGCGGGCCGCGGGCCTCTCGCCGGCCCGGTTGTGGCAGCCGCGGTGATCCTCGATCCGGCCCGCATCCCGCGCGGCCTCAACGATTCCAAAAAGCTCGACGCCAAAGCACGCGAGGCTTTGTACGAGAAAATCTGCATCACGGCGCAGGTGTCGGTCGCTTTCGGTACGGTCGAGCGCATCGACCGCGACAATATCCTGCGGGCCTCACTGTGGGCCCTGTCGCGCGCGGTCAAGGCGTTACCGATGCGGCCGCGGCTGGTCTTCGTCGACGGCAATATGAAAATCGATTGCGGCTGCGACTGCGAAGCGGTGGTGTCGGGCGACGCCCTGGTGCTGTCGGTGGCGGCGGCATCCATTGTCGCCAAGGTGACGCGCGACCGGCTGATGGCGCGCATCGCGCTGGCGCATCCCGGTTATGGCTTCGAGCGTCATATGGGGTATGGCGTCCCGGAACACTGCGCGGCGCTCGAGCGTCTTGGCCCGACGCCGCATCATCGCAAGTCGTTTGCCCCGGTCGCGGCTAAATTCGCCGCCATGCAGGCCGAATTGGGGGCGATCCGGGACGACGAGACTTTGGCCACCGTGTTGCCACTTTAACCGGCGTTCTCTATTCCCTTGTTATCCCTTCCCCGTTTGCAGGCAGGGCGGCGACAGCGGGCTCAATGCATCACGTCTCCCTCATTATCGAAGCCTTGCGCGGCCGGCCGGTGCTGGTGTTCTGGGCCGTGGCGCTGACGCAAAGCCTGCTGTGGACGCTCGTCCCGGCGCTGTTTTACAGCGCCCCTCCCGGCGATATCCCGCTGCTGCTCGCCATCGGTCATGAATTCGTGCTCGGCAGCTATCTCGGACCGCCGCTGGCGTTCTGGCTGGGCGAGGTCGCCTTCCGGCTCGGCGGCCTGATCGGACTTTATGTGCTGGCGCAGGCCTGCATCGTCATCGCCTTGTGGGCGGTGTTCACGCTCGGCCGCACGGTGGTCGGCACGCGCCACGCCGCGCTCGGCATCCTGCTGATGGTCGGCATTGCTTGCTTCACCGTGCCGTCGCCGGAATTCGGACCGGCGGTGCTGGCGGCGGCGTTGTGGGCTTTGGCGCTGCTGTATTACTGGCGCGCGGTCGGTCAGTACAAGCGCGGCGCATGGTTCCTGCTGGCGCTCGATCTCGGCCTGCTGCTGCTGACGACTTATGCCGGTGTAATCCTGCTGGTGCTGCTGATGGTGTTCACCTTGGCCACCGCGCGCGGCCGCCGCGCGCTGACTTGTGTCGAGCCGTGGCTTGCTTTTCTGCTGTTCATCATCGTCGCCGCGCCGCACGCCGCCTGGCTCTATGCGATGCGCGATACGGTGTTGACCGCGTTCCATGAAAGCATTGCAGCCGGCGGCGGATTGTCGCCGGCGATAATGCTCGCCACGGTGCTGATCGCCTGCCATCTCGGTGTCGTGCTGCTTGTCTTGCTGGCCAGCGGCGTGAAGCGGCAGCGGCGCGAGCGCGCGCCGGAAATCGACCGGCCGCCGGTCGAGCAGTTGGCGCGCAATTACATCTATTTTTTCGCGCTGGCGCCGGCGGCCTGCGCCATCGCGCTCAGCGTCGCAGCCGGCACGCACTGGCCGCTTGGCGGGTTCGGTTCGTTGGCGCCTTTGGTGTTGCTGTCGGGCCTGGCGGTTGTCGTCGCAGGCGGCGACCGCGTGCTGCTCTATCGCGAAAGGCTGGTGTCGTCGGTCTGGCTCGCCTTGCTGGTGGCGCCGCCGCTTCTGGCAGCGCTCGGTCTTGTCATCATGCCGTGGGCCTTCGGCCGCGACCTCCGCGTCGCGCAGCCGGCGCAGGCCGAGGCGCACTTTCTTGCCGATAGTTTTCAACGCCGCACCGGCAAGCCGCCGGCCATTCTCAGCGGCGACGAACGTCTGGCGCCGGCCATCGCGCTGATGACGCCGACCCGGCCGCGCGTCTTCTTCGCCTGGGCGCCGCAGCGAAGCCCGTGGATCAGCGTCGACGAAGCCGCCGCGCTCGGCGGCGTGCTGGTCTGGCCGGCGGAAGCGTCCGGCAAACCGCCGGAGACGTTGACGATCCAGTTTCCGGCGATGGTGCCGGAATTCCCGCGCACCTTCGCGCGCGCGGTCGAGGGCCGGCTGCCGCCGGTGCGCCTCGGCTGGTCGGTGCTGCGGCCGGCGCAGTAATTTTTTTGCGCATGATCTTGTCCGAAAACCGGTTCCCACTTTTCGGGATCATGCGCGCTAGTGATAGCTCTCGCCTTCGCGCACCTTGCCGCGGAACAGCCAGTACACCAGAACGATATAGCCGAGCACGAAGGGCAACAGCAGCAGCGTGCCGACCAGCATGAATATCTGGCTCGACGGCGCCGCCGCCGTATCCCAGACCGTCAGCGACGGCGGCACCAGATACGGGAAATTGGAAATCACCAGCCCGAGAAAGCCGAGCATGAACAGCGCGATCGCGGCGAGGAAGGGCGGCGCGTCGCGTTCCTTTTCGATCCAGTACCAGCAGCCGAAGGCTACCAGCGCCGTCACCGCCGGTACCGGCCACAAATAATAGAAATTGGGCAGCGAAAACCAGCGCTCGGCGATGCGCGGTTCGGCGAGCGGCGTCCAAAGGCTGACCGCCGCCATGAACACAAGCACGGCGATGAGACAGGCTTTCGATTGCCCGCGCGCCCGCACGGCGATCGCGCCTTCGGTTTTCATCACCAGCCAGGTGGCGCCGAGCAAGCCGTAACCGGCTATCATCGCGAGCCCGCACAACAGTCCGAACGGCGTCGCCCAGTCGTAAGGGCCGCCGGCATAGGCGCCGTTCTCGACCTTGATGCCCTGGATCATGCCGCCGAGGATCACGCCTTGCGCGAAAGCGGCCAATGTCGAGCCGGCGACGAAGGCCCAGCTCCAGCCGGATTTGCTGTGCGAAACGGTGCGAAATTCAAACGCGATGCCGCGAAACACCAAAGCCAGCAGCATGACGATCACCGGCAGATAGAACGCCGGCATGATCACCGCATAGGCGCGCGGAAAGGCGACGAACAGCCCGGCGCCGCCGAGCACCAGCCAGGTCTCGTTGCCGTCCCAGAACGGCGCGATCGAGCGCATCATCTGGTCGCGTTCGGTTTCGCTTCTGGCGAAGGGAAACAGGATGCCGATGCCGAGGTCGAAGCCGTCCATGATGACATACATGGCGACGGCGGTGCCGATGACGCCGGCCCAGATCAGCGGCAGATACCATTCCATGACGAGATCCTCGATGGCAGCATCACACCCGTTTATCCACTCCTAAACAATCCCTTGTCCGGCATCCTTGGTCGACGCGATCGGACTGACGCCGCCCGGCTCGCTCCCGCTTTTGACGGCGTCCGGCCCCAAGTCTGGACCTTTGGCGATCAGCCAGTTCATGTAATAGATGCCGAACGAGAACACGACGCCATAAGCCAGGATGAACAGCGCCAAAGTCCCGGCGATTGTCGCGCCCGGAACAGGCGAGGTGGCGTCGGCGGTGCGCATGACGCCATAGACGATCCACGGCTGACGGCCGCTTTCGGTCACCACCCAGCCGGCGATCACCGCGACGAAGCCGATCCACCAGGTGTGTGCCATCACGCGCAAATACCAGCGCGTGTCGAACAGGCTGCCGCGCCACCAGAAAAAAGCGCCGAGCAGCGCTGCCGCGATCATGAAAAAGCCGACCGCCAGCATGATGCGGAAGGCGAAGAATACGGTCGCCACAGGCGGCCTGTCTTTCGCCGCGACGCTGAGCAATCCGGGAAACAGACCGTTCATTTTATGCATGAGGATCAGCGAGGCGCCTTTCGGGATCGACAGTTCGTACCGGTTGGTGCCGGCCTTCTCGTCCGGCCAGGCAAAGATATGGAAATCGGCTGGCTTGCTGCCTTCCCAATGCGCTTCCATCGCCGCCACCTTGATCGGCTGATGCTTGAGCGTATTGAGGCCGTGCTGGTCGCCGATCACGAGTTGCAGCGGCGCCAGGACCGCGGCGAGGCCGATCCCCATGCGCAGCATGGTGCGGCCTTCGGCGATGTTGCGCTCGCCGATGAGGAAGCGCGCGCCCACCGCGATCACCACGAAGGCCGTGGTCAGGTACGCGGCGTTGAGCATATGCGCGAAGCGGTAGGGAAAACTCGGATTGAAGATGATGCGCAGCCAGTCGAGCGGGTAGGCGATGCCGTCTTTCCATTCATGGCCTGCCGGCGTCTGCATCCAGCTATTGGCCGCCAGAATCCAGAAGGCCGATATCATCGTGCCAATGGCAACGACGGCGGCGGACAGCACATAGAGCCAGCGCGGCACCTTGTCGAAGCCGAACAGCAGGATGCCGAGGAAAGTCGCTTCCAGAAAGAACGCCGTCAGCACTTCGTAGCCGAGCAGCGGCCCCAGCACATTGCCGGTCGCCACCGAGAAGCGGCTCCAGTTGGTGCCGAACTGGTAGGAAAGCACGATGCCGGACACCACGCCCATCGCGAACGACACCGCGAATATCTTGACCCAGAAGCGCATCAGAAGCTGGAAGCGCTCCTCGCCGCTTCTCAGCCAGAGCACGCCGAGCGTGGCGATATAGGCCGACAGGCCGATGGTGAAGCTCGGGAAGATAATGTGAAAAATAATGGTGAAGGCAAATTGCAGGCGGGCCAATAGAACGGGGTCGAATTCCATGGCTCTGCTCCGGGCCGTGCGTCGCTAAAACGCCTGTATCATAGCCGACCGATAAGCCTTTGCGAGGCGGCCGGGTTCCCTTTTGCTGCGTTATATCGTAGCGGGGCTTTCGCTTAGATGGCGAACGGCGCAGCAGGGGCGCGAGCGGCGAAAACGGGGTTTAGGCATGAGCTTGTGGTCATCCTGGCAAATCTGGGCGGTGCTGTCGGCGCTGTTCGCGGCTCTGACCGCGATTTTCGCCAAGATCGGCATCGAGAACATCAATTCCGATTTCGCCACCTTCATTCGCACCATTGTCATTCTTGTTACACTGGCCTTCATCCTGTTAGCCACCGGACAATTCCAGTCGCCCGGCACGATCTCCGGGCGCACTTATTTCTTTCTGCTGCTGTCGGGCCTTGCAACCGGCGCGTCATGGATTTGCTATTTCCGCGCGCTCAAGATCGGCCAGGCGGCGCAAGTGGCGCCGATCGACAAACTGAGCGTGGTGCTGGTCGCCTTGTTCGGCGTCGTGTTTCTGGGCGAACGCCTGAGCGCGCCGAACTGGCTCGGCGTCGCCCTGATTGCCGTTGGCGCGGTGCTGGTGGCGTATCGGTAGCGCATGATCCCGAAAAAGTGGGCACCGGTTTCCCGCCTTCGCGAAGCCCGCTTCGGCGGGCGAAGGAAGGTCGGAAAAGATCATGCGCAAAGATAAAGCAAAAACTATTGCACCGGCGCGCTCAGCTTGAGCCCGAAATAATTCGGCAACGCCGGGTCGGATTTCCGTCCGAAAGCCGAATTGGACAGATTGGACTTTTCGCCGCTGTCGAAGCCGGTGCGCGGATTGACATCCTTGCTGTGGCTCGCCTTGAATTCCAGATCGTATTTGCCGAGATCGACTTTGTTGGGCAGCGACGGCGGCGGCAGCGTTCTCTGCGTCTTGTCGGCGATGAATTTGTCGCCGCCGGCGCGGTGAATGTCGTCGGGAATTTTCAAGGCGTCGGCGTCGAGATTGGGCAGAGGGGCGGTCTTCGCATTCGGCGGCGCCGGCTGCTGGGCATTGCCGGCGTCAATCAACCCCGCTCCAGCCGCGATCACCAGCGCGGCAAAAAGCCGGATCGCAAAGCGTGCGGCGGCTCGCATCATTCGGTCAGCGCCTTTTTCACGCCGAGGAAATCGCGCCAGGCGAAGCGCTTCTGCAGTGGACTGCGCAGCAGGAACGCCGGATGGAAGGTCGGCATGGCGCGAATGTCCCGCTTGCCCGAGTTGAACGTGAACCAGCGACCGCGCGTCTTGGTGATGCCATCCTTGATGCCGAGCAAGGTCTGTGCCGACGGCCCGCCAAGGCACACCAGAATATCCGGATCGACCAGTTCAATCTGGCGCAGCACGAAGGGCAGGCAGATCTGCGTCTCCTGCGGCGTCGGCGTGCGGTTGCCCGGCGGTCGCCAGGGCACGATGTTGGCGATGTAGACTTGCGTCCGGTCGAGGCCGATCGCGGCGAGCATGCGGTCGAGCAGTTTGCCGGAACGGCCGACAAAGGGCAGGCCCTCGATGTCCTCGTCACGGCCGGGCGCTTCGCCGACCAGCATTACCTTGGCCTTCGAATTGCCGTCGGCGAACACCATCTGCGTCGCCGAACCCTTCAGCGCGCAGCCGTCGAATTTTTCCAGCAAAGCGCGCAGCTCTTCGAGCGTGCCGGCGCTTCTGGCCGCCTGCCGCGCCGCCATCACCGCCTCGTCGGTTGCCTGCGGGGCGGCCGGCTGCGGGGCCGCAGGACCGGCACGGGCGAAATCGGGGCGCGCAGCGACCGGCTCAGACGCGCGCGGGGCCAAAGCGGCGGGCGGCGCATCGGTCGCGGCAAAACGGTCGACTGGCTCCTCGCCGACAAGGGCGTCGGCGCCGGCTTCCAGATAGAAGTCGAGCAGTTGGCGGGGCCTATGATCGTGCGCAGGCGTCATTGGCAGATTGTAGCACAAACAATATGCCGGCTGCGCAATTGCCCGGTCTGTGCAAAAGTGAGAATCGGAACGATTGCAGGAATTCGGAGATTCTGATGACGGAACTGCCCGCCCGCGAGGCCATAGACCGTGAAGCGATGGAATTCGACGTCGTCGTGGTCGGCGCCGGTCCCGCCGGGCTTGCCGCCGCCATCCGCCTCAAGCAGCTCAACGCCGATATTTCCGTGGTGGTGGTGGAGAAGGGCTCCGAGGTCGGGGCGCACATTCTCTCCGGCGCGGTGATCGATCCGGTCGGCCTCGACAAATTGCTGCCGGAATGGCGCAGCGAAGACACGCCGATCAAGACCGCCGTCACCGATGACCGCTTCTATTTCCTCGGCAAAAGCAGCGGCATTCGCCTGCCGAATTTCCTGATGCCGCCGCTGATGGGCAATCACGGCAATTACATCGTCTCGCTCGGCAATGTCTGCCGATGGCTGGCGGGGAAGGCCGAAGCGCTCGGCGTTGAAATCTATCCGGGCTTTGCCGCCTCGGAAGTTCTTTACAATGAAGCAGGCGCGGTGCGCGGCATCGCCACCGGCGATATGGGCATCGGCAAGAACGGCGAACCGAATGCCGGCTTCACCCGCGGCATGGAGCTGCATGCAAAGTACACATTGTTCGCGGAAGGCGCGCGCGGCAACCTCGGCAAGCAGTTGATCGGCAAATTCGGATTGGGTGAGGGCCGCGAGCCGCAAAAGTTCGGCCTCGGCCTGAAAGAGCTTTGGCAGATCGACCCGGCCAAACATAAAAAAGGACTGGTGCAGCATTCGTTCGGCTGGCCGCTGGACGGTTCGACGGGCGGCGGTTCGTTTCTTTATCATCTCGACGACAATCTGGTGTCGGTCGGCTTCGTGCTGCATCTCAACTACCAGAATCCCTATCTGTCGCCGTTCGAGGAATTCCAGCGCTTCAAGACGCATCCGCTGGTGCGCGACACGTTCGCCGGGGCAAAGCGTCTCGGTTATGGCGCGCGCGCGCTGACCGAGGGCGGCTACCAGTCGGTGCCGAAACTCGTGTTCCCTGGCGGCGCGCTGATCGGCTGCGACGCTGGCTTCATGAATGTGCCACGCATCAAGGGCTCGCATAACGCGATGCTGTCCGGAATGTTTGCCGCGGAAGCGGCCTCGGCCGCGCTCGCAGCGTCGCGCATGAACGATACGCTCGACGATTACGAGGCGGCGTGGAAGGCTTCGCCGATCGGCAAGGATCTGTGGCGCGTGCGCAATGCCAAGCCGCTGTGGTCGAAGTTTGGCACGCTGATCGGCATCGCGCTCGGTGGTCTCGACATGTGGACCAACACCTTCGGCTTCTCGCTGTTCGGCACGCAAGAGCACGGCAAGGCGGATTACGCGTCGCTCAAGCCGGCGGCGGAATGCACGCCGATCGCCTATCCGCGGCCCGACGGCAAGCTCACTTTCGATCGTCTTTCCTCGGTGTTCCTGTCCAACACCAATCACGAGGAAGACCAGCCGCCGCATCTGAAAGTCGCCGACATGGCGTTGCAGAAGTCGTCTGAGCACGACGTCTATGCCGGGCCCTCGGCGCGCTATTGCCCGGCCGGCGTGTACGAATGGATCGAGGAGGCGGGCAACCCCAAATTCGTCATCAACGCGCAGAACTGCGTCCACTGCAAAACCTGCGACATCAAGGACCCGAATCAGAACATCACCTGGGTGCCGCCGGAAGGCTCTGGCGGGCCGAACTATTCGGGAATGTGATTTCAGGGCGCCGAACCCGGCCACGTTCCTGCCACATCAAGGCTTTCAAGCTGTTTCTTGAGAGGCCAGCGCCGGCCGTTCTTGCGGGGGCGGCGCAAAAAGGCCATTCTGTATCAAACCTTGGCGGTTCGCACGATCAACGTGACCCCGCTTCATTGGAGCATCGCCCGTGACCTCTTCGAGCTTGTTCCGGTGCCTTGCCGCCGGCACTGCGTTTGCCGCTTTTCTAGCCGCGGCGCCGGCATCCTCAACCGCGCAAGCGGCGAAAGAGCGCGGACCGACCGCGCAGGAACTGTCCGGGCTGACCGCATCGGGCAGCTATCTCGCCGCCCGCCATGCTGGTCAGCAGCGCGACGCCATTTCGGCGGCGGCTTACTACCGGAACGCGCTGAGGCGCGATCCCAAGAACGGCGAACTGCTCGACCGCGCCTTTTTGTCATATTTGGTCGGCGGCAATGTCGACGAAGCGGTGAAATTCGCCGAAACGGTGGCGCAGGCTGACAAGTCCGAGCGCGTTGCCCGCCTGGTGCTGGGCGTGAACGGCATCAAGCTGGCCAAATACCCCGCCGCCCGCAAGGATCTGGCGCTGTCGATCCGCGGCCCGATCACCGACCTGACCGCGACATTGCTTACGGCCTGGAGTCTCGCCGGCGGTAACGACAGCAAGGGCGCCATCGCCGCCATCGATCGGCTCACCGGTCCGGACTGGTATGCTATCTTCAAGGATTTGCATGCCGGCATGATCTATGAGTCCGCCGGCAACAAGGCCGAGGCCGGCAAACGCTTCGAGCGCGCCTACAAGCTCGACTCGTCGGCGCTGCGTGTCGTCGAGGCTTATGGCAGCTGGTTGTCGCGCAACCGTCCGGCGGCCGAGGCGCTCGCGGTGTTCGAGGCTTTCGACAAGGTTCTGCCGCGCCACCCTCTGGTAACGCAGGCGATGGACAAATTAAAGGCCGGCGAAAAACTGCCGCCGCTTGTGTCCAGCATTCAGGCCGGCGCCGCCGAAGCGCTGTACGGTCTTGGCGCCTCGCTCGGCCGCCGCGGCGGTGAAGACCTCGGTCTGGTCTATCTGCAACTGTCGCTGCATCTGGCGCCCAACCATGCGCTGGCGCTGCTGTCGCTCGCCGATCTGTATGAATCGCTGAAGAAGCCCGAGATGGCGATCGCGGTCTATGAGCGCGTGCCGGCCACGTCGCCCCTGCATCGCAACGCCGCGATCCAGATGGCGTCCGATCTCGACGCGCTTGAGCGCGGCGAGGAGGCGGAGAAGCAACTCGCCGCCATCATCGCGCAGGACCCGAAAGACGGCGAAGCCATCATGGCGCTCGGCAATTTGCAGCGCGGCCACAAGAAGTTCGCCGAGTGCGCCGAGTCCTACAGCAAGGGCATCGCGCTGATCGCCAAGCCCGACAAGTCGAACTGGGTCAGCTTTTACTTCCGCGGCATCTGCTATGAGCGCTCGAAGCAGTGGGCCAAGGCGGAGGCCGATCTGAAACTGGCGCTCGACCGTTCTCCCGATCAGCCGCACGTTCTCAATTATCTCGGCTATTCGTGGATCGATCAGGGCATCAACCTCGATGAAGGCATGGCCATGATCAAGAAGGCCGTGCAGCAGCGTCCCGACGACGGCTATATCGTCGATTCACTCGGCTGGGCCTACTATCGGCTGGGCAATTATGCCGACGCCACCGCGCAGCTCGAACGCGCCATCGGCCTCAAGCCGGAAGATCCGACCATCAACGATCATCTCGGCGATGCCTACTGGCGCGTCGGACGCACGCTGGAAGCCCAGTTCCAGTGGGCACATGCGCGCGACCTCAAGCCCGATCCGGATGAATTGCCGAAGATCCTGGAAAAACTTGAAAAGGGCCTGCCGGACGACACCACATCGACGGCCAAGGCCGCCGACAAGCCGGCCGCCAAGAAGGGCGACGGCGGTTAAGTGACGACTGCCATCGTCGAGCAGGCCCGCGCCAAGATCAATCTGACCCTGCGTGTGCTCGGCCGCCGCGCCGATGGGTATCACGACCTGGAAAGCCTGGTCGTGTTCGCCGATATCGCCGACACACTTGCCTTTGAGCCGGCCGACGTAACCACGCTCGACGTCACCGGCCCTTACGCGGCGGCGAGCGGCGCCACCGCCGACAATCTGGTGCTCAAAGCCCATCGTGCCTTGCGAGACAGCGTCTCTGTGCTGAAAGGCGGGCGCTTTATTCTCGACAAGCAATTGCCGGTGGCGGCCGGCATCGGCGGCGGCTCGGCGGACGCGGCGGCGGCCTTGCGCCATCTCGCGCGCGTTAACGGCATCGCGTTCGACGATGCGCGGCTGATGCTGGCGGCGTTACGCACCGGCGCCGACGTGCCGGTGTGTCTTGCCTCGCGCGCCTGCATCATGACCGGCGTTGGTGAGCGTCTGTCGCCGCCGCTGCGCTTGCCGGCGCTTCATGCCGTACTGGTCAATCCGGGGGTGGCTTTATCAACGCGCGATGTCTTCGCGGTCTATAAAGGCGGTACTCAAGCGCACGCGCTATTGCCGCACTCCGTGCCGCGCGAATTTGCCGCGCTGATCGACTATCTCGACACGCACGGCAACGACCTCACCGAGGCGGCGATCGACCGCGCGCCTGTCGTTGCCGATGTGCTGGCCGTATTGGGCGCGTTACCCGGTGCGCGGCTGGCGCGCATGTCCGGCTCAGGCTCGACCTGTTTCGCGCTGTTTGCATCGGCGGACGAAGCCAAAACGGCGGCCTCGCAACTTGCCGGCGCGCATCGCCCGTGGTGGGTGGCGCCGGTAGTTTTCGGCGAGCGCACTTGATATTGCCGGCTTTGCGCGTAAATGTCCGGCACAGCCTGAACAGGAGATCGAGATGAATAGCCGCTGGTTGATGTTGGGGATTGCCGGACTGGGGCTGACGCTTGGCACGATCGCCGCCGATCCCGCTCAGGCGCGCGCGCGGCACAAGGCGCCGGCTGGATGCGTCGTCGAGCGGCCGCTGCCGTTTTCGTGGGAACGGTTCTTTTTCAACGGCCCGCCGCGGCCCAATGGCTGCGCGCCGGCGGTGATCGAACACGGCGTCTATATCGGCCAGGATCCTGACCCGAATATCCGCGCCCAGCTGCGCCGCGACCCGCGCACCGGCTTCGTCGAATACTGATCTAGTGGTCCGATTCTAACATTCGCATCCCGACTGGGAGGCAATTTTGCGAATGTTAGAATCAAAGGACCACTAGCAAGTTACTGTTGCTAGTGGAGCTTTGGATTTGACGTTCGCTTAAGATTTTCGCGGCAAGCGGATAGCGAACGTCAAATCCGCTCCACTAGTCCGGCTGGATTCCCGCCCCTTCGACGACCGCGCGCCAACGCGCGATGTCGGTCAGCACGAAGTCGTTGAATTCCTTGCCGCCCATGACCACGGCATCGCCGCCGCCGTTTCGGATCTTGCTTTGCAGCGCCGGTTCGGCGGCGGCCTTGGTCGCCGCCGCGGCGAGCTGATCGACGACCGCCTGTGGTGTCGCGGCGGGCGCGAACAGGCCGGTCCACATCGCCGCGGCGTAGCCGGGGACGCCGGCCTCCGCCACCGTCGGCACGTCGGGCGCCATGCCGCTGCGCTGTGGGCTGGTAATTGCCAGTGCGCGCACCGTGCCGGCTTTCATCTGCGGCAGCGCCGTGGTGATCGGCGAGAACATGGCGTCGATGCGGCCGCCCATCACGTCGGTGATAGATTCGAGCGACCCTTTGTAGAAGATCGTCTGCACCTTGATGCCGGCCTTCTGCTGCAGCATCTCGACCGCGAGATGGGTGCCGGTGCCCTTGCCGGTCGCCGCGATGTTGATCTTTCCCGGATTGGCTTTGCCGTAGTCGATCAGTTCCTTGATGTTCTTCGCCGGAAAATCCGGCCGCACGATCAGGATGAAGGGCGTCGAGGCGATCATCGCAACGGGGCGGAAATCCTTTACGACGTCGAACGGCAACGATTTGAACAAAGCCGGGTTCATCGTATTGGCGTTGGTTGCCAGCAGCAGCGTGTAGCCATCGCCGCTCGCATTGGCCACCGCGGTGGTGGCGATATTGGTGCTGGCGCCCGGCCGGTTCTCGACCACGAAAGTCGCGCCGAGGGTTTTCTCCAGTTCATTTGCCATCCAGCGGGCCGAGAGATCGGTAAAGGAACCCGCCGGCATGCCGACGACGATATGGACCGGCTTGTTCGGATAGGCGGTCTGCGCCGCCGCCGGCTGCGCGAGCAAGGGCGCCAACAACAGCAAGACTGTGGCGGCAAGTGTGCGCGCCGAAGCGCCGAGGCTCGATATCATCATGGACGCTTCTCCCGAATGACTTTCTTGTCGCGGCAATTGTCGTCGCTTTAGAGCTTGCGGTCGTTCAGTCCGATGGACGCATAAATCTCGTTGATGTGCGCCTTCACGCTCTCCGGCGTGTCGTCTTTTTCCGGCGCCTTCTGCCAGCCGGCTTTCAGGCGGCCATATTCGGAAATCTCGTCGTCCTGTTGCGAGGTCGGGCCGCATACGCCATAGGCGCCGACCAGTTCATTGCCGATGAAGATCGGCGCGCAGCCGCCGGACACATAGACCTTGCCGCCGGTGATGACGGAGGCGTTGATCATCAATTGCGGATTGCGCTCCTGGAACCACTTCTGAATGACCTTGCCGTCGGGAAAGCGAGGGCTGACCGCGCGGAACGCGCAGCAGGTGAACGCCTTGGCGATAGCGAAGTCGGGCAGAATGAAGCCGGCGCCGTCCATGCGTTCGAGCGCGATCACATGGCCTTCGGGCCCGACCACAGCCGAACAGACACTGACGCCTATTTCATTGGATTTTTCAACGACGGCGTCGAAGAACCGCCGGCAGTCGGCGAGGCGCAGCCTGCTCATGGTACGTTTCCCTTTTATGTTTTTTATTCGCCCGGCGGATGCCGGGCGCGGCTTATCTACAGCCTACAACGCAAATTCCGCGCGGAGTCATGACGATGCTGCATAGTATCAATGAGCGCGCGCGATGCAGAAGGCGACGGTCTCTTCCAGCGCGGTCTTGATCTCCGAGGCCGGCACCAGCGCCAGCGCATCGGTGGCGATCGCGCCGTAGTGGCGCGCACGTCCGACCGTATCCTCGATGGCGTGATGTTTGGCCATCAGGCCCATCGCGGTGTCGAGATCGCCATCATTGACCTCGCCTTTGCCGAGCGTCCGGTTCCAGAAGGCGCGCTCTGAATCCGAGCCGCGCCGGAACGACAGCACCACCGGCAGCGTGATCTTGCCCTCGCGGAAATCGTCGCCGACATTCTTGCCGAGCTTGGCAGACTTGCCGCCGTAATCGAGCGCGTCGTCGACCAGCTGGAAGGCGATGCCGAGATTCATGCCGTAGGAGCGGCAGGCGGCGATTTCCGATTTGTCCTTGCCGGCCAGCACGGGGCCAACTTCGCAGGCGGCGGCGAAAAGTTCCGCCGTCTTGGCGCGGATCACCGCCAGGTATTCGTCCTCGTTGGTCGCGGTGTTCTTGGCCGCGCCGAGCTGCATCACTTCGCCCTCGGCGATCACCGCGGCGGCGGAAGAGAGAATATCGAGCGCCTGTAGCGAGCCGACTTCGACCATCATCTTGAAAGCCTGGCCGAGCAGGAAATCGCCGACAAGAACGCTGGCCTCGTTGCCCCACAGCATGCGCGCCGCCTGCTTGCCGCGGCGCATGTCGCTCTGGTCGACGACGTCGTCGTGCAGCAAGGTCGCGGTGTGCATGAATTCGACCGCCGCCGACAGCTTGATGTGGCCGTCGCCGCTGTATCCGGACAGCCGCGCCATCGCCAAAGTCAGCATCGGCCGCAGCCTCTTGCCGCCCGACGATATCAGGTGATTGGCCACTTCGGGGATCATGGTGACGTCGGAGCCGGTGCGCGCCAGGATCGCGGTATTGACGCGCTCCATGTCCGGAGCGACCAGCCGGGTCAGCCGCTCGATCGAGGCGGGATGCGGACTTTCAAAGGGTACGACGACGGCCAAAACACCTCTCCTCACGCTTAGGGGACAAACCGAGCATAGAAACGCTATGATGAGCCGGCAAGTGAGTTGCCGATTGAAAACAAATGACGTGTTGTCGCGCCGGCGACTTGAGGTATCAGCAAAGGCTGACTGGCGCCGCAACCCAAGGAAGCGGGTTCCGGATAAGGCGGAGGGATCGAGTGGCGAAGAGAACGACAAAACCGGCATCTGGGACGGGCGACGGTGACGGCGGCCCGTACAGAATTGCCGTCCTGATCCCCTGCTATAACGAGGAAGTCGCTGTCGCCAAGGTGGTGAAGGACTTCCAGGCGGCTTTGCCGGAAGCAACCGTCTTCGTCTTTGACAACAATTCGAGCGACAATACCGTCGCCGTGGCGCGCGCCGCCGGCGCCGAGGTGTTTCATGAACGCCGCCAGGGCAAGGGCTTTGTGGTCCGGCGCATGTTCACCGACGTCGAAGCCGATATCTACGTGCTGGTCGATGGCGATGCGACCTATGACGCGCCGAGCGCGCGGCGCATGATCGACCGCCTGCTGACCGACCGGCTGGATATGGTGGTGGGCAACCGCGTCGATCAGGAGGTCGCCGCCTACCGCGCCGGCCATCGCGCCGGCAATTGGCTGCTGACCTCGTCGGTGGCGTCGATGTTCGGCCGCACCATCACCGATATGCTGTCCGGCTACCGCGTGTTCTCGCGCCGCTTCGTCAAGTCGTTTCCGATGCTGTCGGGCGGCTTCGAGATCGAGACCGAGCTGGTCGTGCACGCGCTGGAACTCGGTCTGCCGGTCGCCGAAATCGACACGCCTTATTATGCGCGGCCGGAAGGCTCGACCTCCAAGCTCAATACGTGGCGCGACGGTTTCCGCATCTTGTGGACCATCCTGCAATTGTACCGCAGCGAGCGCCCGCTGACATTCTTCAGTATCATCGGCTACACCCTGACGATCCTTGGCATCGGCGTTTCGGTGCCGGTGGTGGTTACATTCTGGGAAACCGGCCTGGTGCCGCGCCTGCCGACGGCTGTGCTGTCGATGGGCCTGATCCTGATGGCGTTCCTGTCGTTCTCGGTCGGTCTGGTGCTCGACACGGTGACGCGCGGCCGCCGCGAGATGAAGCTCTTGGCCTATCTGTCGCACCGCGCGCCGGGTGAGGAACGCAGGAAAAGTCCATGAGCATGCCCATGCTGGATCCCCGCCGTCGCGGGGCTGAGCGGTGATTTGATGCGCGAAATCGTCCGCACCAATGACATTGTCTTGATTTCGGCGGTCGGCGCGTTGCTCGACGGCGCCGGCATCCGCCATCAGGTGTTCGATCAGAACATGAGCGTACTGGAAGGTTCGCTCGGCATGCTGCCGCGCCGTATTCTGGTGGCCGAGGACGATGCCGCCGCCGCCCGCCGTTTGCTCACCGATGCCGGCCTGGCGCACGAGTTGTGTCCCCAAGAAGCGGACCGATGAACGCTGAACTTGCGCCCGACACCACCGAGGATGCCGTGCTCGGCGGCCGCCTGCGGCTGCGCCAGCCGCGGCGCGGCCATCGCGTCGGCCATGCTGCAAACCTGCTCGCCGCGGCGACCGGCGGTGTTGCCGGCGAATATGCGGTCGATCTCGGCGCCGGCGTCGGCGGCGCCGGTCTGGCGCTGGCCGTGCGCGTGCCCGGGCTTAACGTCGCCTTGGTCGAGATCGACAACGGGCTTAAAGACCTCGCCGCCGTCAATGCGCGGCTGAACGGGCTGGAAAGCCGGGTGAGGGCGGTCGCCTGCGACGTCGAGGATATCGCGGCGCTTGGCCGTGCCGGTTTCGACGGGTCGAGCGTCGATCGTGTGCTGATGAATCCGCCGTTCAATGACGCCGCGCGCCAGAATGTCTCACCCGATCCGCGCCGCCGCCTGGCGCATGCGGCCGGTCCCGGCCTGCTGACCCGCTGGTCCGCGAGCGCGGCCTTCCTGCTCAAGCCGCGCGGCGTCCTGACCTTGATCTGGCGGGCTGATGCCCTCGGCGATGTGCTGGCGGCGTTGAAACCGGAGTTCGGCGCGGTCGCCGTTTTGCCGGTGTTGCCGCGTGCCGGCGCGCCGGCGATTCGTGTACTGGTGCGGGCCGTCAAGGGCGGCACCGGCGCGATGCGGGACTATCCCGGCCTCACTCTGAATGATGAGCTTGGCAAGCCCTCGGCGGCGGCGGAAGCTGTGCTGCGGGATGGGGAAACACTCGTCATGGCGAACGAGTGATAAAACCGGCGGCAAGCCGGAGGCTTGCAGGACGCGAAGCGAAGCCTGCCTAAATTCTGCGCCGTCCAGGCATCAAATCGCGCCATCGCTGGCTCGGCATCAGGCGCCGCATACGGCCGAACGACACGTCGCCGAGGTGCGAAAGCCCGATAATGCTCGCGATCAGCATGAACAGGATGGTGAGCTTGGGGTCCATGAGTCTTCCTCTTCAAACTACCAACGCACAAATTGTGCCGTTGATCCCTGCTGCACTGCAAAAAGCATTCCAAGCTTAACAAACGGCTAATTTCGGGCCTTCCTGCGGCAATCCGTCCGTAAATGGTGCAGCGCAACGCACCCCGTTACCATCTCCGACATCACACTTCGGTGAGGCGGCAGCCTTTGACTAGATGGCTCCGGGCTGCGTTAAGTGAGGTCATGTCAAACTCCTCTGTTGCCGCTCCCGAATCCCAGCCGGGCCTTGTGTCCCGGTTCCTCAGCTCGCTCGGTTGGCTGTTGCCGCCGCGGTTCCGCGCCGACATTCCGGTGGTGCCTGTGGTGAGGCTTTCCGGCGTCATCGGCGTATCGTCGCCGTTGCGGCCCGGCCTGATGCTGGCGACGACCGCCAAAACGCTTGAGCGCGCCTTTTCGGTGCGCAAGGCCCGCGCGGTGGCGCTGGTGATCAATTCGCCGGGCGGCTCGCCGTCGCAATCGCATCTGATCTTCCGCCGCATCCGGCAATTGTCGGAAGAAAAGAAGATCCCGGTGCTGGCCTTCATCGAGGATGTCGGCGCGTCGGGCGGCTACATGCTGGCCTGCGCGGCGGATGAAATCATCTGCGACGACTATTCGATCGTCGGTTCTATCGGCGTGGTCGGCGGCTCGTTCGGCTTTGACAAGCTCATGGAAAAAATCGGCGTCGAGCGGCGGCTTTATACGTCGGGCGACAGCAAGGCGATGCTCGATCCGTTCCTGCCGGAGAAGCCGGAGGACGTGAAGCGCATCAAGGCCGTGCAGAAGGACATCCACGCGCATTTCATCGCGCTGGTGAAGGCGCGGCGCGGCGCGCGGCTTAAAGGAGCCGACAAGGTACTGTTCTCTGGCGAATTCTGGACCGCGACCAACGCCATCGAACTCGGCCTTGCCGATCATCGCGGCGATCTGCGTTCATGCTTGCGCGAGCGCTACGGCGACAAGGTGCGCATGCCGTTGATCTCGGCGGAGAAGAGTTTCTTTGGCCGCAAGGTGCCGGGCATCGGTCTGTTACAGCGGTTCGGGGACAGTCCGGGGCTCGCCGCGGACCTCATCTCGGCGCTGGAAGCGCGCGCGCTGTGGTCACGTTACGGGCTGTAAATCTGCGCGCATGGAACCGGTTTTCGGACAAGATCATGCGTCAATCAAACAGGCCGCGAAATTGCCGCAGTTGCTCACCACCCTGCCGGCACGCGCCGACAATAAGGAGCCGACATGCCCGCATTTCTGCTGTCGCCACTGGTGAAATGGTCGCTCGCCGCTCTCGGCGGCGCTATGGTCGTGCATTGGGTGGTCAAGGAAGCGCGCCGGATCAACGACGAACTTGATTCCAGACGTCAGGTCCGGGTTCGCGTCACCGACCGCGAAAACCGTCCGACCTTGCGGCGCGATCCACGCACCGGCGAATACCGGCCGTAAGAAAATTGCTGCGATTAAGCAGGCTGACCGGGCGCGATACAGCGCCCGGCAGGATTAGTCGCGGCTGACCGTGCCCGGATTGCCGGTGATCAGAGCGCCGAAAAACAGAGCCATAAATCCCATTCCCAGCAGCTGAAAAGTCATCATCGGCCAATTCCTTTGGTCGTGTTTTGCTTGGCGTTCCTCACCAGCCGACGCTATCGACCAGGGTTCAAAATCCCCTAAAGATAAATGGTAAAGCTCTCTCGACTTGACCCGTTTAAGGGCCGTCGATAGGGTCCGCGCGCAATCAGAGCCCTTTAAAATCAGATAGATAGCCACGAGATAGCCAAGTGTTAAGCATGGCCAACGCCACTTCTGCAGCAGCAAAGCAGGGCAGCCTCGATCCGACCCGCTCGTTTCAGGGTCTGATCCTGGCGTTGCAGCAATACTGGGCCGACCAAGGCTGCGTCATTCTGCAGCCCTACGACATGGAAGTCGGCGCCGGCACGTTTCACCCGGCGACGACGTTGCGCGCGCTCGGACCGAAGCCGTGGAACGCGGCTTACGTGCAGCCGTCGCGCCGGCCGAAGGATGGCCGCTATGGCGAGAACCCGAACCGCTTGCAGCACTACTACCAGTTTCAGGTGATCCTGAAGCCGTCGCCGCCGGACCTGCAACAGCTCTATCTCAACTCGCTGAAAGTCATCGGTATCGACTCCGCGCTGCACGACATTCGCTTCGTCGAGGACGATTGGGAAAGCCCGACGCTTGGCGCGTGGGGACTCGGCTGGGAGTGCTGGTGCGACGGCATGGAGGTGTCGCAGTTCACGTACTTCCAGCAGGTCGCCGGCGTCGAATGCGCGCCGGTCGC
>CAITJJ010000401.1 GCA_903892675.1 uncultured Hyphomicrobiales bacterium | reverse complement strand
GTAGCCGGGATAGAATTCACCGATGGTCGGCAGATCGGGATAGCGCTTCGAGCGCGCCTTGCCGCTCATCGCCAGCGGCCGCAACGTGCCGGCCTCGAACTGGCCGGCGCTTTCGCCGCCGGCAAACAGCACCTGCGTATCGCCGGCGATGGTCGCCTGCATCGACGGACTGCCGCCGCGATAGGTCACCTCCAGCAGATCGAAGCCGGCGCGCTGACGCAGCACCGCCATCGACAGGCTGTGCTGGCTGGCCGGTCCGCCCGAAGCAAAAGCCAAAGCCGGATTGGCCTTCTTCGCGTAGGCGATGAATTCGGGCAAAGTCTTCACCGGCACTTTCGGATTCACCGCCAGCACGAACTGGTTGGTCGCGACGCTGGTGACCGGCACCAGATCCTTGATCGGGTCGGACTTCATCGCAAAAATATGCGGGTTGATGGCGATCGCGCTGTCGGCGCCGAGCAGCAGCGTGTAGCCATCCGCCGGCGCGGCCGCCACCGCCTCGGTCGCGATGTTGCCATTGGCGCCGGTGCGGTTTTCGATCACCACCGGCTGGCCGAGCGACTCGGACAGATAGTGCCCGACCAGCCGCGCCACCACGTCCGGCGCGCCGCCCGGCGGAATGCCGACCAGTATCTTGATCGCGTGGTTGGGATAAGGCTGTTGCGCCATGGCCGCGCCCGCGCCAAGCGCGGCGACGGCAGTCAGGGCCAAAGCTGACGCCAGCAAACGAACCGACCCGATCAGCATCTTTCGTCTCCCTTATGTCTTTTTTGTCGCCGGTCTATTGACCGGTAAGCGCCGGTCTATCGGCCGGCTTCGCGGCGCTTCACGCGCCGCACAAGATAGTCGAAATTGATGCCGAACTGTTCCTGCCGGCTGATATCAAGCTTGAGCTTCTCGATATCGGCCCGCGCAAATTCAGCCGCCGGATCGCCGGCCGCTTCGGTGATCATCTGCGCCTGCGCGGCGTTTTCCAGCATGATCGCGCCGATCACCGTCTCGGCGATTGTCGTGCCGGTCACCACCACGCCGTGGGTCTTCAACAGCACCGCGCGGTGGGTGCCAAGCGCCCGCGCCACGCCGGCGCCCATCTCGGCCGAACGGATGAGATTGATCGTATCGGTGTAGACGCCGAGCGATTCAAAAAACAACGCCGCCGGCTGGCTGTAAACGCGGATCGGCCGGCCGCTCGACGACAGCGCGACGGCATAGGGCGGATGCGTATGCAGCACGCAATGCACGTCCGGACGCGCGCGATAGATTTCCGAATGGATGAAGACTTCGCTGTGCCGCTTGGCGGTGCCGGCGACGACCTTGCCGTCGAGGTCGATGGTCAGAATATTGTCGTGCGTGATCTCGTCGAGGCCGACGCTGTGCGGCTTCATCAAAAACAGCGCCGGATTGTCCGGCGTGCGAAACGAAATGTGCCCGCGGGTGAAATCGTCCTGGCCCTCCGCGACCAGAACCTTGCCCGCCAGGATCATGTTCTCCTTGATAGCGTCGTGTGAGCTCGAAGAATCTTGCGACATGCCGGCCGGTCTCCAAAAAAGCGTGAGGCGGCCTCGATGCGCGCCGAAGCCGGCAAGATCGCACAAGCGGCGAAACCGGCGCAATGGCTTGCTTGTCAGTTTCGAAACGCGAAAGTTATGCGGCCGTTACAACCTGCGCCGAGACTACCGCCGCAGCCAGCGCCACAGCATTTTGCCTTGGTGGCGCGCCGGCACGAGTTCGATATCGCTGACCATCTTGGCGCCACCGCTGCGGCGTTCCAGCACGATCTTGCGGCTGTGGAATTGCTCCAATTCCGGGCGATGTCCGACGCTGATGATGGTCAAGCCTTCCATCGCCTCGGACAACAGCTTCATCAACTCGTCCTGGCTTTTCGGGTCGAGCGCCGAGGTCGCTTCATCCAGGACGATGATGTCGGGCCGGTGCAGCAGCACGCGCGCGATGGTCAGGCGCTGCTTTTCGCCCCCGGACAAGGTCTGGTCCCAGGGCGCGTCTTCCTCGAGCTTGTCCTTGAGGTGGGCTAAGCCCACCTTGTCGAGGATATCCTTGATCTGCTCCGGCTCCCAATCCTCGGCGGCGCCGGGATAGGCGACGGCGCGACGCAAAGTGCCGGTCGGAATGTAAGGCCGCTGCGGCAACAGGAACAGGCGCGAGTCCTGCTGGATCTGAATCTCGCCGCCGCCCCACGGCCACAGGCCGGAAATGGCGCGCACCAGGGTGCTTTTACCGGTGCCGCTTTCGCCGGCGACCAGCACGCGCTCGCCCTTGTTGATCACAATCTCGGTGTCGCCGACCACCGCGGTGCCGTCATCGAGCGAGACCGAAAAATTGATCAGCTTCATCGCCGCGTCGGTGGTTTCGCCGCGCGCGATCCGGTTGAAACCGTCGCCGGTTTCCGCTTTTTCCAGCGCGTCGAGCGATACCATCAATGAGGCGATACGGCGCGCCGACGCATTCCAGTCGGCCAGCCGCGGATAATTGTCGACCAGCCACGAGAATGCCGCCTGCACGATGGTGAAGGCGGAGGCCGCCTGCATCACCACTCCCAGCGACATCGTGCCGTCGAGAAATTTCGGCGCACACAGAATGAGCGGGACCACCGGCGCGATCAGCGAGGAGCCTTGCGACACAATCGTCGTTTTCATGTGCTGGCGGCACAGGTCGCGCCAGCGCAGCAGCACTGTGTGCAGCGAACGGTTGATGCCGGCGCGCTCTTCCTCTTCGCCGCCCAGTAGCGCGATGCTCTCGCCGTTTTCGCGCACGCGCGTCAACTGATAGCGGTAATCCGCCTCGGCCTGGTTCTTGTCTTCCGACACCTGCACGAATCTGGCACCGACCACCGTCATGGCGCCGCTCGCCAGCACGGCATAGAGCACAGCGGCGATCACCAAAAAGCCGGGGATTGTCACATTGACGCCGCCAACGGCAATGCTCAGCGCACCGCCGATGGTCCACAACACGGCGATAAAGGTCAGCGCCGACAGGCCGGCTTGCAGCACGCCGACGGCGAAATCGATCGGTGCATCGGTCGCCACGCGCAAATCCTCGGTCAGCCGGCCTTCCGGATTCTGGTGGTCGCCGCCGACCAGATTGAGCTGGTAATACCGCCCGTTCTTGAGCCAGCGGCTGATCACCGCGTCCGACACCCAGGCGCGCCAGCGCCGCTGCGCCGTCATGCGCGCCCACACATTAGTCACGCCGAACAGCACGCTGGCGAATGCCAGCGGAAAGAATACCGCCGCGAGATAAAGCACCTTGCCGCTGTCGCGCTTTTCCAGCGCATCGAAGATCTCGCGGTTCCAGAGATTGATGCCGTACATCGCGCCGAGATTGACGAGGATGAGAATGACCAGGCTGGCCGTCAGCAGCCAGGCCAGCCTGTCGCCGCGCTGCCGGCTCCAGAAGCCCCTGGCTGTGTGCCAGAAGCGCCGCAGCAGGTATTTCTTGCGCAGCTTTTCCTGATCGGCGGTGGCGACGACATCGACCTTGGCAGTGGCTTCGGCGATCTGGATGTTTTCCGGGAGGTCGTCGATAGACGCCTTTTTGACGTCATTTGTATTGACGTCGCCCTCGGCTTCGAATGAGGGATCGTCGTGCGTTTCTGCGGATGTCATGTGCCTCTAACGTCGGTGGGAACGGGTCGCCAACGTCTCCAATTGAGGTAAAGTTCCCCGATATTATGCAATAAGAGCCAGCGGCTTTTGACTTACCGCATGGTATGCCGGGGACCCGACGTGCAAGCAGCCTGCGCCCACCCGATGAGACCCGCATGAACCTGATCCGCCTTTACGGTCGTGTCCTTGCCCTGCTCGGCTCGGAAAGCCGGCTTGCCTGGACTTTGGCGGTCGCCAATATCGCGCTGGCGTCCGCCCAATTCGCCGAACCGGTGCTGCTCGGCCGCATCATCGATACGCTGACCGCGGCGCAGGCGGCGGCGGGCCCGCCATCCTGGCCGCAGCTCAGCCTGCTCTTGTCCGCCTGGGCCGGTTTCGGCCTGTTCACCATCGCCTGCGGCACCCTGATCGCGCTTTATGCCGACCGGCTGTCGCACCGCCGCCGCCACGTCGTGCTGACCGGCTATTTCGAGCATGTGCTGCAATTGCCGCTGACCTATCACGGCAACACCCATTCCGGCCGGCTAATGAAGGTCATGCTGCAGGGCACCGACGCGCTGTGGGGCCTGTGGATCGGCTTCTTCCGCGACAACCTCGCCTCCATCGTCTCGCTTCTGGTGCTGCTGCCGATTTCGCTGTTCATCAACTGGCGGCTGGCCTTGCTGCTGATCGTCCTGTGCGTCGTCTTCGCCGTCCTCACCACGCTGATCGTGCGCAAGACGCAAACGTTGCAGAGTTCGGTCGAGCGGCATTATTCCGACTTGGCCGAGCGCGCCTCCGACACCCTTGGCAATATCGCGCTGGTGCAGAGCTTTTCCCGGCTCGAACAGGAAGTGATCGAACTGCGGCAAGTGGTCGAGCGGCTGCTGGCGGCGCAGATGCCGGTGCTGTCGTGGTGGGCGCTCGCCGCCGTTCTGACGCGCACGGCGACGACGCTCACCGTCCTGTCGATCATCATCGTCGGCACGATTCTGCACATCAACGGCAAGGCCAGCATCGGCGAAATGGTCACCTTCATGAATTTCGCCGCGTTGATCATCACCCGCCTTGAGCAGGTCGTCGCCTTCGTCAGCAGGATCGGCTCGGAAGCGCCGCGCCTGCGCGAATTCTTTCAAGTGTGGGACACAGTCCCGGCGATCCGCGATCTGGACGACGCCGTCGATCCTGGCCGGCTTGTCGGCATGGTCGAGTTCAAGAACGTCTCGTTCACCTATGACGGCGAGCGCATGGCGGCGATCGACCTGAACTTCAAGGCGATGCCGGGAGAGACCATCGCGCTGGTCGGCGCTACCGGCGCCGGGAAGTCGACGGCCATCGCGCTGTTGCATCGGGCCTTCGATCCGCAGACCGGCGTGATTGAAATCGACGGCGTCGATATCCGTCACTTCAAACTCGGTGCGCTGCGGCGGAACATCGGCGTGGTGTTCCAGGAGTCGCTGTTGTTCAACCGCTCGATTGCCGACAATCTGCGCGTCGGCAAGGCGGACGCCACCGAGGAGGAAATGCGCGAGGCGGCGACGCGCGCCCAGGCCATCGATTTCATCGACCGCAAGTTTCACGGCTTTTCCGACAATGTCGGCGAACGCGGCCGCTCATTGTCCGGCGGCGAGCGTCAGCGCCTGTCGATCGCGCGCGCGCTGTTGAAGGACCCGCCGATCCTGATCCTTGACGAAGCGACCAGCGCGCTCGATGCCGGCACCGAGGGCAAGGTCATGCAGGCGCTCGACGAGGTGATGATGAACCGCACGACCTTCGTCATCGCGCACCGGCTGTCGACCGTGCGCAAGGCGTCGCGCATTCTGGTGTTCGAGGCGGGAAAAATCGTCGAGGCCGGGACGTTCGACGAACTGGTGGCGCAAGGCGGGCGGCTCGCCGATCTCGCGCGTCAGCAGTTCATCGTCACCGAGCCAACGCCCAAGCCGATCTGAGCCGGCGCGCGTCTTATCGTGCCACTAAGCGTGCGCGGTGCCGGTCGAGAAGCGCATCGCGGCGATGCGGTCGAGTTCGGTCTGCTCGCGGGCGTTTTCCTCGGCCTTTTCACGGGCGTGGTCGCGCTCATCCAGCATCTCGACCTTCTTCAATTCCTCGAAGGCTTCGCCGAGCATCGCCTTGGCGTCGTCGAGCTGCGCCTTGAGGTCGTCGGACGAGCGCTTGAGGTTCTCGCGCCGCCCCATCGCCGCCTTGGCGTAGGTCGGATAGGCGAAATGGGCGGGATCGTGGATGCCGGCGCGGTCCTGCTCGAGCTTGATCTCGCGATCGAGCTCCGAGGCGATGCGGTCGAACTCGGCCATCATCGTCTCGATCTGGGTAACCTTGCGCCGCTTCTCGTCGACCTGAAATTTCTTCAGGCGGATGAGGGTTTCGCGTGACTTCATCGACTAAATACTCCCCCGAAGCCCCGAATGTTCGCCCCGACGCGGCATACTGCCGCCCTGAAAGGGCGTCCCGGACCATGTAACCCCCGGACTGTGCGGCAATAACGTTAGTTTTCGGTTAGCGCGATGGGGTCGGATTCACCCCAATACCGCCATAGCGTTTTCGAGCGAAGTGGGTACCGGTTCGCGTGAAGAAAACGCGTCAAAACAAGAAGCTAGAGCCCCGGCTTTGATTTTATCAAAGCCGGAAAGGCTCTACGGCGCGGTCCCGGAATCCTTGAGGATTGCGTCCAGCATCTGGTAGCCGGAGGCCATGGTGGTGGCCTCGTCCTTGCCCTGGCCGAGAAACTCCTCGAGCGGCTTGTGCAGCGCGATCGCCTCGTCGACATCGGCCGAGGAGCCGGGCCGGTAGGCGCCCAGCCGGATCAGCTCTTCCATGTCCGAGTAGGTCGCCATCACCTGTTTGGCCCGGTTGATCTGCGGCAGGAACGCCGGGTCGGCCGAACGCGGCATGGTGCGCGAGATCGACTTCACCCCGTTGATCGCCGGATAGCGGCCGCGCTCGGCACTCGCCCGTTCCATGACGATGTGGCCGTCGAGAATGCCGCGCACCGCGTCGGCCACCGGCTCGTTATGGTCGTCGCCATCGACCAGCACC
>CAITJJ010000400.1 GCA_903892675.1 uncultured Hyphomicrobiales bacterium | reverse complement strand
CCCATCGCGATGCCCGCCGTGGCGCGCTTCATCGGTACGCCCGCATCCATCAGCGCCAGAGAAGCGCCGCAGACGGAGGCCATCGACGAGGAGCCGTTCGACTCGGTGATCTCCGAGACGACGCGGATCGTGTACGGGAAGTCTTCCTTCTTCGGCAGCACCGGATGGATCGCGCGCCAGGCGAGTTTGCCGTGGCCGATTTCACGACGCTTGGTGCCGCCCATGCGGCCGGTCTCGCCGACCGAGTAGGGAGGGAAGTTGTAGTGCAGCAGGAACGATTCCTTGTAGGTGCCCTGCAAGGCGTCGATCCACTGTTCGTCCTCGCCGGTGCCGAGCGTGGTGACGACCAGCGCCTGGGTTTCGCCGCGGGTGAACAATGCCGAGCCGTGCGCGCGCGGCAGAACGCCGGTCTGCACTTCGATCTGGCGCACGGTGGTGAGATCGCGGCCGTCGATGCGCTTCTTAGTATCGAGCACGTTCCAGCGAACGATCTTGCCTTCGAGCTCCTTGAACACGCCGGCGACGCGCAGCTTCGGTGCTTCCGGCTTTTCGACGCCGCCCGGTGCGTAGTGCTCCATCACCTTGGCCTTGACGGCGGCGACGGCGTTCTGACGCTCCTGCTTGGCGGGGATCGAATAGGCCGCGCGCAGGTCCTTCTCGGCGATGCCGAGCATTTCCTTCTCAAGCGCGCTGTCGTCGGCGACCGAATGATCGCGCGGCTCCTTGGCGGCCTTTTCGGCCAGCTGGATGATGGCTTCGATCACCGGCTGGAAGTGACGGTGGCCGAACATCACGGCGCCGAGCATGATGTCTTCGTTGAGTTCCTTGGCTTCCGATTCAACCATCAGCACGGCGTCGGCAGTGCCGGCGACGACGAGGTCGAGCTGGCTTTCGGTCATCTCGTCGAGCGTCGGGTTGAGGATGTATTCGCCATTGGCGAAGCCAACGCGCGCGGCGCCGATCGGACCCATGAACGGTGCGCCCGACAAAGTCAGCGCGGCGGAAGCGGCGACGAGCGCGAGAATGTCCGGATCGTTCTCCAGATCGTGCGACAAAGTGGTGACGACGATCTGGGTTTCGCAGCGCCAGCCATCGGCGAACAGCGGGCGAACCGGGCGATCGATCAGGCGGGAAACCAAGGTTTCCTTTTCGGTCGGACGGCCTTCGCGCTTGAAGTAGCCGCCCGGAATGCGGCCGGCAGCGTAATACTTCTCCTGGTAGTCGACGGTCAGCGGCAGGAAGTCGACGCCTTCGCGCGGCTTCTTGGCGGCGACGACGGTGGCAAGCACGGTGGTGTCGCCATAGCTCGCGAACACGGCGCCGTCTGCCTGACGCGCGACGCGGCCGGTTTCGAGGATGAGCGGACGCCCGCCCCAATCGAGTTCGACTCGATGAACTTTAAACATAGCGGTTTTCGCTCATGGTTCTAGGCCAGCGCCTTAAAGCCATGAGCAAGACGGCGAGAGACTGTATCGCACGCCCACGTGGAAAGCGGGGTGCGAACAGCGTCTGGCGATCCTGCCATGACTTTAAAGAACATTGCCGTTATTCGACCGAACGCCAATCGTCCGGTCCCTGATTGTCCGGTGGCGCCATCGCCGCCGGACTTAAATGACGGACGTTTGTTACGTCCGCTTCGCATGCAAAAAACGCGCGAGGCTTGAAAGCCCCGCGCGCGGTACAATTTAACGGCGGATGCCGAGCTTCTCGATCAGCGCCTTGTAACGCGCCTCATCGGTCTTCTTGAGATAGTCGAGCAGCGAGCGCCGCGTCGACACCATCTTCAGCAGACCGCGCCGCGAATGGTTGTCCTTGGTGTGCTGCTTGAAATGGTCGGTCAGCGTATTGATGCGTTCCGACAGGATCGCAACTTGCACTTCCGGCGATCCAGTATCGTTGCTGCTTGTCGCATTGGCCTTGATGACTTCGGCCTTGCGTTCGGTCGTTAGCGACATCGGTTATCCTCTCTTGCGTCCGGCGCTGCCCAACAGCCCGGCCAGGTTAAAAACACGCTTGGGGACGATTTCGCCGTGGTCCATGTCGGCAAGGGCCAAGAGCCGGCCT
>CAITJJ010000399.1 GCA_903892675.1 uncultured Hyphomicrobiales bacterium | reverse complement strand
GGCGGCGAGCGTCTCGGTCAAAGTGCCGATCTGGTTGACCTTGATCAGGATCGAATTGCCCAGGCCGCGCTTGATGCCGTCGGACAGCCGCGTGACTTTGGTGACGAACAGATCGTCGCCGACCAACTGGCATTTGTTGCCGATCAAATCGGTGACCTGCTTCCAGCCGTCGAAATCGTCTTCAGCCATGCCGTCCTCGATCGAGACGATGGGATAGCGCGACACCAGTTCGGCGAGATACTTCGCCTGCTCGGAAATCGAACGGGTCTTGCCCTCGCCTTCATAAACATAGGCGCCGTTCTTGAAGAACTCGGTCGAGGCTGGATCGAGCGCAAGCGCAATGTCCTGCCCAGGCTTGAAGCCCGCCTTCTCGATCGCCTTCATCACATAATCGAGCGCTTCTTCCGCCGATTTCAGGTTTGGCGCAAAGCCGCCTTCGTCGCCGACATTGGTGTTATGGCCTTCGTCATGCAGCGCTTTCTTCAACGTCTGAAACACTTCAACGCCCATGCGCAGGCCTTCGGCAAAGGTCGGCGCGCCGATTGGCATGATCATGAATTCCTGAAAGTCGATCGGGTTGTCGGCGTGCGCGCCGCCATTGATGATGTTCATCATCGGCACCGGCAGCAGCCGCGCCGCGGTGCCGCCGACATAGCGGTACAATGGCAAATCGGCGGACATCGCGGCTGCCTTGGCGGCGGCGAGCGAGACGCCGAGAATGGCGTTGGCCCCGAGCCGCGCTTTGTTCGGCGTGCCGTCGAGCGCGATCATGGTTTCGTCGATCTGCGCCTGCGACTCCGCGTCCATGCCGCCGAGCGCGTCGAAGATCTCGTTGTTGACCGCGTCGACCGCCTTGAGCACGCCCTTGCCGCCGTAGCGCGACTTGTCGCCGTCGCGCAGCTCGACCGCTTCATGCGCGCCGGTCGAGGCGCCGGACGGCACCGCAGCGCGGCCCATCGAACCGTCTTCCAGAATGACATCGACCTCGACGGTCGGATTGCCGCGGCTGTCGAGAATCTGGCGGCCGATAATGTCGATAATGGCGGTCATTTTTTAAGGCCCCGGCGCAGGTGTTTTGAGTGATTTGCCGCGCTTCTACAGCAAGCGCCGACCGGCGGCAAAGGGGCTTTCGGCGGCAGCGCGCTGGACCGCACTTGACCGGGCGGCGGTGTCGCGGCAATGACACCTGTATGGCCAAGAAGATCGCCGCAAAAGCCTTGCAACTGGGACGCACCGTGCCGACGCCGGAAACGCCGGCCAAGGCGCAGCTCGATACCGTGCCGAACCCGCATCCGGACACGAATTACCTGGCGCGCTTCACCGCGCCGGAATTCACCACCTTGTGCAAAATCACCGGCCAGCCCGACTTCGCCCATCTGGTCATCGACTACGCACCGGCCGCCTGGCTGGTGGAGTCCAAGTCGCTCAAGCTCTACCTGACCTCATTCCGCAACCACGGCGCCTTCCACGAAGGCTGCACCATAGATGTGGCCAAGAAGATCATGGAGACCGTCCAGCCCCACTGGCTGCGGATCGGCGGCTACTGGTACCCCCGGGGCGGCATCCCGATCGACGTCTTCTGGCAAAGCGGGCCGCCGCCGCACGGCCTCTGGCTGCCCAATCAGGGCGTGCCCAGCTATCGAGGGCGGGGGTAGGCCCTTCCTTTTCCGATACAGGGAAAGGATTTCGAACTACCCCGCCCAACGCGTCGTGATCGCGGCCACATCCGGACGCACGCGCTCAAGCGGCGCTTCGGCGGTCGTTCCGATGTGGATATATCCCGCAATCCGTTCGCCCTCGGCCAGGCCCAGCACCTCGTCGACCTGGGCGTCATAGGCGTACCAGTCGGTGATCCAGTTGGCGCCGAAGCCCATCGCCTGGGCCGCCATTTGCAGGACCATACAGACCGCGCCCGCCGACATCCGCTGCTCC
This sequence comes from uncultured Hyphomicrobiales bacterium, assembly GCA_903892675.1. Classification (GTDB taxonomy): domain Bacteria; phylum Pseudomonadota; class Alphaproteobacteria; order Rhizobiales; family Xanthobacteraceae; genus Pseudolabrys. Next base: position 414 of record CAITJJ010000399.1, on the reverse strand, counting down.
CACTCGGGGATCTTCCCGGGGATGTAGCGTGAAACGACCGCGATCGAGGTTGGCGGGGTGGTCAGCTTGAACAGGGCGCCCGCGCGCTTCTCGGCGTCGGACGATCCGGCCGCGATCGCTTCAAGTTTTGCGGCGAACCGCGCCTTGGCCTCGCCTTCAAAGACGATGAACCGCCAGGGCGCCAGCTTGCCGTGGTCCGGAACGCGCGCGGCCAGCCGAAGCAGATCGTCGATCTGCGATGCAGCGGGCCCCGGGGCGCGCAGGGCCGCCGCGGACGCTGACCGGCGCAAGGCGAGATAGTCGAGCACGGCCTGGTCGCGGGGCGCGATCGGCAGGGGCGCGCCAAACTCGGGCGCGGGCGGCAGGCGATCGGTCAGGTCAAGCATGGTCGGGTCCAGGGCAGATCCGGCCGGC
>CAITJJ010000398.1 GCA_903892675.1 uncultured Hyphomicrobiales bacterium | reverse complement strand
CGTGTTCGTCGCGCCGCCGGTCGAGTTCGTCGATCAGCGTTACACGCTCGATCAGGTGCGTTACAACGCGCCGCTGCGCGATTACATGAGGCGGGTCGATCTCGACGTCAATTTCGAGAGCGGTTCGTGGCAACTGACGCCGGCGCAGGTCGACGGGCTTGCCGATATCGCCGACGGCCTGAACCGCGCCATCGCCCGCAACCCGCGCGAAGTGTTCCTGATCGAAGGCCACACCGACGCGGTCGGCGGCGCCGACGACAACCTGTCGCTGTCCGATCGCCGCGCCGAAGCGGTCGCCGTCGCGCTGACCGAGCAATTCGGCGTGCCGAGCGAAAATCTGGTGACGCAAGGCTACGGCGAGGAATTTCTCAAGGAGGCGACCGACGGGCCCTCGCGCGTCAACCGGCGCGTCGCGGTGCGCCGCATCACGCCGCTGATCGACCGGGTGGCGCAGCGCTAGGCCCCGCTACCTCCGCAACGACGAAAGGCCCTGGCGCAAGCCGGGGCTTTTTTGTTGCGGGCTTCGGCGCTGCAACAAAAGTGTAATTTTTCCAGCGCCGCGTTCCATACGATGGAACTTTCAAGCCTTGTTCCCGTTGTTCCGGCGCGCCGACAGGACGGCGGGGCACGGCTGAGGCTACCGTTCACATCAGGGAGATTGCTTCCATGTCTATTGGCACCATCATTCTTATTATTCTCGTCATCGCCCTGCTCGGCGGTTTCAGCGGCATCGGCGGTGGGCCGTTCTACGGCACCGGTTATTACGGCGGCGGCGGCCTCGGCGTTGTGGTCGTGATCCTGCTGATCCTGCTGCTGCTCGGCAAGCTGTAGGTTACCGCAATCACGCGGCGGTCATCGCCGCCGCGTGATCGTTACTTCCGCGCTGCCTTTATTGTTCCCCGGGGATCAGCCAGCGCAAGACGCGCTATGCATTCAGGGGAAAACCGAAGCCAGTTCCTTGGCACCGGGCAATTCGGCTTCCTTGTCCATCTTGACGTCGGTCGCCTTCAGAAGTTTCGCGACCGTGTCGTTGACGACCGCGACCCGGTTGGCCGCATAGCCGTTAGGCTGGAAAAAATTCGCCGTCGGCACCTGGCTGCGCAGGTCGTCCGGCATCGACACCATATCGAAGCCGTTGCCGTCGCCGGTCAGGTTCATCATTTCCAGCTCGGCCGCCGTCAGCGGCCGCGCAATGCCTTTGCGTCTGGCGAACTCGACCGAGTCGAGAAGCTTCTGGGTCTGCAACAGCGGACCGATATCGATGTCGAGATTGAGCGCGTGGATGGCGAGGCCTTGCGGCGTCCTGCCGAGCTTTTCGTGTTCGCCCCATTCGTCCGGCACCGACCGGCTGACCGCAATCATGCGCTTGAGCACCACGAGCTTGCGTTCGAGCTGCCGCTTGCGCGGACCGTTCGCCGCCGCCACCGTCGCGGTCATTGCGGCAACGAAGCGGTCGCCCTGCTCGGCCAGCAATTCGACGCTGTTGGTGCTGAGCAACTGATTATAGCCGAGCGCGGTGCTGATCGCCTGTGGATTCGGCCGTGGATATTCCAGACCGGCCTGCACATCGTAGCGGCCATTGCCGCCGGACTCGAAACCGTAAATGCGCACCGCCTGCTCTTTGGTCAGGCCGGCCGCCGCCGCGACCTTGGCGTAGGCGCGCTTGTATTCGATTTCGCTTTTCGGCATCTGCGGCTGGAAATCGAATTGCTCGAGCGCCGCCTGCAGAAAATCGGCTACCACCGGGATCACCCGTCGCGCCGCCGGCGGACCGGGCGGCGGCGGCACCGGATTGATCGGCTCGGGCGGCCCGCGATAGACCGGCGGCTGGGTCAAGACATAATCGGTCAGGACGATCTGCTGCTGGCCGCGCCGTTTCTCGTTGCGGGCGCGGCGCTTGTCACCGACCGAGGCCCAGTAGGCCTTCGCTTCCTGCTCGTAAGCCTGGCGGAGGCGCGTATAGTCTTCGAGTTTGACTTTGTAATCGGCGATGGCCGCTTCGAGCTGGACGCCGGACAGCGGCTCGTTGGCAGCGCGCAAAGGCTGCTGCGCCAGCACCGCCCCGATGAGAACGGCGCAGAAACAGCCAGATCGTGCCCATTTTAGCCGCCGCATATTGCCTCCCGGAAGAGTTACGCGCGAACAATATGCCCGAAAATTTCCAGCGGCAGAATAGCGCCGATCACGGCAAAAAAAACGGGCCCCGCAAGGGGGCCCGACTTCAGTTCAATCGCATCATGACGCTAACCGCTATTTCTTGTAGGCCGCGATCACCGCTTCACCTTCGGCGCCGGCCTTCTTGGTCCAGTCGGCGGTGAGCTGCTCACCAACCTTTTTCAGGCCGGCTTTCAATTCCGCGCTCGGGGCCAAGACCTTCATCTTGTTCGCCTTGAGCTGTTCGAGATACCAGCCGGCCTTTTCCTCGGCCAGCTTCCAGCCGCGCGTCTCAGCCGTGGCCGCCGATTTCAGGATCGCGTCCTGCGTCGGCTTGTCGAGCGCCTCGAACGCCGCCTTGTTGACGAAGGTGAGGTTCTTCGGGATCCACGCCTGCGTGTCGTAGAAGTGGGTCATCGTCTCCCACGCCTTCGAGTCGTAGCCGGTCGAGCCGGAGGTCATGAAGGCGTTGACGACGCCGGTCGCTAAGGCCTGCGGCAATTCGGCGGCCTGGATGGTCACCGGCTGGGCGCCGACTATTTCGGCGATACGCGAGGTGCCGACATTATAGGCGCGCCACTTGAGGCCCTTCATGTCTTCGAGCGAGTTGATGTCCTTCTTGGCGTAGATGCCCTGCGGGCCCCACGGCACGCCGAACAGGAGCTTGAGGCCCTGCGCGTCGAGCTTCTTCTCGATCACCGGCTTTGAGGCGGCCCAGAGCTTAAGCGCTTCCGGGTAGCTGGTGGCGACGAACGGCACGACGTCGAGGCCGAACATCGGGTCTTCATTCTCGTGCAGCGAGATCAGCACCTCGCCGACCTGCGCCTGGCCGGTCTGCACCGCGCGCTTGATTTCCGGCGCCTTGAACAGCGAGGCCGCCGGATGAACGGTGATCTGCAGCTTGTCGCCGGTGGCCGTCGCGACGTCCTTGGCGAAGGCCAGCAGGTTGACGGTGTGCGGATTATCGGCCGGATAGGCGGCCGGCAAATTCCATTTGGTCTGCGCCGAGGCCGGCGATACGGCCAGCGCGACGGTCGCGCAGGCGGCGAAAGCGATCAGTCGAAGCTGTTTCATTTCTACACCTCTTTAGTTGAACGAAATTGACTAACCCGGGAAAGCCATGCGCGGCAGAACCATCACTATATCCGGAAATACGGTGATGATAGCAACGGCGACGACGAGGAGAAAGAAGAACGGCAGCGCCGCGCGCGCCACCGTATTGGAGTCCTTGCCGCTCATGGTTTGCAGCACGAACAGGTTGAAGCCGACCGGCGGGGAGACTTCCGCCATTTCGACCACCAGCACCACGAAGATGCCGAACCAGACCGGGTCGAAACCGGCCTGCTTGATCATCGGGATGACAATGGTGGTCGTCAGCACGATCATGGAAATACCGTCGAGCGCAGTGCCGAGCACGATGTACATGACGGTCAGCGCCGAGATCAGCGCGTAGGGACTGAGTTGGAAACTGTCGACCCAGGAAGCGAGCGCGGCCGGGATGCCGGTATAGGCCATCGAGGTCGACATGTAGGACGCGCCGGCCAGGATCAGCATGATCATGCAGTTGACCCGCACGGTTCCCATGACGCTGTCGCGGAACGAGGCCCAGGTGAGCGCATTGTGCCACCACGCGATCGCCAGCGAGCCGAGCACGCCCCAGGCGGCGCATTCGGTGGCGGTCGCCCAGCCGAGCATCAACGATAAAAAGACGAGGATGATGAGCAGCGCCAGCGGAATGAGTTGCCGCGATTCGTGCATCTTCTCGCGCAACGTCATTTTCGGCTCGGCCGGCGGCTGCTTGTCCGGGTTGAGCAGCGACCAGCCGGCGATGTAGCCGGAGTACAACACCATCACCAGAAGGCCGGGCAGAAAGCCGGCAAGAAAGATCTGGATGATCGAGACGTTGGCGGCGACCGCATAGACCACCATGGTGATCGACGGCGGAATGAGAATACCGAGCGTCCCGGCGCCGGCGAGCGAGCCGAGCGAGATCATTTCGTCGTAGCCGCGCTTTTTCAATTCCGGCAGCGCGATCTTGGCGACGGTGGCGCAGGTCGCGGCGGACGAACCCGACACCGAGCCGAAGATGCCGCAAGCCAGCACGTTGACGTGCATCAGCCGGCCGGGAACGCGGTTGAGCCACGGCGCCAGGCCGCGAAACATTTCTTCCGACAGCTTCGTGCGATAGAGGATCTCGCCCATCCAGATGAACAAAGGCAACGCGGCCAAGGTCCAGGAATTGCTGTTGCCCCAAATAGTGGTGGCAAGCACCGGTCCGGACGGAATGCCACCGCCGATGAACTGCATGCCGACATAGCCGGTCGCCATCAGCGCCAGCGCGATCCACACGCCGCCGGCGAGCAGGAAGCTGAGAAAGACCAGCAGCAGCGCCGAAATGCCAACCAGCTCTGCCATGATCAGACCGCGCTCTGGATGGCTTGTTCGACGGCTTCTTCCGCCGTTTGCGGCTTAGGCTTCTCATAACGCGGCGGGTTGCCGCGCAGGACGTGAATGAGCTCGTCGATGAAGGCGATCAGCAGAATGCCCAAGCCGCCGCTATAGCCGAGTTGCGGAATCCACAACGGCACGGCCAGCACGCCTTGCGCCATATCATTGAAGCGCCAGGAATAGATCGTCATCTGCGCCGCGTAATAGAAGAAGAAGGCGACGAAAAATCCGCCGATCAGAAGCGACGCGATTTCGATGAAGTGCCTGGTGCGGCCTTCCAGGCGGTCGATCAGCAGGCCGACGCGGATCATTTCACCGTGGCGGAAAGTGTGCGCGAGACCCAGAAACGAGGTCGCCACCATGCACCAGGACACCAGATCGTCGCCGGCCGGAATGTTGAAGCCGACCGGGCGGCCGGCCGAGAGAAACATCATCAACACGAAGATCGCGACCAGAAAGGCGCCGGCGGCGTAACCTGCGAACAGATACAGCCTATCGAGAAAAATTCGGATCATGTTTCCCACGGGCTCACCTCGATGGCTATGTCACGCGACGTTTCGGCAATCATCCCGTTGGTATAAGCGCAGAGCCGGGCAACGGGTGGCTGAATTTTCGGCATCGGCTCGAAAACTTTGTGCATCCTATAAACTCGCCGCCGCGCGCGCGGCCTGATCGTAGTGACCGGACAGCGCACGCATCAAGGCGGCGATCTCGGACAGTCTTTGCTCGTCGAGCCCGGCGCTTTTCACCGACGTGACCAGCAGAGCCTCGCGCACCTTGCGGTATCGTTGCACGACATCGTCGCCTTTGGCAGTGAGGCTGACGGTTTTTTCGCTGCCGCGGCGGCCGGTGATCAGAAGCTTCTGGCTGTCGAGCTTTTTGAGCGAATAAGTGACAAGATGCGTGTCCTCGATGTTGAGGACCAGGCAGATGTCGGCGACGCGCTTGGCCCGGCCGCGATGGGCGATGGTATGCAGCACCAGCACGTCGAGCGGCGACAGATCCGGCACGCCGGCCGCCGCCATGCAGCGCACCATCCAGCGCTCGAAGGCATGATCGAGCAGGATCATGCCGAATTCGAGTTCGGACAAAGCCGGCATCGCCCCCGACGCCAGATGCGCCGACGAGACGATCGGTCCGAGCGCACTCTCCTGGCGCTTGCTGCCAGCCATCGAAGCCCCTCAACTTCCCCTGCGACAATCGAAGCGTATTCCTCGCTGATAAATTGTCAACAATTTATTGACGATTTTTTTGGGCTCTGATTTAGTGGCGTGATCGGTGGAGGGTTGAGCGATGGCAGCGGCACAAAAGCGCACTCAAGCGCAGTCTTGGGATTTCTGGATCGACCGCGGCGGCACCTTCACCGACGTGGTCGGCCGCGCGCCGGACGGCAAACTCACCGCGCACAAGTTGCTGTCGGAAAATCCGGAAGCCTATGCCGACGCCGCCGTGCAGGGCATCCGCGATCTGCTCGGCCTTGAAAAAGGCCAGCCGATCCCGGCCTCACAGGTTGGCGCGGTCAAGATGGGCACGACGGTTGCGACCAATGCGCTTCTGGAACGCAAGGGCGATCGTACGCTGTTGCTGATCACCAAAGGCTTCCGTGACGCGCTGAAAATCGGTTACCAGGCGCGGCCGAAGATTTTCGCGCTCGAGATCATCAAGCCCGAACTGCTGTACGAGCGCGTCGCCGAAGTCGATGAGCGCGTGCTGGCCGACGGCACCGTCGAGGGCGAGCCCGACATGGTGCGTACCCGCGCCGACCTCGTCGCCGCCAAGGCCGATGGCATCGACGCCGTCGCCATCGTGTTCATGCATGCCTATCGCTTTCCCGAGCACGAGAAGCGCGTCGCCGCGCTGGCGCGCGAGCTCGGCTTTGCGCAAGTGTCGGTCAGCCATGAGGTGTCGCCGCTGATCAAGCTGGTCGGGCGCGGCGACACCACGGTGGTCGACGCCTATCTGTCGCCGATCCTGAAGCGCTATGTCAGCCGGGTGACGAGGGAGATGGAAGGCGTCGCTGCGACGCTCTCCGCCGACGACAAGATTCGCCTGATGTTCATGATGTCCTCTGGCGGGCTGACCGCCGCCGACCTGTTCCAGGGCAAGGACGCGATCCTGTCGGGCCCGGCCGGCGGCGTCGTCGGCATGGCGGAAACCGGCAGGCAGGCAGGCTTCGACCGGCTGATCGGTTTCGACATGGGCGGCACCTCGACCGACGTGTCGCACTTTGATGGCGAATATGAACGCGCCTTCGAGACCGAAGTCGCTGGCGTGCGCATGCGCGCGCCGATGATGCTCATTCATACCGTTGCCGCGGGCGGCGGCTCGATTCTGCATTACGACGGCGCGCGCTTCCGCGTCGGTCCCGATAGCGCCGGCGCCAATCCGGGGCCGAAATGCTACCGCCGCGGCGGGCCGCTGGCGGTCACCGACGCAAATGTGATGACCGGAAAATTACTGCCGCAATTTTTCCCGAAAATATTCGGCCCCGCCCAGAACGAGCCGCTCGACGAAGGTGAAGTCCGTCACGCCTTCAACAATCTGGCGCAGAAGGTCAACCTCGGACAGGGCAACGAAAAATCAGGTGAGGAAATAGCCGACGGCTTCATCAAGATCGCGGTCGAGAACATGGCCAATGCGATCAAGAAGATTTCCGTGCAGCGCGGCTATGACGTGACGCGCTATGCGCTCAACTGTTTCGGCGGCGCCGGCGGCCAGCATGCGTGCCTTGTCGCCGACGCGCTCGGCATGACCAAGGTGCTGATCCATCCATTCTCGTCGCTGCTGTCGGCCTATGGCATGGGGCTGGCCGATATCCGCGCCACGCGCGAGCAGGCGATCGAATTGCCGTGGGGCGCGAAAGCGCTTTCCGTTCTGAAGAAGACCGGCGCTTCGCTCGGCAAGGATGTGAAAAATGAAGTTTCCGGCCAGGGTGTGCCGGCGGCAAAGATCAAGGTGATCCAGCGCGCGCATATCCGTTACGCCGGCACCGATACCGCGCTGGTGGTCGAGGCAGACGCATTGCCGGCGATGCAACGCGCCTTCGAGAAAGCGCACAAGGCCCGTTTCGGATTCATCGACCGCACCAAGCAGTTGGTCGTCGAAGCGGTGTCGGTCGAAGCTATCGGTGGCGGCGCCAGGTTTTCCGAGAAGGCGGCGCGGCGCAGCGGAGCCAAGCTGCCGCAACCTGCCAAGCGTACGCGGTTTTATTCCGATGGCGCATGGCACAAGGCCAATGTATATACCCGCGACCAGCTAAAGATCGGCGCCAAGGTGAAGGGCGCGGCGATCATCATCGAGCCGCACCAGACCATCGTGGTCGAACCGGGCTGGCAGGCCGAACTGACGCCGAAGAACCACCTCGTGCTATCGCGGCTCAAGAAACTGAAGCGCACATATGCCATCGGCACCCACGCCGATCCGGTGATGCTGGAAGTGTTCAACAATCTCTTCATGTCGATCGCCGAGCAAATGGGCGTGTCGCTGCAGAACACCGCCTATTCCGTCAACATCAAGGAACGGCTCGATTTCTCCTGCGCGGTGTTCGCGCATGATTCTACACTGGTCGCCAATGCGCCGCATATGCCGGTGCATCTCGGCTCGATGGACCGTTCGGTCGAGACCATCATCCGCGACAACAAGGGCAGGATCGCGCCGGGCGACGTCTTCGCGATCAACGCGCCCTATAATGGCGGCACGCATTTGCCGGACATTACGGTGTGTACGCCGGTTTTCGACGACAAGAAGAAATCGATCCTGTTCTGGGTCGCCTCGCGCGGGCATCACGCCGATGTCGGCGGCATCTCGCCCGGCTCGATGTCGCCGAATGCGACGACCATCGAGCAGGAAGGTGTCTATATGGACAACTTCAAGCTCGTCGATCGCGGCAAGTTCCGCGAAAAGGAATTGATGGCGGCCCTGCTAGGGGCGAAGTATCCGGCGCGCAATCCGATCCAGAACATCAACGACCTCAAGGCGCAGATCGCCGCCAACGAGAAAGGCGTCGCCGAGCTGCGAAAGATGGTGGCGCAATTTACGCTGCCGGTCGTCAAGGCCTATATGACGCATGTCCAGGACAACGCGGCCGAGAGCGTGCGCCGTGTCATCGACCGGCTGCACGATTCAGAATTCGCCTATGAGATGGATCAGGGCACCGTGATCAAGGTCAAGATCACGGTCGACAGACACAAGCGCGAGGCCACCGTCGACTTCACCGGCACCTCGCCGCAGCAGCCAACCAATTTCAACGCGCCGGAACCGGTGACACGCGCCGCCGTGCTTTATGTCTTCCGCATGATGGTCGCCGACGACATTCCAATGAATGCCGGCTGCCTGCGGCCGATCAATATCGTGGTGCCGCCAAAATCGATGCTGACGCCGGAATATCCGGCCGCCGTTGTCGCCGGCAATGTCGAAACCTCGCAAGCCGTCACCGACACCTTGTTCGGCGCGCTCGGCGCGCTGGCCGCCGCGCAGGGCACCATGAACAATCTCAATTTCGGCAACGCCAAGTATCAATATTACGAAACCATCTGCTCGGGCTCACCGGCCGGTCCCGGTTTCAACGGTACCGACGCGGTGCACACACACATGACCAATACGCGGCTGACCGATCCGGAGATTCTCGAATTCCGCTATCCGGTCGTGCTGGAGGATTTCCACATCCGCAAGGGCTCCGGCGGCAAGGGCAAATGGCATGCCGGCGATGGCATCCGCCGCACCATCCGCTTTCTTGAAAAAATGGAATGCACCTTGCTCACCGGCCACCGCCGTGTGCCGCCGTTCGGATTGGCGGGCGGCGAACCTGGTCAGGTCGGCGAGAACTGGGCGCGCCGCAAGGATGGCCGCATGGAAAAACTCAAAGGCTGCGACGACACTGTCATCGACGCCGGCGAGGCGATCATCATCCAGACGCCGACGGCGGGAGGATATGGCAGGGCGTGAGGTACCGGATCCTGTGGATAACCCTGTAGATATCCTGTGGACAGATTGTGGACAAAGAGCGCGACTTGCCTCAAATCAATAAAGAATTCGCCTTAGCTCTGAGAGAAATCTTTGTGGCTGTGTGTTTCCGGCATTAACGCTCCGGATTGACCGCGCGCCGGTTACGCCCGGTCGTGCTACAATTCAACGATGACGCCATGCCAACTCGCTTGCAGCGCTCTCTTGTTCACAGCCCTCGCCGCGCCGGCTGTTGCCGGCACCTATCCGGTTGACGGCAAATGGGGCCAGAGCGCCAGCTCGGAAAAGGCGCCGGTCGACTGCGGCAAATTGCGCGTGATCGCCTTTAACGGCGACCAGCGCACCGACAGCAAAGGCGGCGTGCCGGCCTATCGCAACCGGACGGTCCAGGCCGCTGGCGCCGGGCAGTTTCGCGTGGTCGACGAATTCACCACCGGGCAGATCCGCAACGCCAAGGTGAATTACACCTTGCGCGTGGTCGATGCCGACACGCTTGAGATGATGCTGGAAAAAGGCGGCACGTTGCGCTTGAGGAAGTGCAAGTAGCCACGTCCATTAATTGCGCGCGATGATCTCGTGTTCGCCGCGATGGACCGCAGCGGCCGCGGTCAGTCTGCCGCCCTTGCGCCGCAGTGGCATCGTCGGACGCCGGCGCTTGAGGCAGCTGTGGCGACGGCGACGCGGCCGCGCAGTACCGATGCGAACGCCGCCGATGCGCGCGAACGGTTCGCGCCAGCCGCCTTCATCGTCCGATATCAGTTGCGGTACGCCGAGCGCCCGGCTCCAGCTATTCCATTCGGCGAAGGCTTCATCCGCCTCGTTCGACACGAACAAAGGCAGCGCCAGACCGGGATCCTTGTGTTCGAGCACGACCGCGACGGTCGGCAATGCGCCGCCGACGCCGGCGTCGAGCCTGATGGCAACCCCGGTAAAGGCCGACAGCGGCATATTGAGCGCCATGTGCATGCCGGCAACCGATCGCCGCAGCACCAGCCGCTCGGCAAACAGCTCGATATACCGGACCTGCCCGTCGGCCGCCGCATCGCCCGCCTCGAAACTCAGGGGCAGGGCGAACGGGTCGAGCCGCGGTGGACGGCTCGACCCGGCGGAACATCCGCCACTTCGCATTTGACGCCTCAAACTCTCCCTCGCCAGGCTTATGTGCCCAGTCGATACGGGAGATGATGCGCGCGCGGGATCGAAAACCGCTTAAAGTTCGCGGTTAATCGGCGTTAGCAATGCGCGCTTCGTGCGCCATGATTGACGCGGCGTTGCCAACCATGATTGACGAGGTGTTGATAAGCGCCGGCAAAATGCCGGTATCGGCGGTTGCGGCCGCCGCGCTCCGACGCCATTTGGTAGGAATATCGCGCGACTCCGCTACACTGCGCCCGTCCAGCCGCCATGAAAGTTCTCAATTACCATGCTCGCACCCGTTGCCGCCCTGTTCGACCAGTCCGCCCTCACCGACCGCGCCGAGCGTCTCGTTAAAGCGGCGCTGGCCGCCGGCGCGGACTCAGCCGACGCGGTTGCCGTGCGCGGCCTGTCCCAGTCAATCGAGGTGCGCGACGGCGCGGTCGAGGAAAGCGAAAGTTCGGAAGGCGACGATCTCGGCCTGCGCGTGCTGGTTGGCCGCCGCCAGGCGGTGGTATCGACCAACGACATGTCGGGCGACGGTTCCAAAGCCCTGGCCGAACGCGCGGTGGCGATGGCCCGCGTCGCCTCGGAAGATAAATATGCCGGTCTGGCCGACGCAAGCCAACTGGCCACCTCGTTTCCCGAACTCGATCTGATCGACCGCAACCTGCCGAGCGTGCAGCAACTGGAACAGATGGCGCGCGCAGCGGAAGCAGCCG
>CAITJJ010000397.1 GCA_903892675.1 uncultured Hyphomicrobiales bacterium | reverse complement strand
TCATGGCCTTTGCCGGCTTCGGGCATTTCTCCCAATAGCCATGGTCAAGAGCGTTGCTCGCCCGCCAGCACATCTTGCCGGCCTTGATCGGGCCGCCGCCGTTATAGTCGGCGCGCGCGGCCGTCGGGCTGAACACGAAAATCATAGCGGCGGCACCAATCAACGCAGCGGTGCCTATTTTCTTGAATTGCATTCGTCGCCTCCAAAATGTTTTATTGAGTTAGCAAAGCATTGTAGAAGAATACCAATGCCGGTATCAACTAATTTAGGCTGAACAAACGTTCAGAAATTGTGGACGCTGTCGTCCCAACCAAATTGTATTGCACTGCAAAAAAGCGATTGCCGGTGAATCGATAACTAGCGGCGATCTTTCGCCGCTGCGCTGATCGCGTCGAGCATGGCGGCGGGGCCATCGTTGAGCGTGGCCTGCACGCTGTCGTTCTTGCCGAGCGCACCCATTTCGCGCTGGCGCCTGACCGTGCCTTCGGCCATCAATGGGTCGAGGCCGAGTTCGCGCAAGGTGACGGCGGATTCTTCCATTTCGGCGGCGCGCCTTTCGCCGTGGTTGGCCATACGCTCGATGTTGTAGTCGGCGATCGCGGTCCAATCGAGGGTGGGATAATTATTCTTGAGCGAGACAGTGACCTCTTCCAGCAGATCGGCGCGCGAGGCGGCGAGGAAGCATTCCAGCGTCAGCGCCTCGATGCCTTTGATCATGACGCTGCGGATCATCTTGATCGCCGCCGCCTTGCCGGTTTCGGCGCTGACGATCTTGAGCTTCATCTCCAGTTCTTCCAGGAGAGGCGCGACCGTCTCGGCATGCGGACCGGCGATCAAAAGCGGCGTCTTGTGGCGGGCCGGATGGATCGGGGCGATCACGGCGACGTCGACATAGCGCGCGAGGCCGTTAAGCAAAGCGGCGGTGTCGATCTTGCGGCCCGGCGACACCGAATTGATGTCGAGATAATAGGGATTGCCGGCGAGGTGCGGCTTCACCGAGCGGGCGGCATCCAGGCTCGATGCCGCGGTCACGGCCGCGATGACCATGTCGGCATCGCGCACGGCATCGGCCGCCGAAGTCGCCAGCCGCACGCCGTGTTGCGCGCCGGCCGCTTTGAGCTTGGCGCCGGCCGCATCGGGAAACAGAATGTCCCAAGCCGCTATCTGCTCGACGCCGCTCTCGCGGAAGCCGGAGGCGATGGCCTGGCCGGCCTCGCCGAAACCGATGAACGAAATGCGTGGGGTGTTGTGGCGGGTCATGGACTTTATCCTCGGCGGCGCACTGGGCCGCGACGTTACAGCATATCCAGCGGCTTGGCCCGGGTCGGCGGCGGAAAATGCCGGTCCAGTGTGGCGAGGTCTTCCGGCGTCAGCCGCAACGACAACGCCGCGAGATTATCGTCGATATGTTTGAGCGTGGTGGCTTTCGGAATGGTGACGATGCTGTCCTGGCGCAACAGCCAGGCCAGCGCCACCTGCGCCGCCGTCACGCCGTGGCGTTTGGCGACTTCGCGCAAACCCGGATGCGTGAGCAGGCGGCCCTGTTCGATCGGCGAATACGCCATGATCGGAATGTTGCGCGCGCGGCAGAACGGCATCAGGTCGTATTCGATGCCGCGCCGCGACAGGTTATAGAGCACCTGATTGGTGGCGCAGGCGATTGCGCCGTCAACCGTGCTCAAATCCCGCATCTCATCGGTGTCGAAATTGCTGACGCCCCAGTTGAGGATTTTGCCCGCGGCTTTGAGTTCGGCGAAGGCGGCGACGGTTTCCGACAGCGGCGGCGAACGGCGCCAGTGCAGCAGGTAAAGATCGATATGATCCGTCCTGAGGCGCTTGAGACTACGCTCGCAGGCGGCGATCGTGCCGCGTTTGCTCGAATTCTGCGGCAGCACTTTGCTGACAATAAATACGTTCGCCCGTCGCGGCCCGACGGCTTCCGCGACAATGTGCTCGGCCTCGCCGTCGCCATACATTTCGGCGGTGTCGATCAACGCGACGCCGCGCGCCAGGCCATGGCGCAGCGCCGCGACCTCATCGGCACGATGACGTATATCCTCGCCCATGCGCCACGTCCCGATCCCATAGGTCGGCATGTGGGCGCCCGAGGGCAGGGCGATGGTTGGGATACGCGAGCCGGGCACGGTGTCGCCGCTCGCTATTTATGCGCCACTTCCGGCGTACCGTGGGTGTGGAACGACTCGATGGTTTTGAGGCCCCAGGCCTGGCCCTTCTTGCGTTCTTCCTCGGTCCAGGTGATCGGTTTCCAGTCGGGCGCCAGAATAAGCTTGGCGCCGGCGTTCGCCACTTCGACGCGATTGCCGCCCGGCTCATAGACATAGAGGAAGAAGGTCTGTTGCACCGCGTGTTTGTGCGGGCCGGTTTCGATGAACACGCCATTTTCCAGGAACACGTCGGCGGCGAGCAATATCTCCTCGCGCGAATTGAGCGCGTAGGTGATGTGGTGGAAACGCCCCGGCACGCCGGTGTGATCGCGGGTATAGGCGAAGTCGTAGGACTTGTTGGTGGCGGTCAGCCAGATGCCGGCCTCGGTGCCGTCGTCGAGCACGATGCGCTCGGTCAGGCGGAAGCCGAGGTACTTTTCAAAAAATTCGCGGCATTCCGAAATATTAGCGGCAAGGCCGTTCCAGTGATCGAGCCGGCGCGGATTGATGCCGTGGCCGGGATAGCGCTGCGCCTGGTTCTTCAGTGAGGGCTTCAGCTCAGGCGGCGCTTGATACCATTCGGTGTCGAAATAAAGTTCGATAACGTGGCCGTCCGGGTCCTTGCAGACAAAGGTCTTGCCGTGGCCGAGGTCGCCGTCGCTCCAGCCGATGTCGAAGCCGGACCCTTTGAGCGCGGCGGCGCGCCGCTCCAGCGCCTGCGGCGATCGCGTGCGGTAGGCGACGTGCTTCATGCCGTTGGTCTTGGCGGCGGTCAGCTTGAGCGTATAGCGCTCGTAATCGTCATAGGCGCGCAGGTAGACGCTGTCGCCTTTCTCGCCGGAAATGGTCAGGCCGAAAACCTCGGTGAAAAAACGTACGCTTTTATCGAACACCGGGGTCAGCAATTCGAGATGGCCGAGATGGGCGATGTCCATATTCGGCTCTGGCGGCAGCGTGTCGGTCATGTGGCAGGTCCCCGGTCTCGAAGGCTACATCAGCGACTTCTAATGCCGGCGCGGCGACATGGGAAGGCCTCAAACCCTTGTCCCGCGGGCCGGGCCGGTTTGGCACAGCACCCCAAAAGAAAAGGGCCGCCCGCATAGGTGCGGACGGCCCCTTCCGACGGTGGGCAGTGGCTTATTTGGCCTTCAGGAAGTCTTCCACGCGCAGCAGCACGAACTCGTTGTCGTCGGCCTTGTTCGGCTCGCGGCTCGACGAGAATGGCAGATTATTGTCGTTGCCGACGATGATGTGCTGGGCGTCGACGATATCGACGTTCTCGATGGTAAAGAACGGGAATGTCAGCACGCCGTCATTGAGCGGCTTGCGGGCCTTCTTGTCCGGATCGGCGATCTTCATCAGGTCGATATGACCGATCTTGCGCACCGCACCGCCAGCATTGGCGTCGGTCATTTCGATCTTGTAGATGCGCTTCAACTTGGCGAGATCGTGGAAGCAATCCGGGCGCTGCTGACCTTGCGGGCAGGCCTTGTCGGCAGTGCCTTCGCCGTTATCGCGCTCGATGACCAGGCCGGTGGTGGCGTCGATCATGTTGAAATCGCCGATCGCCAGGCCGTTGGCTTCCAGCACATACTTCCAGTGACGGCCGGTCCACTTTTCGCCCGCCACGTCGAATTCGAGAATACGCAGATATTCTTTACCGTCGGCGGTCTTTTCCCAATCCTTCTTCTCGGCGTCCCAGACCGGGCCTTCGAGGAGCGGATACAGGAACTTGCCATCGGGAGACGCGGCCATCCCTTCATAGCCCTTGGAGCGGCGGATATTGAACACGACCGGGGTGGTCGGCGTGTTCGGCGAGGTGACCGCGTAGTGATCGGGCGAGCGCGCCGGCTTGCCTTCGACCATGGTTTCGAACACCGCTTCGACCTTGCCGCTGCGGTCGGCGCGGATCAGATAGGGACCGAATTCTTCCGCGATCCAGATCTTATCGCCGATTGGCTGGAAGCTTTCGAGATCGAAATCCGATCCGGTCAGATAGCGCTTGTCGGTGCCTTCGTTGGCGATGCGAAACGGCACCTTCTTGTCAGCGTCGTGGAAGAAAATGGTTTCGAGACGTTCGGCTGTGCCCTTGGCCCAGTCCATGCGCCAACGGTTCATGTAGAGCATCGAGTCCGGCGAATTGGCCTTGGAGCCGGAGCCGTTATCGGTCAGCACCCAGAAGGTGCCGTCGGCCATCTTCTTGATGCCGGAGTGGCCCTGGATCGGCTGGCCCTTGAACGGCAGTTTGACGCCGGTAGGACGACCGAACGACATGCCCATCACGGTGCCGATGGCGTCGACGCGTTTGCCGGTGGTGAATTTTCCGGAGACTTTAAGATCGGCCGGCGCGTCGGCCGGGGCATCGATAAAGGTCTCGGCCGGGATGACGACATGGCCGGCGAGACTGGCAGCAAAAGGCTCGTCGGCGGCGAAGGCCGAATGGATGAGGGCGAGTGACAGAAGGGCGGTTGCAGATAAATTGCGCACGGGAAATCCTCCACGTATTTGACGATGCGCCGCTTCTCGTCAGTTCCCGTGAATGATCGATGACAGCGCCATGAAGCGACGTTGACGGTCCCCCGGTTGATCGCAACTGCGACGGAATAGCGCTGCCTGCAACGAGTGCCAGCGCGCTTAGCGCGCGAAAGCCAGTACCAGATTATTGGCGGGCATCTCGACGATTTTGGAGAGCATCATGCCGTGGCTTTGCGCCAGCGCTGTCACGTCGGCGACGTCGCGGACGCCCCAATCCGGGTTGCGCGCCCGCAACGAGGCGTCGAAAACGGCATTGCTCGGCGCAGTGTGTATGCCGTCGCGCTTGTATGGGCCGTAAAGCAGCAGGTAACCGCCATCGCCGAGCAGGCGGCCGGCGCCGGCGAACAAATTCTCGGCCGCGCGCCAGGGCGAGATGTGGATCACGTTGCAACAGAGAATGGCGGCGAGGGCTTCTCCGTCGCCGTTCCAGCGCCAGTCCGCGTCCATCAGGTCGATGCATTGTGGCGCCCGCAGATTGGCAAGGCCGGAGGCCGCGCGCCAGGCGGCGATGCTGGCCAGATGCGAGTCCGTCAAATCGCTCGGCCACCAGGAGAGCCGCGGCGACCGGTCGGCATAGGTCATGGCGTGCTGCCCGGTGCCGCTGCCGATTTCCAGCACCGCGCCGGATTTCCCATGAAGAAAAGGTTCGATCGCCTGCCAGATGGCGTCGTGGTTGCGATGAAAGGCTGGCGCGTCGAGGCGGCCGTCACTGTGCGGCGGCGGCAGGCCATTGGTGCCGAATTCAAAGACGGTTTTGGTCATTGGTTGCGGTACGCATCTATCGGTCGCGCGATAAGCCACACTACGCGGTTCCCGTCAAAAGCAAAATAGTCCGGCCCTAGTGGAGCGGATTTTACGTTAG
>CAITJJ010000396.1 GCA_903892675.1 uncultured Hyphomicrobiales bacterium | reverse complement strand
CGCCTTGAGCGTCTTGGCCATGGCGTTGTTGCGTTCGGTCAGCGCGACTCGCGCCTGTTCGAGATCCTTGATCTGGCGTTCGCGCTGTTCGTGCGAGGCTTCGATCTGCGTCAGGCGCTTTTCGGCGTTGTTGCGCGAGATCGTCGCTTCGACCGTTTTGCGGTCGAAGGCGCGCACTTCCTCGGTGCGGGCGAGCAGGTTCTGCCGCGCTTCGGCGAGCAGGCGTTCGGCGGTGGCGGCGCGCGACACCAGCGCATCGAGGCGCATGTTCAGGCTGTTGCGTTCGGCCTGGTGCTGTTCCTTCGACTCGTCAAGCGCGGCGGAAAGCCGGCCACGCTCGGCATAGGCTTCGGCGAAACTCGACTCGACCTTGCCCAATTGGGCGCGGGTCGCGGTCAGCGTATTCTCGGATTCGGTCAGGCGGCGGGTAAGGCGGGCGGTCTCGTTGAGCGCCTGGTCGATGCCGGCCTGCAGCGAGCGCTTTTCGTCTTCGAGCAGCGCCAGCTTTTCGCGCGCGGCGGCGAGTTCACCTTCCAGTTCGACAATGCGCTTCTCAGCCGCGTCGAGCTGATCCTGCGCGGTGCGGCGCGCCTCGCCGAGCGGCGCTGCGAGGTCTCCTGCGCCAGTTGGCGCTCAAGTTCGGCGATCTGCACGGCGCGGGCGGAAATGCCGTCGAGCAGTTCGATGCGCGTGCTTTCCAGGCCGCGGTTGGATTCGCGCGCCAGTTCGAGATCCTCGCGCAGCTTCTCGGCTTAGCTTTCCAGCGCGGTCGCCTTGCGTTCGATCTGATAGAATTCGGTGCGCAGCGTGTCGTAGGACGCGCGCGATTCAGCGAGCATGCCGGAAAGGCCCAAAGTCTGCGACTTTTCCAGTTCGAGCGCGCGCAAGGTCGAATTGAACGGCGCGACGATCTTGTCGAAGGCATCCTTGAGTTCGTCGAGTTCACCGATCTTGCGGCCGGTGTCGCTCAACAGGTTGCGCAGGGCTTCGTTTTCCTCGCCCATGCGCGCGCCGGCATCGGAAAAATTCTCGGTGCTGACATAGCGGCCGGTATTGCCGTTGCCATTGCCGGATGCGTGACGAGGCGGCGCGTCGGGTTCGCTACCGCGGCGACCGAAAATATCCGACAACTTAGCCATGACCAGTACTCCAACCCTACGCCTGATATTCTGCCTGCGAGTTCGGCGAGCTAGGCATTAACCTAATATATACGATACGCGATTGAAACACACGCATAGGGTCTGCGCGCGGCTTTGGCGCGGATGAACATGATCATGGTTAACGGCGAAATCGCGAGCATTTTCTGGGCAGGCGCGGCTTTGTCATATAGAAGTCACGCATGAGCACAGTTCCTGACGGTCTGCCGGCGGACGAGCGGCACTATAGCTATCGCCCGTCGCTGATGGGCGCCCCTTGGGTTTTCCATCTGACGTCGGACGGGCTGGCCTGGGAAAACGGCCGCCGCTCCGGTCATGTCCTGTATCGCGACATCCGCCGCGTGCGCCTTTCGTTCAAGCCGGTAAGCTTACAGACTCAGCGATACGTCATGGAGGTATGGGCAAGCGGTGCGCCCAAGCTCCAGGCGGTATCCAGTTCGTGGAAAAGCATGGTCGAGCACGAGCGGCTCGATAAAGCCTATTGCGCCTTCGTAGCCGAATTGCATCGGCGAATGGCCGAGGCCAACGCGCCGGTATCGTTCGAGCACGGCAGTCATCCGCTGCGTTATTGGCCGGGGCTGGCGATATTCGCCGCCGTGTCGCTCGGGCTGGCGTTTCTCATCCTGCGCGCCTTGCAAAGCGAAGCGCCGGCCGGCGCCGCTTTCGTCGCCGCGTTTCTCGGACTGTTCATCTGGCACGGCGCCAACTATTTCCGCCGCAACCGCCCTGGCGTCTATACGCCCAATGCGCTGCCGGAGTTGCTGCTGCCGAAGGGTTGAGGCCCTTGCGTCAACTCTTGTTGCGCACGACCAGTACCGAGCATTTCGCGTAACGCACGACGTGACCGGCATTGGAGCCGAGGAAATAAGTGCGCATCGCCGGGCGGTGCGAACTCATGACGATGAGATCGGCGTCGATCGCCTTCGCCTCTTCCAGCACCTCGTGATAGATGCCGCCGCTGCGCACGGTGTATGAAATGCGCGTGTGATCGAGCCCGCATTCGCCGGCGATGAGGCCGAGCGCGTCTTGCGACGAGCGGCGCTGCTGCGCCTCGAAATCCGGCGGCACATATTCCGCCAGCATCACCGGCGTCAGCGGCTGCACATTCACGAGGCGCACCGTGCCGCCGGAGGCCTGCGCCATCTCGATCGCCGTCTCAATTGCCGGCTTCGCCAGATCGGTATCGGCCAGATCGACCGGCACCAGGATGTGTCTGTACATGGCCGCGCTCCCTTGCTCGACAGCCTAGCCGATCATGCCACATTTTGTCGCCGCTTGGGCGGGCGCTACCGCGTCGCGGCGTCTAGCGATTTCGGCGTAACGAAGCGTTCCAGCCGGCCGCATTGCGGATGCAAGTCGCGCCAGTCGTCGAAGGCGAAGTCGATGACGACGAGCCCGGACGTCGGCAACTGCTCGCGCAAGGCTTCGCGCGCGTCGATATTGCCCGAGGCGATCAGCAGCAGGGCCGCTTCGTGCAGGCCGGGATTATGGCCGACGATCAGCAGCGCGGCGGCATCCGCCGGCGCATCAAGGATGGCGCCGGCGATATCCTGCGGCGTGGCGTCGTAGATTTGCTCCAGCGTCGACACGGCGGGCGCCGGGCGCATGGCGGCGGCCATCAGCGTCCAGGTTTCCTGGCAGCGGGCAGCCGGCGACACGATGACGCGGTCCGGTGTCAGTCCGTGACTGGCCGTATAGGCGCCGATCCGGGCGGCGTCGGCGCGGCCGCGCTCGATCAGAACGCGGGCCCGGTCGTCCCGGCCCGGCTCGTGGCCTTCGGTCTTGGCGTGCCTGAGCAGCAAAAGTCGGCGCATGATTGCGATTCGTGTGTAGGAAGGGCCACGGGATATGGTTACAGATTATGCGTGACACTAACATGGGTGTCGCGCCGCTTTATGGCGCAAGTAACGGATGGCGATGACGCAAGACACGGCCACAGCGCCGACCTGGTACGAGGCGACGCGGGTTGCAAGCCCGGTGCGCGAGCGCCTGGCGCATGACCTCGACGTCGACGTCTGCGTGATCGGCGCCGGCCTGGCCGGCCTGACCGTGGCGCGCGAAGTCGCGCGGCGCGGCTGGTCGGTGGTGGTACTGGAGGGAGCGAGCGTGGCCTCGGCCGCCTCCGGCCGCAACACCGGTTTCGTGCTGCCGGGTTATTCCGAAAGCATCGACGCCATGATCGAGCGCATCGGCCTCGATCACACCAAGCAGCTCTGGACGCTGGCGGAGCAGGGGCTGGACTATGTTCGCCGCGCCATCGACGACAACAAGCTGCCCGGCGTCGGCAAAACCGACGGTTGGCTGCATGTCGACAAGGCCGACCATGCCGACGCGACGCGCGCTTCGGTCGAGAGGCTGCGCTGGATCGGCGCCGACGTCGAAACGTGGACGACGGCGCAGGTGCGGGAGCAGCTTGTCAACAAGCGCTATTTCAACGCCGTGCATTTCCGCAATGCCTTCCACATTCATCCGCTCAATTATGCGCTCGGCCTTGCCGCGCTCACTGAGGCCGCCGGCGCGCGCATCTTCGAGGACACGCCGGCGCTGTCGATCGACCCGGCCGGCGTGCGCAAACGCATCGTCACGCCGCAGGGCCGCGTGCGCGCCGCCCATGTCGTGCTGGCCGGCAATGTGCAATTGGGCGCGCTGATGCCGGACATTGCCGCGACCTTGCTGCCGGTAACGACCTTTGTGATGGTGACCGAGCCGCTTGGCGAGCGCCTGCACGAACTGGTGCGCTATCGCGGCGCGATCAGCGATACCAACCGCGCCGACAATCACTACCGCATCGTCGACGGCAACCGCTTGCAGTGGTCCGGCCGCATGCGCGTCTGGCAGGCCGATCCGCGGCGCTTCAAGGCCGCGCTGGTTGACGACATCAAGCGCAATTATCCAGACCTCGGCGCGGTCGAGGTCGCTCATCTTTGGCGCGGCACGTTAGGGCGCACCATTCATCGCATGCCGCAGATCGGCGCGATCTCGGACGGCGTCTGGCTGGCCAGCGGCTTCGGCGGCCACGGCCTCAACACCACGGCGATGGCCGGCGAGCTGGTGGCGCGCGGCATCGTCGAGGGCGACCAGACCTGGCGGCTGTTTGCGCCCTACGAACTGGTCTGGGCCGGCGGGCGGCTGGGCAGCGCCATCGCCCAGGGACTGTACTGGAGCCGAAGTGCGGTGGACGCGATGAAAGCCGGCCTGTCGCGCAGCCGCGAACGGCGCCGCCTCGCCAAAGCGGCCCGGCAAAAAGCGCAAGAAGAAGCACTCAAACTGGGCGGGCCGGTGGTCGTTCCGGTTCTGCCATCGCCCGCCGAACTGGCGGCGGCGCCGGTTCCGGACGCGCCGGCCGAACCCAAGGTCCTGCCGGCCGGCGAGCCGCCGCCGGGTGAGCCGGAGCGCCGCCGGAACCGTGGCAAGCGCCGCAAGCGCTGAATTGTCACCGGTTTTGCAAATTCAACTAGATGCAAAGGCCGATTCCTCGTTTATAAGAGTCGGTAAGAAATTGGGGCGCTGCGTATGAAACGGGTTCAGATCGGTTCCGTCGCTGCAACGGCAGCCAAATTGGCGCTTGCGGCAGTGGTGACGTTGGCCGCGGCTTTGCCGGCCGCTGCCGCCGATATGCCGGCCCCGGCCGCCGCGCGCACCAGCTATCTGAGCCCGACGCCAACTTCCGACTGGATCGTCACCATCGGCATTGAAGCGCGCGTCCTGCCCAAATTCGAAGGCGCCAGCAGTTCGATGCTGCGGCCGTTCCCGATCCTGCGCGTGCGCAAGGCCGATGAGCCCGATCAGTTCCGCAGTGCGCGCGACGGTCTCAGCTTTGCCATCCTCGACGCCGGTGCGTTCAAGCTCGGCCCGGTCGCCAAGCTGCGTTTCGGCCGCAAGGAAAGCGACGACAATAATCTGCGCGGCCTTGGCGACGTCAATTGGGCCTTCGAGGCCGGCGCCTTCGCCGAATACTGGCCGGCCCACTGGCTGCGCACCCGCGCTGAAGTGCGCCAGGGCTTCGGCGGCCATCACGGCGTGGTGTCCGATCTGATGATCGACGGAATTTATAAGGCGACGCCGCAGCTCACTTTGTCGGCCGGCCCGCGTCTGACCGTCGGCACCGCGGCCTCGAACAGCCCTTATTTCAGCGTCACCGCCGCCCAGGCGGCTTTGTCCGGCCTGCCGGTGTACGACGCGCGCGGCGGTCTGCGCTCCTATGGCGCCGGCACGCAGGCGACCTATGCCTTCACCCGGCAATGGTCGGGCGAGGTCTTCCTTGAATATGAGCGTCTGGCAGGAGATGCCGCGAACTCGCCGCTGGTCGTCCAGCGCGGCTCGCGCGACCAGCTTCAGGTCGGCATGGGCGTGACCTATTCGTTCAGCATGCCCGGCCTGTGGTAGTCACCCGGCCGTCATTCTTTCCAAACTGAGTTCTATTGAGCCCATGCGACTGATCGCTCTTTGCGCCACGGTGCTCCTGCTGGCGGGCTGCGCCGAATCCACGCTCAACCAATCGTCCGTCCTCGGTGGCGGCGGCTCTTCGCCGCGCCCGAAAGTGGTCGTGGTCACCGATTTCTCGATTTCGCCCGACGTGCAGGTGCTCGACCGCGGCTTCACCACGCGGCTCGAGCGCAAGATCGGCGCCTTCCCGACTTTTGAGCGCAAGCAACGCACGATCGAGCGCGTCACCGACGAAGTCGTCGCCACCGTCGTCGCCACTTTGCGCGAAGCCGGTCTCGACGCCGAGCCGGGCAGCGAAGAAGGCCTCTCGCTCGCCGAGAGCACCGTGCTGGTCTCCGGCAAGCTGCGGCCATCGGATGCGTCGGCCAAGAAGAACGACGCCGGCATCGGCGGCGGCAAGGGCGGCGTGATCGCCGATATATCGCTGTCGAGCTTCTCCAGTTTCGGCAAGAAGCAGTTGTCGGCGTTCAGCGCCGAGCCGTCCGGCGGCAAGCCGGCCGCCGGCAAGCAGGCGGCCGCTTTCAACGGCCTCGTCGCCGAGGCGCTCGCCTCCAACAAGGCCGCGCCGGAAAAACTGTCGCCCGATGTCGAGGCGGCTGCGCGCCGCATCGGCCGTGGCGCCGGCGACAAGATCATAGCTTTTGGCAAGACCCAGGGCTGGTTCGGCGGCGACGCCGAAGCGTCAACCGAAGCCGCGCCCGGGATTGACGAAAAGCCGGCCAGGCCACCGGCGGCGGCGCGCACGGCGGCCGCCAAACCCGAGGCCAGGTCCGAGGCAAAGCCGAAACCGGGGGCGAAGCCGAGGGCGACGCGAAAGCCGGCCGATGATGCGCCGGCGGAATCCGACGACACTCCGGCGGCCGACTGAGCTTCCGTTCACATCCTGAGGAGCCCGCCGATGGCGGGCGTCTCGAAGGATGGACGCCGCTGCGAGGCCCTTGACCGGCCTTTAAACCTATGCTTATAGTCTTATCGTTCGGTCCATTCGAGGGCGTCATCTAGAGGCGTCTACATGATGGGACCGGATGCGGCGCCCGCGGGCGGTGACAAACGCAGTCACTGCGCTCGGGCGGTGCCGGGGCCCCGCCCGGAGGCACTAGGACCTCCTGCGAGGAGCTCGCTGATGGTGCGAAGCCCTTGGCTTTGCCCGATGCTCGGACTGATCCCTCCGCAAGGGGACGGATCACTGGGTTCTTCG
>CAITJJ010000395.1 GCA_903892675.1 uncultured Hyphomicrobiales bacterium | reverse complement strand
CCTTCGTTGGCAAATCTTTGGACGAAGCAAAGATATCGCCACTGCACAAAAAAATCATCGGACTGATCGCCGCCGGATACTTCTTCGACGTCATCGACTTCACGATCTTCGGCGCGCTGGTGCCGTTCATTCTGCAGTCGAAGTTCGCAACCGGACCGGAAGTCGGCCTCATCGGCGCTGCGACCATCTTCGGCATGTTCGTTGGTACCGCCGGTCAAGGACAATTCAGCGACCGCTTCGGCCGCCGTTTCATTTACCAGTTCAATCTGATGCTGTTCGGCATCTTCACCATTCTCGGTGCGCTGGCCCCGAGCGTGACCTTACTGATCCTATGCCGGTTCATCGCCGGTCTCGGCCTCGGTGCGGAACAGCCGCTCGCCTTTGCCTATGCCGGTGAATACGCACCCAAGGCCATTCGCGGTCGCGTTCTGGCCATCGTCCACTTCATCGGCGGCGCCTGCGTCTGGCCGATCGGTACGGCGCTCGCGCTCCTCGCTGGCGCGGTCGCAACCTCGCCTGAATATGCCTGGCGCTCGGTGTGGCTGCTCATCGGTGCCGGCGCCTTGGTCGTCTGGTTCTTCCGCTTTGCCCTGCCGGAATCGCCGCGCTATCTGGCGACTCATGGCCGCGGCGATGAAGCGCTTTCCGTATTGACCAAGCTCGGCATTGCCGGTCCGACCGAGAAACTCACGACCGACTCCGCCAGCGACACCAAGAGCGATCCGTTCGGCGTCGTCTTCAAGATGTATCCGCAGCGTGTCATTGCCGGCATGATCTGCTTCACGGCGTTCTTCGGCATCGCCATCGGCCTCGGCGCCTGGCTGCCGAACATCATGAACGAAAAGGGCTTCTCGATCACCAAGTCGCTGCAGTACACGCTGGCGATGAACTTCGCGGTGCCGTGCGCCAGCCTCTTCATGATGTACGCGCTCGACAAGTTCGGCCGCAAGATCACCGCCATCTGCGCGTTCCTTGCAGCGGGCATTATGGCCATGGTGTTCTCGCAGGCCGGAACCGCGACCGAGTTGATCGTTGCCGGCTTCGTGATGATCTTCTTCGTCCAGGTCGCGGGTAACTCGATGCAGATCTTCGCCTCGGAAGTGTTCCCGACCAACGCGCGTGCCTCCGGCTTCGGCTGGGCGTCGGGCGTCGGCCGGCTGGCGACGGCCTTCATCATGCCGGCGATCCTGCTGATCCAGACGACCTACAGCCTGACGACCGTGTTCGTCTGTCTCGCCACGCTGCTGGTTATCGCGGCCGCCGCAGTGACCCAGCTCGGGCCAGAATCCCGGCAGAAGGGTCTTGACGAAATCGCACCGCCGACCGTCGGCGTTGTCGAAGCCGGCACGGATTTCTGGCTGAAGTTCGCCGGCGCCGTCTCGCTGCTTCTGTCGCTGAGCTGGTGGCTGTACTTCTATCTGGCCGCCAAGGAAGTGGCGTCCACCCTGCCCTGCCTGCTGTACACCTCGGATCGCTGCGCCACTCTGGTCGCCGCGGCCGAGTCGGCCGGCAAGTTCGCGTACAAGCCCTATCTGACCTGGATCGGGCTCGCGCTTCTCGTCGTCGGCATCGTCATGAGCATGACGAGCAAACCGGTCGCCAAGAAAGCATAGTCGCGGCTGTTACTAACAGGGCCCGGTTCGGCGTGTCGCCGAGCCGGGCCTTGGCAATTCTGATCGTAGGGAATTCACGCAAATGACTAATGTCGCCGGCGCCAGCGCGAAGAATGTCAGCCTGCTATCGCGCTGCGATCAGGGCGGCCGGCTCGACGGCGTTCAGGTCATTGTTCACAAGGGCCACGCCTTTATCGGCCATATGTTCGCCGACGGTTTTTCCGTCGTCGATGTGCGCGACCCGCGCCAGCCGAAAACGGTTGCCTTCGTCGCCGCGCCGAAAAATACCCGCTCGCACCATCTACAAATTCACGGCGACCTGTTGATTGCCGTCAACGGCCCGAATATCTGGGCGATGCAGCAATATGCCAGCCAGGCCGACTATTACGCCAAATCGCTGGCGGACTCGCTGACGATCGACAAGCCGTTCGGCGCCGGCGTACGCGTCTTCGACATTTCAAATCCGGCCGCGCCGCGCGAAATATCGTATCTCGGGATGCCAGGCCTTGGCGCGCATCGCATCTGGTGGGTCGGCGGCCGCTATGCCTATGCCTCGGTGCATCTCGAAGGCTTCATCGACCACGTTCTGGCCGTCATCGACATGGCCGATCCGGCAAAGCCCGCACTTGTCGGCCATTGGTGGCTGCCGGGCATGTGGCGCGCCGGCGGCGAGACGCCGCCCGCCTCGTTCGGCAAGCGCACGGCGCTGCATCACATGATCACCGCCGGCAACATCGGCTATGCCGCCTGGCGTGACGGCGGCTATACGATTCACGATCTCAGCGACCCGGTAAAACCAAAACTGCTCAGCCACCGCAACTACTCGCCGCCCTTCGGCGGCGGCGCGCATACGCCCTTGCCGCTGCCCGGCCGCAACCTGCTGATCCTCGGCGACGAGGCGACAACATCGAGTTGCGCCAATGGTCTCGCTTATACCTGGGTGATCGACGTGCGCGCGCCGGACAATCCGGTATCGATTGCAACGCTGCCGACACCGGATGAAGACGATTTCTGCGCCAAGGGCGCCAAGTTCGGCCCGCACAACATGCACGAGAACCGGCCTGGCTCTTTTGTGTCGGAAGAGTTGATCTTCGCCACCTATCACAATGCCGGCTTGCGCATTTATGACGTGCGCGACGCATTCCAGCCCAAGCAGGTCGGCTATTTCGTGCCGCCCCCGCCCGAAAAAATCGTCGACCAGCGGCCAAACCCGGCCAAGGTCATTCAATCCTGCGATGTGTTTGTCGATCCGAATGGCGTCATGTATCTCACCGATACCAATGCCGGACTCTATATCCTGCAATACGAGGGCTAGTTCGTTATGAGCGACAAGTTCTGGCGTCTCGCCCTCCATACGTGGACCATTGACACAACGCCGCTCGCCACGGCGCTCGACGCTGCCAAGAAAGGCGGCTTCGACGCCATGGAACTGCGCCGGATCGACTTCGAGCGATGTTACGAAGCCGGCATGAGCAACGATCAAGTGCTCGACCTCGTTAAAAAGAGCGGCATACCGGTCGGCGTGCTCGGCGTGAAATACGGCTTCCTGTTCGCGCAAGGCGGCGAGCAGAAAGAGCTGTTCGATATCTATCGCCTGTCTTGCCAGAACGCGGTGGCGCTCGGCTGCGACACGCTGATGAGCGCGCCGGGACAGAATGACGGCACCGTCAAATATGCGATCGAAAGCCTCAAGCGCGCCGGCGATATCGCGGCCGAATACGGCCTGCGCATCGGCATCGAATTCAACTCGCAGCACCCGACCCTCAACAGCATGGCCGT
>CAITJJ010000394.1 GCA_903892675.1 uncultured Hyphomicrobiales bacterium | reverse complement strand
CGTCAAGGAGCTCTGGCACCTCGTCCTCGGCGCCACGCAATTCACCGAGCAGGAAATCATGCTGGTCGTGCTCGGCCTGATCGACGTGGTGATGATCTCCAACCTTCTGACCATGGTCATCGTCGGCGGCTACGAGACTTTCGTGTCGCGGCTGGAACTGGAAAAGCATCCGGACCAGCCGGAGTGGCTCAGTCACGTCAACGCCAGCGTGTTGAAGATCAAGCTGGCGATGGCGATCATCGGCATTTCGTCAATCCACCTGCTGCGCACGTTCATCTACGCCGGGCAACTGGGGCAGCCCAACGTGCCCTTCACCGAGACCGGCGTGATGTGGCAGGTCATCATCCACGCACTGTTCGTTTTGTCGGCGATCGGCATCGCCTATGTCGAGAAGCTCGGCCAAAACGCCTACGACAAGCCGCATCACTAAAAATATTTTCGTATTAATGGGCGGTTTACCGTCCTCTATCCGTTCTCTGATTCGTTGATGTTCATTGAACGTTCGGTATTGTACCCGATACAGTGGGCGCTTCTTATGGTCCGTCCATATTTAGCGCCGCCGGTCGAAGGAACAATAGATGAAGTCATTACAGTTTATGACCCGGCCAGCGCCAATGGCGTGTTTGGCGATTCTTGTTTCGCTGAATGCAGCGATTGCGCAACCGGCAAAGGAGTATGCGCCAACTCTTGGCCAGCCGGGCAAGGACGTCATGTGGCTTCCGTCCCCTCAGTTGCTCGTGGACAAAATGATGGACGTGGCCAAGGTGACACCGGAAGATTTCGTGATCGATCTGGGATCTGGCGACGGCCGCACCGTCATCACCGCCGCCAAACGTGGCGCCAAAGCGTTGGGCATCGAATACGACCCAAACATGGTCGAATTGTCGACGCGCAATGCCGCCAAGGAAGGCGTTGCCGGCAAGGCCACGTTTGTCAAAGCGGACCTGTTCCGAAGCGATTTCACGCAGGCGACCGTCATCACAATGTTCCTGCTCGATGAAATCAATCTCCAGCTTCGTCCGAAGATTCTGGATCTGAAGCCTGGTACGCGAATTGTTTCGAACACCTTCGACATGGGCGATTGGACGCCGGACGAAGTCGTCCGTCCCGAAGCTCCGTGCGGCACATACTGCAAGGCTCATTTCTGGATCGTTCCGGCGAAGGTGGAAGGAACCTGGAAATTGCCGCAGGGCGAACTCGTATTGCAGCAGAAATACCAGATGATTTCGGGCACGCTAAAAACAGGCAATGCCTCGGTCACGATCAGCAATGGCAGAATGAACGGCGATCGGATCAGTTTTGCGGCCAACGGCACCGAATACACCGGCAAGGTGACGGGCGACACCATCGACGGTGTGTTGCAAGCAACGCGCGTTGCGAAATAGCGGCGAAAATTCCATTAGGCGTTCTGTGCAACGGCGACGCCGTTAGTCCGGCGCAGCGGGCGCTCAAATTCGCGTGTTATAATGGCAACCATGCGATACGCCCTGGTGATTCTCTTGTGCCTGATGTCTGCTGGCGCCGTGCGCGCCGAACCGGCATTCAGCGCCTTTCTCGAAACGCTATGGCCGCGCGCGCAACAGATCGGCGTGTCGCGCAAGGTGTTCGACGCCGGCCTTCGCGGGCTGGAGCCGGATCTGACACTGCCGGATCTCGACATACCTGGCCGGCCGGCAAGCTCGCCGGCGGGCCAGGCCGAATTCGTGCAGACGCCGGGTCAGTATTTGCGCGAGTCGAGTTTCGACCGGCTGGCATCGCGCGGGCGTGAACTGGCTGCGCAGCATCGCGCCACGCTGGCGCGGATCGAAAAGGAATTCGGTGTGCCCGGCAACATCGTGCTGGCGATTTGGGCGCGCGAGACCGATTACGGCTCCTATAAATTGCCGCACGACGCGCTGCGCGTTTTGGCCACGCAGGCCTATGTCGGCAAGCGCGCGGCGCTTTTCCAGACTGAGTTTTTGTATGCACTGAAGATGATCCAGGACGGTACGCCGCGCGCCGACATGCGCTCGTCCTGGGGCGGCGCGCTTGGCCTGACGCAGTTCCTGCCGTCGGAGTTCTACAAGCTCGGGGTCGATTTCGACGGCGATGGCCGCGCCGATATATTCCGCTCGGTGCCGGATGCGCTGGCCTCCGCCGCCAGGCAATTGCAGAGCAAAGGCTGGCAGAGCGGCGAGCGCTGGGCCTACGAAGTGCGCGCGCCGCTGAACGCCGATTGTTCGATCGGTACGCCCGACGTGACGATGCCGATCGGCGAATGGCTCAAGCGCGGCTTTGTGCCGGCCAAGGGGCGCAAGCTTTCGCCGAAGGAACTGTTGCTGCCGGCGTCGCTGTTGCAGCCGGAAGGCAATTACGGACCATCGTTTCTGACGCCGAAGAATTATTTCGTCATCAAGGAATACAATTTCTCCGACCTTTATGTGCTGTTCGTCGGCCATCTCGCGGACCGCATCGCCGGCGCGACGTCGTTCGAGACGCCGTGGAGCAAGAGCGACCAGCTCAAGACCAGGGATGTCGAGGCGATGCAGCAGCGGCTTATCGATCTTGGAATTTATAAAGACAAGATCGACGGCAAGGCGGGGATGCTGACCCGGGCGGCGCTCGGCCAATATCAGAAGGCGAACGGCTTGAAGGTCGATTGCTGGCCGACCGCGGCGGTGCTCAGCCATATGCGGCGGTAGAAAAAAATCATGCCCGGCTTTTGACCGGGCATGATGAAGAATTGACGTGAGACGTTTGAGCCTTAGTCGCAAACCTCGACGCGGCGATGACGCCAGCCGTAGCCGTCCCAGAAGCGCTGCCGCTCAACGTGGCAGACCGGGCCTTCTTCCTCGACATAGACCCGCTGCGGCGGGGCATAGGCGGGAGCCGGCTCGACGTAGCGCGGCTGGCCGTTGGCGATGGCCGAGCCGATGATTGCGCCGACCGCGAGGCCGCCGACAACACCGGCGCCGACGGCGCAGCCGTTGCAACGGGCTTCGGCCGCGGTGGGCAGGGCGGCGGCTGAAAGGCCAGCCGCGACCAGCGCGATGATCTTGAAGTTCATGGACGTCCTTTCAGGCCGAATCCGGCACGATTGATTTACGGGGCAGTCTGCACCCGGGCGGTTACGCGAAGCTTAAGGGCAGATGAAACGCGGGCGGCTATAACCCCGGACATTGCCCCAGCGGTCATAGACCGGCCGGCGCGCCCAGTAGCCGCCCGGGCAGGATACCGGATAACGGGCATAGTAGCCGTCATAGGCGACATAGCCGGGCGCCGGCGCGTAGTAGCGCGGCTGGCTGTTGGCGGCGATGGCGCCGCCGATGATGGCGGCCGCGGCGACGCCGCCGATGATGGCCGCGTTGCGGCCGCCACGCGCTTCGGCGGCAGTCGGGGCGGCGAAGGTTCCGGCCGCGATGGTGGCGGCGGCGGCGATCGCCAGAACGAGGCTCTTGATGGGCTTCATGGGAAACTCCCTGCAAAGTCGCGAGCGATTGCGAATGTCATGTGACCGGGCGCCAGTGCGACAATTGGCAGCGGCCAGTGTCAATTTCATTATGGCGGAACTTCGCCGGATGCTGTGACTTCCATCACAAAAATGCCCGGAAACATGGCGGTTTCCGGGCATGTTTGACGATAATCAGGTCATGTTTCAGGCCAAGCCGGCGGGGCGGAGGAGAGGCCTAATCGCAGACGCGGACGCGGCGCAGCCGCCAGCCATAGCCGTCCCAAACCCGCTCGCGGTGCCACCAGCAATGCGGACCGTAATAGACCGGGGCGGGGCCGTAAGCATAGGCCGGGCCGTAATAGCCGTAGCCGTTCGAGGCGATGCCGCCGAGAATGGCGCCGGCGGCGATGCCGCCGATGATGCCGGCGGCGATGCGCCCGCCACGGGCCTCAGCCGGCTGAGGCATGGCCACGGAAGCAACCGTCAGTGTCGCGACGGCGGCGAGAGCGGTGAGTGTCTTGGTGATCCTGTTCATAGCGCACCTCCTAGGTTCGCTTCATGGGGACGTTTCAATAAACGCCCGGGTTCAGCATTTCCTGCGGTTCAGTAGCGCAGGCCTAACGTCCATCTTGCGACCGAGGTTCCGATTTTTCCGGTGAACGGCGGCTGAATGGCGCGCCTGAAAATCGCTCTGTCCCGTTCATCACCCATTAAATTTAGGCAATGATCCCGGCGGCGTTGGCGGCAATATTGTGGCGGCGGTAAAGGGTGCGTCAGCCGCCGAGATGCCCGAGCATGCGCTGCAAGATGCCTTTGCGCGCGGCCGCCGAGACCGGCTTTGCGTAGGATTTTGCTGCGACAGGATTGGCCGCGGCCGACGCCGGCTTTGCAACGCCAAGATGGCGCGACGGCGTTCTGGATTTATGCGCCACGGTTGCGCGCGCGGACGCACTTTTCTTGGTCTTGCGGTTCGTCTTGTGGGTTGTCTTTTTATGAACGGCTTTGGCCTTGAGCTTCACTTTGCCTTTTTTCGCCGTCGGTTTGCCGGCCTTTTTTACGGCCTTCTTGCTGGCTTTTTTAGCAACCGACTTGGGTGGCAATTTCCTGCCTCTGCGGTGCTGCGCGGCGCGTGGGCCGACATTTATCAGGAACAGCTTCTCCAACTGATAGCTCAGGCGACGCACCGCAGCCTTCAGCGGCAGCCATTCGACCGCGACGATGTCGGCCATCAGTTCGTGGCTCGGCTCGTCCTCGGCCTGCATCTGCCAGAACTCGACCACCTTCGGCCGGCCGCCGGCACGATAGGTGATGGCGCCGAGAAATTCGTTGACGGTGACGCGGTGGCCGGTTTCCTCGACCACTTCGCGGCGCGCAGCGGCGACCGGATTTTCATCGCGCTTGAGCTTGCCGCGCGGCAGCACCCAATGATCGTCCTTGCTGCGCTGGACCACGGCGAACAGAGCGCGCTTGCCTCCGCGCACCACGATGCCGCCCGCTGCCTGAATGGTCTTGTTTGCCACGTCACCGCCGCCGTGTTCGCCGGCCAATCGCCGAACGAATCGTTTAGCAATTTTGCGCGGCGAGATCAGGGAAATATACACGCGACTGTGGGAAAGCCTTTGCATGACGTTTGCGTGTCGGCGAGATGTCAGGCCGCGGCATTGCCCAATCGCCGGCGCAAGCGCCATCGCCCGTGTTATTTGCGCGGCCCCGGGCAGGCCGTTCGTCCAATCCGTCCCGCGATCATGAGGGGAGCGGAGCGCCGGCAAACGCGGAGGTGTGCGAGACCTCCCGAGCGGCTGGCGCAGCCGCCCGACACGCTGGCGAAGCGTGCCCTCTCCGCTTGCGATCGCGGAGAGGCGCCTCCCGGCGCTCCACTGGCGGCGCTTTTTGTCCCCGGGGCCGTAGCTTCCGGGCGGGTGCGGGGGCCTCCTGGCCTCCCATCAGCCGGCCGGCTTTCGCCAGCCTTTGCACCCGCCGCGTCCAGCCATTGAAGGCAGATCCCCGTAGTGGGACCGGACGGCTACCCGGGGCCTCCCGAGGGCGGGGTTACGAGCCCCGCACGCAGGCGCCGCGTCCCGCTCCGTCTTCGTTGCGTCTCCGGAAGACGCCCCTCGATGAGCGGGATAAAAGGACTAATAGCCTAGGTTTATGGGCCTGTCAAGTGTCGGTGCGGATAGCGAATTCTACTGCCTGCCACTAGGTTTCTAAATCTTGGATGGGCATACTTTGATGATGACTAATCTTTCTCATTCGGACATGGCTGAACTAGCCGGTGAGCGAGCATCCCGTCGTGTTTCCAAGCCACGATTTGAACTGTTTGTTTGCGGACCGATAGGCATGGCGATCACCGGCACCGTTCTCGCCGCTTTCACAGGTCTAGCGGGTCTCAAATCCGACGGTTTAAGCGGCGCAATGGCTGTGACGACGGTTCTGGGTTTCTTGATTCCGTGGGCGGTTTTTAAATATCAGGAAAAAGAGTATTATAAAATCTGGTCCTCAGAATATGAGTCCTTGAGAGCGAGCAATGGTGACGAAAGTCAAAAGGCATCGTGATCCACGGTCGCCTTCTCTCGGACGTCCTTAGGTGAACACGTAGGGCCTTGCCTAAACCTAAGATGATGGCCACGTCATCCTGTTGACGGCGATGCCCGACACCGGGTTCTTGTCCTCGCCAGCGTAGGCAAAGCCGTGCTTCTCGTAGAAGCGGATGGCGCGGGCATTGTCCTTGTTGACCAGCAGCTCAAGCCCTGACGGCGACAGACGTTTGGCCTCGTCGAGCAGCGCGCGCGCGATGCCGCCGCCCCAATGCTCCGGTGCGACGACGATCTGGTCGAGATATTTCGTGTTCCGATCGACGGTGACAAAGCCGACCGGCACGCCATCCATTTCCGCCACTACCACATGCGCGGCCGGGATCAGCTCCTGCCGCCAGCGTTCGCGCCACCAGGCGACGCGCGCATTGAAGTCGATATGCGGATAGTGCCGCGCCCATGTGCGCCGCCACAATTCGATGGCCGCGTCTTCGTCGGCGGGTACGTAGGGGCGCAGCGTGAGGGCGGTCATGGGTCTAGATATCGCCTAGTTGCAACGGCCTGCGCGCGGCATGCCGAATGTGAAGGATCACGACCTCGCCGGAAGCTATGCGATAATAAATGCGATAGGGGTAGCGACGCGAGAAAACAACGCGCGCATCAAGTTCGTCGGATGGTAGTCCGGATTCCGGAAAATCTCCGAGCCGAAAGGCGATTTTTTCGATCACGGATATAAAGCGTCCGGCAGCGACCGGATTGAACTGATGGATGTATGCCCGAATGACGTCCAGATCGGCGAAGGCGCGCGGTGTAAACCGGACCTTCATGCCCGATATTTATTGAAATAAGATTCGACGACGTTGTCCGGGATAAACTCGCCGCGATCCGCTTGCGCCAGACCCTCACGGACCGCCGCGCGTTCGTCGTCGGAAAGACGATAGACGCCGAGGTGTTTCGCCTCGATGTCCACGATCGATTGCATCAATTCTTCGCGCGCCTCTTTCGGCCAATCGGCGATGCGGTCGAGAATGGTTTCTGCGACTTTGTTCATCGGGCGATATTACCATAATCAAACACGACAAAAAAGCGACTATCGCTCCGTCAGCTTGAACTCGATGCGGCGGTTGCGGCGATAGGCCTCATCGGTGGTCCCGGTGTCGAGCGGCTGGAATTCGGCAAAGCCGGCGGCGACCAGGCGCTGCGGCGAGATGCCTTTGCTCGCCATATACTGCACCACGGCGATGGCGCGCGCCGACGACAGATCCCAGTTCGACTTGAAGATGGGGCCCGAAATCGGCCGCACGTCGGTATGACCATCGACCCGCACGACCCAGGCAATGTCGGCGGGAATCTTGGCGCCGAGTTCGAGCAGCGCGGTTGCGATCTTGTCTATCTCGCTGCGCGCTTCCGGCTTCAACTCGGCCTTGCCGACGTCGAACAACAGTTCGGATTGCAGCACGAAGCGGTCGCCGACGATGCGGATGTCCGGGCGATTGCCGAGAATTTCACGCAAGCGGCCGAAAAAGTCGGAACGGTACTTGGTCAGTTCCTCGACCTTCTGCGCCAGCGCGACGTTGAGGCGCTGGCCGAGATCGGCGATGCGGTTCTGCGATTCCTTGTCCTTCTTTTCAGCGACGTCGAGCGCCTGTTCGATCGCCGCCAACTGGCGGCGGAAGGCGGCAAGCTGCTGGTTGAGGATTTCAACCTGGGCCAGCGCGCGCGCCGATATTTTCTTTTCGCCTTCGAGCGCGGTTGACAGTTCGGCGGCCTGGCCCTGCGCGGCGGACAGCCCGGCGCCGGCGCCTTCGGCAGCGCTTCTGAGCTTGTCGCGCTCGGATTCGGTCGTGGCGAGCGAGGCGCGCAGCTGCATCAGCTGCGCTTCGGTATCGGCCTTGCCGGTTTTTTCCATCGACAGCAGGTCGGTCAACTGGGCGATCTGCGCGTTCAATTTGTTGAGCGCGGTGTCCTTGCCGGTGATTTCCTGTTGCAGGAAAAACTGCACGACAACGAAGACCGTCAGAATGAAAATAATGGACAGGATCAATGTCGATAGCGCATCGACAAAGCCCGGCCAGTAATTCATTCCTTCGCCGCCGCGGCGTGATCGTGCAAGGGCCATGATCTACTCGTTGCGTTTAACCGTTAGGCGCTAGCGCCCCGCCTTCTCGCGTACCATGACTTCGAGAAGCTTCTTGATCTCGCGCTGCTGTTCGGCCTGGCCGTCGACCCAGTCGCGGATCAATTGCTGCTCGGTGCGCATATGGTGCACCAGACCCTGGATCGCTTCGGCAAGGTTCGCCATGGCGGCGGAGGCCGCCTTGCCCGAGCCGCTCTGGTCGATGGCTTCGCGCAATTTCTCGACCGCGCCGCGCACTTCGAAGGAGACGCCGGCGGTATGCTCGCTGGGCTCGGTGCCGTGGTCGTAGACGGTGGTCGAGAGCCAATCTTCCAGTTCGGTATAGAAACGGTTCTGCGCCTGGCTCGATTGCAGATCGAGGAAGCCGAGCACCAAAGAGCCGGCGAGGCCGAACAGCGACGACGAGAACGATATGCCCATGCCGGACAAAGGCGCGGCGAGGCCCTCGCGCAAGGTGTCGAACATGCTTGATGTGTCGCCGCCGGGCTTGAGGCCCTGAATGACATTGCCGACCGAGGAGACGGTTTCGATCAGGCCCCAGAAGGTGCCGAGCAGGCCAAGGAAGACCAGAAGGCCGGTCATGTAGCGCAGGATGTCGCGCGCCTCGTCGAGGCGGG
>CAITJJ010000393.1 GCA_903892675.1 uncultured Hyphomicrobiales bacterium | reverse complement strand
TCCAGTCGCGGCCGCGCTGCATGGCCGCGAGGTTGTCGCGGTCCGCAACGCCGAGCCGCGCCGGTCCGCCGCCGTCATGGAAACTGTCGCCGAGCGAGACAACGACGCGCGGCGCATAATGCGCGATCAGCCGCGTCAGCCGCGCCAATGTCGCCGCCGTATCGTAAGGCGGCAGCAACTGGCCGCGCGCGGCGTAGCTCGAGCCTTTGTCCAAATGCAGATCGCTGACGGCGAGCAGGCCATATTCAGGCCAATACAGGGCGCCGGACGGGTCGGCGACGATTGGGACACCGGCAATGGCGATCGTACCGCCCTGCCTCGCCTCCACGCCCTGAACCGCAAACTTCACGACATCGCCTCTTTCACCAGTTCGCCGGCGGCCTCCGCCAGCAAGGTATCCGCCGCCTCGCCATAGACCGTCTCGCGGCCGATCTCCAGCATAACCGGAACCGCCAGTGGCGACACATGGTCGAGCGATTTATGGACGATTCGGCTTTGGATGCGGGAGAGCATTTCGCCGAGGCGCTTGATGTCCAGAAGGCCAGTGGCGGCGTCGGCGCGCGCCGCCCGTAAAAGAATGTGATCCGGCTGGTGCTTGCGCAGCACGTCGTACACCAGATCGGTCGACATGGTGACCTGGCGGCGGGATTTTTCCTCGCCGGGAAACCGCCGCTCGATCAGCCCCGCGATGATCGAGCAACTGCGGAACATGCGTTTCATCAGGGCCGATTCGGCCAGCCATTCTTCGAGATCGTCGCCGAGCATGTCCTCGGCAAACAGATCGCCAAGCGCAAGTTCGCCGCGCACGATTGCCAGCCCCAGATCGCTCAGGCCCCACACTGCCAGCGCATATTCATTGGCGACGAAGCCGAGCGGCTTCATGCCGGCGCGCTCAAGTCGCCGCGTCAGCAACATGCCGAGCGTCTGGTGCGCGAGACGGCCCTCGAACGGATAGCAGACTAGATAGTTCTTGTTGCCGCGCGGGAAGGTCTCGACCAGAAGATCGCCGGCCGACGGCAGCAGCGAGCGCCACTCCTGAATCTCCAGCCATTCGCGCACCTGATCGGGCAGCGCGCGCCACGCCTTCGGATCGGCGAGAATGCCGCGCACGCGCGCGGCGAGATAAGTCGACAACGGAAACTTGCCGCCTTCATAGGCCGGCACTTTCGGATCGGCCGCCGTCGAGCGCGAGACATAGACTTCGTTCTCGACCAACGCTTCGTATTTCAGAATCTCCCCGGCGAAAACGAAGGTGTCATTGGGCCTCAGACCTTCGATGAAATATTCCTCGACCTCGCCGAGCACGCGGCCGCCGCGCGGGATCATCGCCGTGGCGCTTCCCCTTTTGCGCATCAACCTAACCTTCAACATGTCGGCTTCGACGATGGTGCCGATGTTCATGCGGTAGCGCTGCGCGACACGCGGATGGGCGACACGCCATTTGCCGTCCTTGCCCTGCCGTATCTTGGCAAAGCGTTCATAGGCCTTCAGCGCGTAGCCGCCGGTGGCGACGAAATCGACCGCGTCATCGAAGTCTGTACGGCTCAGTCCCGCGTAAGGCGCGGCGGAAAGGACTTCGGCGTAAAGATCATCGGCGAGGAAGGGCTCGCCGACGGCGCGACCGAGGATATGTTGACACAGCACATCGAGCGCGCCGGTGCGCAAAGGCGGTGTGTCCTGGGCGTTGGCGGCCACCGCATCGATGGCGGCGCGGCACTCCAAGACTTCGAAGCGATTGGACGGCACCAGCACCGCTTTCGACGGCTCGTCATAGCGGTGATTGGACCGGCCGACCCGCTGCATCAGCCGCGACGAACCTTTCGGCGCGCCGATATTGACGACCAGATCGACATCGCCCCAGTCGACGCCAAGATCGAGCGAGGAGGTGCACACCACGGCGCGCAACTTGCCGGCGCTCATCGCGTCCTCGACCTTGCGGCGTTGCGCGACATCGAGCGAACCGTGATGCAGCGCGATGGCGAGGTTGTCGTCGTTGATGCCCCACAACGACTGGAAGGTGAACTCCGCCTGGCTGCGGGTATTGACGAAAATCAGCGTCGTCTTGTGCTGCTTGATCAGATCGTAGATTTCGCCGAGCGCGTGGCGCGCCGAGTGCCCGGCCCAGGGCAGGCGCTCGCTGGTGTCGAGCATCGTCACCTTCGGCTGCGCGCCGGCTTGCGCGATGACGAGGTCGGCTTGCGCCGTGCCTTGCAGCGGCTGCGGCACCAGAAAACTGCACAACTCATCGGGTTCGGCGACTGTGGCGGAAAGACCGACCGTCGTCATCGCCGGCGCCAGTTGAAACAACCGCGCCATGCCGAGCGCCAGCAAATCGCCGCGCTTCGATGTCACCAGCGAATGCAATTCGTCGAGCACGACGCGGCGCAGCGAGCCGAACATGTAGGGCGCATCGGCGGAAGCCAAAAGGAGTGCGAGTTGTTCCGGCGTGGTCAACAAGATGTCAGGCGGATCGCGGCGCTGGCGTTGCCGCTTCGACGCCGGCGTATCGCCGGTGCGCGTCTCCAGCCGGACGGCTAACTTCATCTCGCGCACCGGCATTTCCAGATTGCGGGCGATGTCGACGGCAAGCGCCTTCAGCGGCGAGATATAAAGCGTGTGCAAGCCGCCGTCGCGGCGAATGACGCTGCCGGTGGAGACGAGCTTCGTCGCGCGCGGCGCTTTCTCACCGAGCTCGACGAGGGACGGCAAGAACCCGGCCAGGGTCTTGCCGCCGCCGGTCGGCGCGATCAGCAGCGCCGAGCGCCCGGCTTTCGTCTTCGCCAGCAACTCCAGCTGATGCGCGCGCGGCGACCAGCCGCGGCTGGCGAACCAATATGCGAAGTTGTCAGGCAGCAATTCCGTTACATCGCCTCCGCGCCACCACGACCAAACCCGGCACCGGCACTCCTTTCTCACTGCGCGCCGCGGCAAAATCGAGGCTGACGTCGTGCAAGCCGGCGGCGGCCAACGCGCCGCGAACATGACTCTCGGCATGCGCATAGCGCAACGTGTCGCGCAGGATCACACCGTCGCCCTGATGCGTCTCGGCGCTGAAGACGATCAGCCCGCCAGGCGCCAGCACGCGCGCGGCAGCGCCGAGCACCGCGGTGAGATCGTCGAGATAGCCGAACAGATCGGCGGCAATCACGATGTCGTAAGCCGTGTGCGCCACGGCTTCGGCGTTGAGAAATTCCACCACCTCGCCTTCAACCAGCCGGTCATAGATCGTCTTCGTGCGCGCTTGCGCCACCATCGCCGGCGACAGGTCGACGCCCACGAGGGTCTTGCAGAACGGCCGGAACGCGGCGCCGCCGAGGCCGGTGCCGCAGCCGAGGTCGAGCGCCGCGCCGAAGGTCATTTCCGGCCGCGCCGCGCGCACCGCGTCCCGCATGAGTTCCGGCGCCCTGTAACCGAGGCCCATGCGCAATGCGGAATCGAAGGTCAGCGCATAACCGTCGAACAAGGTCCGCACATAGCCATCCGACATCGCCACTTGTGCGGCGCCAAGCCGGGTCAGCCGCAGGCTGGCACCGTGACGGTCCTCGGGATCGATCGCCCTGGCCTGCTCGAAAGCAACGATGGCGCCGGCTGTTTCACCCTGAAGTTCGCGCAGATGACCGAGGGCGAACCAGGCGGCGGCGTAGCCGGGGCTGAGTTCGACCGTCTGGGCCAAGAGATCGGCGGCGCCGGCGAGATCGCCTTTGGCCTCCAGATCGCGCGCCCATTCAAAGCGGCGGTCGATAATGACGTCGCCGGAGGTGAGAAAGATGGCATCCATGGGCTTGGCCTTGCTCGTCTCGACCGTCGCTGGCCTGGACGCTATCTAAGCATAATGCGGCGCAAGGATAGGCTGCGCCGTCCGACTTTACCCGGCGGACAGTCCCGGACACGCCTTGACCGCGCAGGGTTTCTTGCGTCAGGTACTATTATGCCAAACGAACTTGAGCCGATGGAGCCACCCGTGAAAGCCGATCCCGTCACCCGGTTTTTCGGCGGCTCGCCGCTGGCGGTGCTGGGCCGCCTGCTGCTGGTGTCGATCCTGGTCGGCGTCATCCTGTCGGTGCTCGGCCTCGACCCGTTCGATATCCTGCACAGCCTCGATCGTCTGGTGCGCTCGATCTGGAACATGGGTTTCGACGCCTTCCATTGGCTGTGGCGCTACTTCCTGCTCGGCGCCGTCATCGTCATCCCGATCTGGCTGATCATGCGTCTCGTCAACGCGCCTCGAGGGCGCTAGAGCGCGGTTTGCAGACTTCCGCCGTCACCCACCGCGGCGTCTTCGCCATTGCCGGGCCGGCGATGCTGGCGAATGTCACGACGCCTTTGCTCGGCGTCGTCGCCACCGCGGCGATCGGCCGGCTCGGCGATTCGGCCGTGCTCGGCGGCGTGGCGATGGCCGCTCTGGTCTTCGACTGCATGTTCTGGCTGTTCGCCTTTTTGCGCATGGGGACGATCGCGCTGACCGCGCAGGCCTATGGCGCCGGCGATACGAGCGAACGGCTCGCGGTGCTGACGCGCGCGCTGATGACGGCAGCGGCGATTGGCGTCAGCTTGATCGCGCTGCAGGTGCCTTTGGCGTCGCTCATCTTCGGCAGCATCGGCGGCAGCGACACGGTGCGCGCCGCTGCCGAGCATTACTTCTTCATCCGGCTGTGGTCGGCGCCCTTCGCGCTCGGCAACTACGTCATGCTCGGCTGGCTGGTCGGGCTGGCGCGGCCGATGCTGGCGCTGTCGATCCAGATCGCTGTCAACGTCATCAACATGGCGCTCACTGTTCTGCTGGTGCTGCGCCTCGACTGGGGCATTTCCGGCGCGGCTTTGGCCTCGGTTATCGCCGAGGTCACCGGCCTGATCGTCGGGCTGGGTATGGCCTGGCGGGTGCTCGGCGCGCGCCTCGATCTGCGGCAGGCGAAACTGTTCGACCGCGACAAGCTCTTGCGCCTTCTGGCGATCAACCGCGACATCATGATCCGCACTGCGGCGCTGATCGCGGTCTATCTGTTCTTCACCGCGCAAGGCGCGCGCTCTGGCGACGTGGCGCTTGCCGCCAACGCGGTGCTGCACAACTTCACTCTGGTCGGCGCCTTTTTCCTCGATGGCCTCGCCAATGCCGCCGAGCAATTATGCGGCCGCGCCTATGGCGCGCGCGACCGCGACGGGTTCGGCCGCGCCGTCAAGCTCATCGTCATCTGGGGTTTTGTCTTCGGCGCGGCGGCCAGCGCGCTGTTCTTCGTGTTCGGCGCGCCGTTCATCGATCTGATGACCGCGAATATCGAGGTGCGGCGCGTCGCCAATCAATTTATGTGGCTCGCCGCGTTGACGCCGGTCTGCGGCGTGATGGCGTTCTGCTTCGACGGCGTCTATATCGGCGCCACATGGGCGCGCGACATGCGTAACCTGATGGTGGCGTCGTTCGTGATCTATCTGGCGGTGTGGGCGGCGACATTGCCGCTCGGCAATGCCGGACTGTGGATCGCGATCCTGGCGTTCTTCATCGCCCGCGGCATTTTGCAGGCGGCGCGTTACCCGGCACTGGTGAAGCGGCCTTTTATTTAACTCGGCCAGCTATCCGCGGTGATTTCCGCCGCATCGACGCCGACCATGGCGGCAAGCGAGTCGCGGTTGCCGCGTTTGATCGCCGCCGCGATGCCTGACTTGATTTCCGCCACCAGCCCGATGCCGTGATAGATCAGCCCGGTGTAAAGCTGCAGCAAAGTGGCGCCGGCTTTGATCTTGGCGATCGCCGTCGCGCTCGAGTCGATGCCGCCGACGCCGATCAGCGGGAACTGGCCCTCGGCGCGCACGAAAGTTTCGGCCAGCATGCGCGTCGACAGTTTGAACACAGGCCGCCCGGACAGGCCGCCGGCTTCGGTCG
The DNA here is from genome assembly GCA_903892675.1 of uncultured Hyphomicrobiales bacterium. GTDB lineage: Bacteria > Pseudomonadota > Alphaproteobacteria > Rhizobiales > Xanthobacteraceae > Pseudolabrys. The sequence continues at coordinate 8,997 of CAITJJ010000393.1, read as the reverse complement.
CTCTGTCGCGCGCGCGCAGCGAACCGGGGCGCGATATCGTGGTGTTGGAAACGATCATGCCGTCGACGCGGTGCTTGCGGGCGATGCCGACGACGTCGTCGAGGTCGGCCAATGTCAGATCGGGCGCGATCTTCAGCAGCACCGGGGTCGGGCCGGCGCGCAGGCGGACGCGGTCGCGGGCGTCGATGACGCGGCCGAGCAGATCGTCCAGCGCCGCGGCCTGCTGCAGATCGCGCAAACCCGGCGTATTGGGCGACGACACGTTGACGGTGAAATAACCGGCGACGGCGGCGAAGGTCTCGATCAGCCGGACATAGTCCTCGGCCCGGTCGGCCGAATCGCGGTTGGCGCCGATATTGACGCCGACAATGCCGCCTTCATTGGCGCGCGCGGCCAGCCGCGCCAAAGCCAGCGCCGCGCCGCCATTGTTGAAGCCGAGCCTGTTGATCACCGCCTCGTCGGCCGCCAGGCGGAAGACTCGCGGCTTCGGGTTGCCGGCCTGCGGCCGCGGCGTGATCGAACCGATCTCGACGAAGCCGAAGCCGAGCCGCAGCAGCGCATCCGGCGCCACCGCGTCCTTGTCGAAGCCGGCGGCCAGCCCGACCGGATTGGGAAAATTCAGGCCGAAGGCCCGCACCCGCAATTCCGGCGGGTCCGGCTCCGGTGTGATGCGCGGCAAGAACCGCAACGCTTTCAGGGTCAAAGCGTGCGCGTCCTCGGGGTCGAGAGCCCGCATCAAGGGCCGGGACAGGCGGTCAAAAAACCCGATCACGACAGGCTGCTCCGGTGCTGCATGGGCCGACCCTATCGGCCGGGCCGGGCCGAGTCCAAAAGCAAGTCCGGAGCTGCGGCCAAAAACCTGTCGAAAAAACCGGCCAAAAGGCACCTCGGCGAAAATAGGCAATATTCGGGTGTGACAAACGCCCGACTCAAGGCTATAATTCCTATAAGAATTGAGATTGATCCGACGGCGGCCTGTCCGGGCCTTTGACGATAGGGGAATGCGGTTTAGCCATGCTGACACACAATCAAATCTGGACTGCCATCGACCGGCTGGCGGCGCGCGCCAAGCTGACTGCCTCGGGCCTCGCCAAAAAGTCCGGCCTCGACCCAACCACGTTCAACAAGTCGAAGCGGATCACGCCAGAAGGTCGGCCGCGCTGGCCGTCCACCGAATCGGTCGCCAAGGCGCTGGCGGCGACCAACACCAAGATCGACACTTTCGTCAGCCTGATCACCGACGGCGGCAAGACGCCGGTGCAGAATGTACCGTTGATCGGCTTCGCCGAAGCCGGCTCCGGCGGTTACTTCGACGATGGCGGCTTTCCGGTCGGCAAGGGCTGGGAAGAAACCGCGTTCCCGCAGGTCACCGACGAACACGCCTACGCCCTTGAGATTTCCGGCGATTCGATGAAGCCGGCCTATCGCGACGGCGACGTCATCATTGTGTCGCCGGCGGCGCCGGTGCGCAAAGGCGACAGGGTTGTCGTGAAGACGAAGAACGACGAGGTCATGGTCAAGGAACTCAAGAAAAAGACCACCAAGAGCGTCGAGCTCAAATCGCTCAATGCCGAGCATCGTGACAGGACCTTGCAGATGTCCGACGTGGTCTGGATCGCGCGCATCGTCTGGGCGAGCCAATAAAAAGAAATCGCCCTTTCAGGGCGAATACCTCCCGATCGATCTGGCCCGGTTGTAAAATGCGCGGTATCGTCGCACCGGGTTTTTCGATTCATCGAGGGGGAGACCATGACTGACGCCATCTCACATCCGCCGGCCTGCGCCTGCTGCGGCGACATGTTGCGCGCACGTTTCGACCGCCGCCGCTTCCTGCAGATTTCCGGCGCTGCCGGCATGCTGGCAGCGCTGCCATCGCTTGCCATGGCCGCGACCGGAAATTACGAGGCGATGCTGGTCACCTGCATCGACCCGCGCTTTCCGCAGCAATCTCTCAATTACATGAAGCATCGGCGGCTGGCCGGCAAATACAGCCAGTTCACCTTCGCCGGCGCGTCGATCGGCGTGGTCGCTCCCGCCTTCAAGGCCTGGGCGCCGGCCTTCTGGGACAATCTCGCGGCGTCGATGCAGCTGCACCACATTCCGAAAGTGATCGCGATGAACCATCGCGATTGCGGCGCCGCCAAAATCGCTTACGGCGCGGATGCCGTGAAGGACAAGGCGGCTGAGACCGCCACGCACAAGGCCGCGCTCATGGAATTCAAGAAGCAGGTCGCGGAAAAGCAGCCGTCGCTGAAGGTCGAACTCGGCCTGATGGCGCTCAATGGCAGGGTGGAGATGTTCTCGTAGGCTCGCTTGACTTCCCTCTCCCCTTGAGGGGAGAGGGAGCCGAGCGAAAGTCAGCGGGAGCGGCGGGCCTCATCCAGTCGCGATGGATTGCGCATGATTTAATATTCTAATATAAGTTGCACATTGAGCGGGGGCATCAATGGCAGGAATTTCCAAGGCTTTTCGCAAGCACGGCACGTTCATCTATCAGGTGCCGGCGACGGTCGCGCGATACGGCACTTCTGCCCTCGCGATCGAGGCGCTGAAAGAAGCCCAGATGGCGCATGCCTGGGTGCGCATCCACAGCCGAATACCTTACGACGCTGCCGACAAAAGAATCATTGCCGCTTTCATCGACGAGTTGAAGGCAGCCGGCATAGCGGTTGCCGGCTGGGGCTGGTGCGACGGCAGCGACCCGATTGCCGACGCCAAACTCGCCATCAAGGAGATCACTTCATTCGGCCTATCCGACTACATCGCCGACATCGAGCATGGCGTCCACGGCGCCAATTGGCAGCCCGATGAAATCAAGAAATTCTGCACCCGCCTGCGTCAGGACTTCACCGGCGCTTTCGGCATTACGACCTTTCCGTTGATCGACTGGCATGAGCCGGAGTTGATGAAGGCCGCCTTGCCCTTCGTCGATATGTTCAATCCTCAGGTCTATTGGCATCACTTCCCGACCAAGAAGATGCTGAGGCAATTCAAGCGCCCTGACGGCAGCGCCTACAGCGGAGACAAGGCGCAGGATTATGCCGATCTCTGCCTCGACCGATGGGACAGGCTGATGGGCGCGACGCCCAAGCCGATTGTCGTTACCGGCCAAGCCTATTGGGGCGAAGGCGAACCGCCCTTCGGGCAGGGCGATGCCGAGGACAAGCTCGATGAGTTTCTGGCTTCCTTTGCCGGCTATAATCGAATCGCCGGATTGAACTGGTGGCATTTCGGCGGCGGCGATTCGATGAGCCACCGCATGCGAAACAGCATCAACAAGGCCAAGCTCGGCACCAAGCCTTACAAATAGCCGGCGCATCACCGCGCGATACGCATGTCAGGGAAATCTGCATGTCAGACTATCTGGAACTGATCCCGAGACCTGATCCATCGACCGTCAATGTCGGCCTCGCTTCGCCGAAACTATCGACGCTGCGCGACATCTTCGGTGAACCTCGGTCCAGTTACACCGGCGATTGCCAAGACATTACGGGGCCGCTCAAGAAACGCATTGTGACCAAGTCGGTCGGCCCCTTCAGGTGCACCGGGGTCGATGTCGCTGTCGATGCGCTCAAGGACATCTTGGCCGCGGTGAAGCGGGAGATTCCCGACCTTCATGACATTCTTGGCACCGCGGGCATGGCCTGCGCCCGCAAGGTCAAACTCAGACAGCCAGACGGGACGATCAAGCTCGGCGCCAATCCGTCCAATTACTCATGGGGCTTGGCGATCGACATCACGCTCAAGGGTAACCTCGACAGGCAAGGCGACAAGAAATGTTTCCGAGGCCTTTTGGTCCTCTCTCGCTATTTCAATGCCGCGGGCTGGTACTGGGGCGTCAGTTTTCCGACTGAGGACGCCATGCATTTCGAGGTTGCCGAGGCGACGCTGAAGCGCTGGAAGAAAGAAGGAAAATTCGATTAAGCCGACCGCGCCAGCGCGCCGTCGATCATGTCGACCGTATTCTGCACGCCATAGACCGCGACGAAAGAGCCGAAGCGCGGGCCCTTTTCCTGGCCGAGCAGGACCTGGTACAGCATGTTGAACCAGTCGAGCGATACGCCCGGCTTGCCGTCCTTGGCCTTCTTCTTCTGATCGAGAAACGGCTCGCGCCGGCCGATCTCATAGACGACATCCTGGATCGCGCCGGCATCGGTATCGGCCGGCAATTGCGATAACGCGTCGCGCAAATCATTCAGCGCAATACGTTCGCTGTCGGTCGGCTGACGGAATGTCTTGGTCGGCTGCACGAAGTCGCGGAAATAATGGATGGCGTATTCGACCTGTGCGTTCAACTTCGGATGCGTTGAAGGCGTCACGCCGGGCCGATAGCGGCCGATGAAGCCCCACAAGGTCTCGGCATTCTCCGCGTTCGATGACGACACAAGCGTGAGCAGCATCTGGAAGGTCACCGGCATTTCCACGGTGGGCGGATGGCCTTCGTGGATGTGCCAGACCGGGTTCGACAATTGCTGCTTCGGCTCCTGCCGCTTGTAGCCGTCGGAGAACTGCTGGTACTCGTCGACGGTGCGCGGGATCACGTCGAAGTGCAGGCGTTTGGCCGCCTTCGGCTCGCGGTACATGAAACAGGACAGGCTTTCCGGCGAGGCGTAGCGCAGCCATTCGTCGATTGTCAGGCCGTTGCCCTTCGACTTGGAAATCTTCTGGCCGTTCTCGTCGAGGAACAGTTCGTAGTTGAAACCTTCCGGCGGCTTGCCGTCGAGCGCCTTGCAGATCTCGCCGGACAGCTTGACCGAGTCGATCAGATCCTTGCCGGCCATTTCGTAATCGACGCCAAGGGCAACCCAGCGCATCGCCCAGTCGGGCTTCCATTGCAGCTTGCAGGCGCCACCGGTGACCGGCACGGTGAAGCGTTCCTGCGTCGCCGGGTCCTCGAACGTAATCATGCCGCGCTTGGCGTCATGCGCGATGACCGGCACCTGCAGCACCACGCCGCTGCGCGGATCGATCGGCAAAAACGGCGAATAGGTCGCGGCGCGTTCCTCGCGCAGACTTGGCAGCATGATCGCCATCACCTTGTCGAGGCGCGACAGCATCTTCAAGAGCGCCTCGTCGAAGCGGCCCGACTTGTAGCAATCGGTCGACGACATGAACTCGTAGTCGAAGCCGAAATGGTCGAGAAAGGCGCGCAGGCGCGCATTGTTGTGCTCGCCAAAGCTGGGATGCGTGCCGAACGGGTCGCGCACCTTGGTCAAAGGCTTGCCGAGATCGAGCGCGAGGGCTTCCTTGTTCGGCACGTTGTCCGGCACCTTACGCAGGCCGTCCATATCGTCCGAGAAGGCGATCAGCCGGGTCTTGATCTTGTCCTCGGTCAGAACGCGGAAGGCATGGCGCACCATGGTGGTGCGCGCGACCTCGCCGAAGGTACCGATGTGTGGCAGGCCGGAGGGGCCGTAGCCGGTCTCGAAAATGACTTCGTCCTTGGGCTTGTTCTTGAGCCGCGCGACGATCTTCTTCGCCTCCTCGAACGGCCAGGCGTTCGATGTCTCGGCCACCGCGCGTAAATCGGCTGGGCTGAGATCCTCAGCGTTCGGGGTCGGCAGGGTTTCGGCGGTCGTCATCGACATTGTCTTCTCCGGCAGGCAGACATAGGCAAGGCGGCGATGCCCGTCAAATTGGCTTTGAAAGTGCGCAAACCGTGACATTTCCCGATATCGACCGTCTGCCGGAGGGCAAAACTGCCGCCATTGTCGGCGGCGGGCCGGCCGGGCTGATCGCCGCCGAAGTGCTGGCGCGCGCCGGCGTCGCGATCACGGTTTACGATCAGATGCCGTCGCTCGGCCGCAAGTTTCTCATGGCCGGACGCGGCGGGCTCAACCTGACACATAGCGAGGAACTGCCGCTATTTCTCGCCCGCTATGGCGATATCGATCCGCTGTTGCGGCGGGCCATTGAGGAATTCCCGCCCTCGGCGATGCGGGCGTGGAGCGACGGTCTGGGTCAGGCGACTTTCGTCGGCTCCAGCGGACGGATATTTCCGGAAACGCTCAAGACCTCGCCGCTGCTGCGCACCTGGCTGCTGCGGCTCGGCAATCTCGGCGTCAAAACGAAATTACGCCACCGCTGGGACGGCTTCGACGGCGACGGCAATCTGCGCTTCGTCGCCGACGGCAAGGACGTATCGGTTGTGCCCGATGTGATTCTACTGGCGCTCGGCGGCGCCAGCTGGGCGAAACTCGGCTCGGACGGCCGCTGGGCCGACATTTTGGCCGCGCAGAAGATTGCGGTCGCGCCACTTCAGCCGACCAATTGCGGTTTCACCACAACTTGGTCCGATGTGCTGCGCGGCTATGAAGGCCATCCGCTCAAGCGCATCGGCATGACATTCGGCGAGCGCAGCGTGCGCGGCGAGGCGATGATCACGCGCGACGGACTTGAAGGCGGCGCGGTCTATGCACTGTCGTCGCCGATCCGCGACGCCATCAACAAGCATGGCGAGACAACGGTGACGATCGATCTGTTGCCCGACGTCGCGCTGGCCAGGCTTGCCGAACGGCTGTCGACGCCACGCGGCAAGCAATCGCTGTCGAACTTCCTGCGCAAGGCGACGCATCTGTCGCCGGCCGCATTATCGCTGGTGCGCGAGGGCGCGCTGGCAAAAGGTCTGACGCTCGCGGCGCTCAACGGCAAGGACATCGCCTCGCTGATCAAATTCGTGCCGGTGAAGCTTAACGGCGTTCAACCGATCGCCACCGCCATCTCGACCGCCGGCGGCGTCCGCTTTTCCGAGCTGGACGAAGGCTTCATGCTCAAGCGCTATCCGGGGATTTTCGCCGCCGGCGAAATGCTCGATTGGGAAGCGCCGACCGGCGGCTATCTGTTGCAGGCGACATTTGCCACCGGCGTAGCGGCGGCCCGCGGTGCGATAGAGTTTCTGCGTTATTCGGTGCCCGACGTCAAAACGGGCTGATCGGGAAATAGCGCAGCCACAGATCGGTGAAGCGGCCTTTTTCCCACAGCCGGAACAGCGCCCAGTTAAGCGCCTGCCGCAGCAGATCGTTATTGCGGCGAACCGCGACGCCGACGCCCTCGCCGAAATAGCGGCTTTCCATGAACGGCCCGCCGCGGAATTCGCAGCAGCCGGCGGAGTCGGTGCCATTGAGCCAGAACGCCAGCGAGACGCCGTCGCCAAACAGCAGGTCAACGTCGCCCTTTTTCAGCGCGGCGCGCGCGGTCTCTGTGTTCGGAAATGGCTGCAACGACGCTTCGGTGAACAGCGCCTTGATGTAGGCCTCATGCGCGGTGCCGGCGACGACGCCGATTTTCTTGCCTTCGAGCGCGGCCGCCTGCACGCCGGGCGCCGCGCCGCGGCGGGCGACGAAGCGCGCCGGCGTGCGGTAATACGGATCGCTGAAGTCGACGCGCTTGCGCATGTCCGGCGTCGCCGCGATCGAGGCGATCACCGCGTCGCCGCCATTGCTGTTGAGCGCATCGACCAAAGTATCGAAGCGCCGCATCTGCACGGTGCAGGGCACCTTGATTTCCTCGCAGATCAGCCGCGCCAGTTCGACGTTAAAGCCGGCCGGCACGCCGTCCGGACCGGCATAGTTGAACGGCGGATAATCGGTCTCGGTGAGAAAGCGGATGACGCTGAGGCGCGACAGATCGGGCCGCTCCGGCCGCCGCCGCGGGTCCCAGAAGCCCGGCACCGCCGTCGGGTTGCTGACCGGATTGGCGTCCGGCGCGGTGGCCGCCGGTTTCTCCAGCGTCGAAGGCGGCGTCTGCGCGTGCGCCGACGCTGCCAGCAGTGCGGCAGCGACGCAGCCGCCCATGATGTGAGTGAATCGCTTCATCGGGCGAACATAGCACCGCCACCGCAGCCGGAAAGCCCATTCCGAAATTTGTCATGGTCCGCGAAGGCGGAACATCCAGCCCTGCTTAAAAGTGCTGGATCACCCGCCGGAGTTTATCATCGGGCCGGCCTTCGGCCGGACCCGTTGGCGGGTGATGACAGATGGGAAGCTCACGCCGCCGTCAGGTGCTTCTCGATCTCATGTACCGGCATCTTGACGAAATCCTTGTCCAGCTCGGCGCGCACGGCGGCGCGCAAGGCGTGGCTGTAATGCGCGCGAATCATGCCGAGCGCGCGCGGCGGCGCCACCACGATCAGGCTTTTGACCTGGTGCGAGGCGACGGCGACGTCGAGCTTGTGGGCAAGGTCGGTCAGGAAGGTCTGTTCGGCCTGGTCGTGCCAGTCGGTCTGCTCGACCGAACTGCGCCCGTGACCTATTGAGCTATGCGAGCGGCCCGGCGCATCGCTGCCGAGTTCATGGGTGGCCAGCGCCTTGTGCTCGTAGACGTCGCGCATCTTCAAATTGGGGAATTTGGCGTCGCCGACATTTTCCAGCACCAGCGCTTTGGCGCCGTCGCAAACGATGACCCATTCGCCTGGCTGGATCGATAATGCAGTCATGAAAACTACCTCCCGTTGATGCGCTTATTCTAGAGCACGCGCGGCGAATGCCGTTTGCTCTGGATCAACGCGCGAGCAGGCAATTTCGTTGCCAATTGATTAGTTGGTGCCGTCAAGCAGGCGGCGGGCAATGACCTGCGCCTGAATCTCGGCGGCGCCCTCGAAGATGTTGAGAATGCGGGCGTCGCAGAGAATGCGCGAGACCGGGAATTCGAGCGCGAAACCGTTGCCGCCATGGACCTGCACGGCGTTGTCGGCATTGGCCCAGGCGACGCGCGCACCATAGAGCTTGGCCATGCCGGCTTCCAGATCGCAGCGCCGCCCTGAATCTTTCTCGCGCGCGGCGTGATAGGTCAGCTGGCGGGCGATCATGATCTCGACCGCCATCATGACGATCTTGTCGGCGACGCGCGGGAAATCCGCGATCGGCCGGCCGAACTGGATGCGGCTCTTGGCGTAACTGATCGCCTGCTCCATCGCCGCTTGCGCCACGCCGATGGCGCGCGCGGCGGTCTGGATGCGCGCCGATTCGAAGGTCTGCATCAGTTGCTTGAAGCCGAGCC
>CAITJJ010000392.1 GCA_903892675.1 uncultured Hyphomicrobiales bacterium | reverse complement strand
CCGGTCGCATGCGGCGTCGAGGTGAGGTAATGCGCGGCGTTCTTGCCGAACTGTTCCTGCGACAGCGATTTGTTCATGGCGGCCCCTTGGCTTTGAAAGCCGACTTCATAGCCGTTTCGGCCGCGCCGCGAGACCGGGCTAGAGCGTTTCCAGGCGAAGTGGGCACCGGTTCGCCGTCCGGAAACGCGAAAAATCAAAAATGGCGCGGACAGTTATTCCAGATGCCGGGTAAAGCGGCGCCCATAAAAAAGCCCCGCATCTTTCGATGCGGGGCTGCGTTTTTGGCCTCGCCGGCCGTTTAAGGCGTCAATTGTTTCCCACGCGGATTCCGTTACGGCTGCTTGCCGTCGCCGCCCGAGAGATCGTCATAACCGTGGCGGCTGGAATAAAACACCAGCGCCATCAGGCCGCCGCCGACCAGCAGTGACATCAGCACGCCGCCGCCAATCGCCAGGTAGCCGTAGAACGGGATGTCGATCGAACTGGCGCCCAAATGACTCCACGCCGTGCCGGCAAACCACAGCGACACGGCAAGCAGGGCGAACAGGGGGATCAGCCAGAGCATTTTGCGCATGCCCATTGATATAGGCGCAAGGACTGGAAAAGTCACATCGCCGGCCCTTGGGCCAAAGAAAACGGCGCCCGGCGGGAAGGCCGGGCGCCACAGATTCCAGTCATTGCAGAACGCGAATTACTGACGCGGCGCGCTCGGCGCCGGGCCACCCATCGGGCTGATGCCGCGCGGACGTTCCGGCGTGGCCGAACCGGTGGTCGCCGACTTTTCCGGTTCATAGAAAGCGAATGTCGGCGCGTTCTTCAACTCGTCCTTGCTGAACGCGACGGTGATCTTGTCGATCGTCGCCGAGTTCGGCTTGCGCGTCACGTTGAGCTTGTCGAACGGCACGGCGACGTTCTTCGAGCCGACGCCGAGGAAGCCGCCGACGCCGATGACGACGCCGTTGACCTTGCCGTCGCTGGCGAGGACCAGGTCGCTCACTTCACCGATCGAGGCGTTATCGGAACCGTACGCGGTCGCGCCGGTCTGGGCGAACGCGGGTGTCGCCAAAACGACAGCCAGCGCCGCGGCAGTCAATGTATGTTTCATCATAGGGAGATGTCTCCTTCGATCTGTTTTGAAATTTACGGAACGGGACATGTGGCGCGCATGCGCGCGCCCATAACGAAAGAACGCGGGACTTGCGTCCCGCGTTCCTGAAATGACGAAAGATTAAAACGAGGTGGAACCCGCGCCGGCGAACCGGAACCCGGCCGCCGGCGGAACCCGTCCCTTGTACCTTAGGACGGCTGCTTGGCCTTCGCCTTGGCCGGCTTTTCCTCATCTTGATCGACGACATCGGCGTCGGTCTCGGCCTCGGCGTGTTGCGGCGGGTGCATATCCTCGAGCGGCGCGCCGCGGCGCAAGGTCGAGCGGAGCGCGCCGACTTCGCTTTGCAGGCGCGAATTGTCCTTGCGCGCGGCTTCCAGCGCGCCTTCGACCACGGCGCGTTCCATGCGCTCGCGCTGCAGCGCCGAGTTCAAATCCTCGACCCGCTTTTCGATATTGGTGCGGCTGACCTGGACGTCGGCCTCGAGATGGCCGTTGCGCTCGGTCAGCGCCGAGATTTTTTCGTCGGCGCGGGCGAGCGCGGTTTCGCGCGCCTTGAGCGTCTTGGCCATCGCGTTGTTACGCTCGGTCAGCGCCACGCGCGCCTGCTCGAGATCCTTGATCTGGCGTTCGCGCTGTTCGTGCGAGGCTTCGATCTGCGTCAGGCGCTTTTCGGCGTTGTTGCGCGAGATCGTCGCTTCGACCGATTTGCGGTCGAAGGCGCGCACTTCCTCGGTGCGGGCGAGCAGGTTCTGCCGGGCTTCGCCAAGCAGGCGCTCGGCGGTGGCGGCGCGCGACACCAGAGCGTCGAGGCGCATGTTCAGGCTGTTGCGTTCGGCCTGATGCTGTTCCTTGGATTCGTCGAGCGCGGCGGAGAGGCGGCCGCGTTCGGCATAGGCCTCGGCGAAGCTCGACTCGACCTTGCCGAGTTGGGCGCGGGTGGCGGTCAAGGTGTTTTCGGATT
>CAITJJ010000391.1 GCA_903892675.1 uncultured Hyphomicrobiales bacterium | reverse complement strand
TCAACGCAATTTTGTTACGCGCCATGGTTCGAAAACTCTTTGCTGCTGCCGCGGGGCGCGGCCGCATGTGGCTTAGCGATTTTGCTGTAGTGCAGCAATACGGTCGGTTCCGATTCCAATCGTGTATACATTATACCAGCAAACCGGCCAACAATTGTCCAGTGCAAACTGGGGCGAGGCGGACAAACCGGGTTTGAAAAGGCGGATGCCGAAGCCGAAGGCCCTCGCCGCGCGGCGACGCGCCCGGTGGAAGCCCAGGTTAGCGCTTGCGCGACATATCCTGCATGATTTCGAGCTGTATCTGCTGAATCTCGGCCAGCCGTTCCCATTGCCGGTTGATCAGATGGTCCATCTTTTCATGCAGATGGCGGATTTCCAGTTCGGCCTTGAGGTTGACCCGGTAATCGTTCTGCGAACGCAGTCGATCTTTCGCCTCCTGGCGTTTCTGACTCATCATGATGATCGGCGCCTGGATGGCGGCAAGGCATGACAGCACCAGATTGAGCAGGATGAAGGGATACGGATCGAACACCGCGCGCGTCATAGCCCAGATGTTGAAGGCCATCCAGAGCACAAGCAGCGCGAAGAATATGCCGATGAATTTCCAGCTGCCGCCGAAATCCGCCACAAGATCGGCCGCCTTTTCGCCCAGCGTGCGCTTGTCGTCCCACGCCGTTTCAACATCGCGCGCGACCGTCTCCTCGCGCGCCATACTGGCGACGACCTGACGATCAAGTTCGGACAGTTCGCCGCGCTCGCGCGCCAGCAGGTCGGCGACATAGCGGGTGCGGCAATCGTTGAGGTGTTGGCCGCAGACGAGATCGTTGGCCGTGAGATTGGGATGCTCGGCCGACATCATATCTGCAAGCGCCGGCCGCAAGGCGCCAAAGCGCATCGGCGCGCGCGCATCCTTGCCGCATATCGCGCATTGCGGCCGCGCGTGTTTGTTCGGCGGTGTCTGCGTGGTCTGGTCGGTCATCGTTGCGGTCCTTTTGAGACCCGCGCGAACGAATCAGGTCTCGACGATCTTATCCGACCAGCCCTCAGCGGTACGCGGGCCGTGCGGCAATCCAAGATAAGACTGCGAACGCATTTCGAAAAGGCGCGACGCGGTGCGTTTGAATTCGTTTGCCTCGTAGCCCTCGGTGCCGGTGTAAAGCCGTTCCGGCGGCGCCTCGGCCGAGGCCAGCATCTTCACCGCATTGTCATATAGTGTGTCGACGAGGATAATGAATCGCTTGGCCTCGTTGCGGCGGGCGAAATCCATCACCGGGATATCGTCGACGATCAACGTGTGAAACTCATGCGCGATCTTGAGATAATCCGACGCCGCCAGCGGTTGCGCGCATAGCTCCGCGAAAGAGAAACGGGCCACCCCCATCGCCGCCTTTGGCACCTTGACGATATGGCCCTTCACCACCAGCTCGTGCGGCGCGCCTTCGGCGACGCCGACGAGCCGTTGCCAGGCATCGTCGAGCGCGGCTTTCGCCTTGGCATCCGGCGGCACATACCAGGCAGCGACGCCGGTCAATTTTTCCAGACGAAAGTCGGTGCGCGCGTCGAGCCGCACGACGTCGCAATGCCTCTCAAGCAGCTTCAGGAACGGCAGAAATAGCGCGCGGTTGAGCCCGTCTTTGTATAGCCCGCCCGGAGCGATGTTCGAGGTCGCCACCATGATGACGCCGAGTTCGAACAGCCTGGTGAAAAGCCGCCCGAGGATCATGGCGTCGGCGATGTCCGTGACATGAAACTCGTCGAAGCAGAGCAACTGCGTTTCGCCGGCGATCGCCGCTGCGGCGCGCTGGATCGGATCCTGATCGGGCAGCGTGCCGCTTTTTATTTCGTGGCGGTAGGCATGAACCCGCTCGTGCACATCCGCCATAAACTCATGAAAATGCGCGCGGCGTTTGCGCTCGACCGCGCTCGCCTCGAAGAACAGATCCATCAGCATGGTCTTGCCGCGGCCGACCTCGCCGTAAACGTAGAGCCCCTTCAGCGGCGGGCCGGCCTTTTCGCGCTTGGCAAACAGCCATCCCAGCGATGACGACTTGCGCGCCAGGCGGTGCTCCTCCAGCCGCCGCTCGAGCGCGGCGAGACTGGCCACCAGCACGGCTTGACCCGGATCGGCCTCGATTTTCCCGGCATCGACGAGGGCCGCATAGCGGGAACTGAAAGTATCGGACATGAAAATGACTTGCGGTGAGGCTGTTCGGGACTAAAGCAAGGCAAAGAGCGGGCCGGGTGCGGCGGGTCTGACTGCTAAAGTTATCGGAACAAGGTGTAAATCGCCCTTAAGGCCCGGCGGCCTTGGCCGGTGGCGAGCGGCGAATCATAGGCGCCGAACAGTCCAAGAATGCTGCGAAATTGCTGCATAGGGGTTGCAGCAATAGTATCGCCAACCTGCGGTAATGCTTTGTTAGCCATGCAGTTTTTGCAGATGAGAATCCCGTTGGGACCCGGCCGTTGTCGCAATTTTGCTGCGTTGCACCATATAAAGGGCACAGGGAAACGCAGACGAGCAGGGCGAGCTAACAGGCTGATGAGGAAGACTTGAGATGAGCGAATCCCTGCCCGGCGGCGGCTCTGTCCGCAAATTGTGGATCGGCGAGACCGATGCCTACCGCGACCACCTGCTGCGCCTCGACCGCGACAGCCGTCACACCCGCTTTTCCGGCGCCGTTTCCGATGAATTCATCGCCCGCCACGCCGCCACCGCCACCGATCTCGGCGTCGTGGTGCACGGCTTTTTCGTCGATGGCATCATGCGCGGAGCAGCCGAGCTGCGGCGCAACGGCTCCCTATTGGGCGCGATGCCGTCGTCCGAGGCGGAAGCCGCCTTCAGCATCGAACAGGAATGGCAAAGCCACGGCGTCGGCACGGTGCTTTTGGAGCGCACACTGCTGAGCGCGCGCAATCGCGGCATCAAGCACTTGCGCATGGACTGCCTGGCCGACAACCGGCGCATGCAGCAGCTCGCCCGCAAATTCGAGGCCGGATTGACCTTCGACTTCGGCAGTGTCGTTGGCGAAGTTGATCCGCCGCGCTCGACGCCTTTGTCGCTGATGCGCGAGGCGATGGATGACGCCCATGGCGTCGCCGCCAGAATGCTCGACGCGCAGTCTCGGCTGCTGGGAACGGTCTAGCCGTTCAACGGATAACGCGCCTCGGCCACATAGGGCCCGCCCCCGGTCGAAGCGCGCGACGAGAACAATACGAATTCCGCAACAGGAAACGGCGCAGTGCGGAAATAGCCGCGCGCCGATAAATAGTCCGCGACATCGAGGCTCGACGAATTGCGCAGGCGCGCCAAAGTCACATGCGGCGTGTATTTGCGCGGCTCCGGTTCCAGCCCGATGCGCCGCATCAAGCGCTCCTGCTCGGCCTGCAATTCAAGCAAGGCTGGCTGCGGCGCCACGTTGGCAATCACGGCGCGCGGCTTGCGCCCGCCGAACGTGGCAACACCGTCAAAGCAAAGGCCGAACGGCGGCCGCCTGACCTGGCCAAGGACGTAAGCCGCCTCCTGTGCGGCCACGTCGTCGACATCGCCGATAAAGCGCAGCGTGACGTGATAATTCTCGCGATCGATCCAGCGCGCGCCGGGCAAGCCGCCGCGCAGTCTATCGAGCGCCTCGCCGATGCCGGCTGGAATCTCGATCCCGGTGAAAAGTCGTGGCATGACAATCCCGAAATGACGATCCGCGCGCGGCCAATTAACTCCCCCGCGCCGCTTTTGCCCGGGCGATCAATTCTTCGACCTTCGGCATGATCCGCGCGACAATGACATCGACGCCGGCCGCGGTCGGATGCAAGCCATCGCGCTGATTGAGTTTTTCGTCGGTGGCGACGCCGTCGAGAAAAAACGGATAATACAGGGCGCCATAACTGGCGGCCAGCGCCGGAAAAATGCCGTCGAAATCCCGGACATAATCAGGGCCAAGATTGCGCGGCGCATACATGCCGGAGAGCAGCACGGCGATTTTGCGGTCCTTCAGTTTCGTCAATATCCCGTCGAGCGCCTTGCGGGTGACCGCCGGATCGATGCCGCGCAGCGCATCGTTGGCGCCGAGTTCGAGGATCACCGCCTCGGTGCCGCCCGGCACCGACCAGTCGACGCGGCCGAGCCCGCCAGAGGCGGTGTCGCCCGACACGCCGGCATTGGTGATAGAGACTGCGAGGCCCTTCGCCTCCAGCGCCTTGGCGAGTCTGGCCGGAAAGGCGTCAGCGCCCGGCAGGCCGTAACCGGCCGAGAGGGAATCGCCGAGCACCACCATTTTCACCGGGGCATCCGCCGCCCGCACGCCCTGAGGCGCGATAACGCAGGCCATCGCCAGTAATAAAGTGGCGAGGCGCTGGACCCGGGCCAATTTTTCCCCATATGACGGAAGTCGTAAACGGCGGAGTCCCATGACATCACCTTCCCAGCCTGAGCCGGCCATCTCGCAGATCGCTATAGAACTTGCCGGCGTTAATTTGTCGCTCGGGCAGGGAGCCGCCCGCGTCCATATTCTCAAAGGCATCGACCTCAATATAGGCAAGGGCGAGGCGATTGGCCTCATCGGGCCTTCGGGTTCTGGCAAATCGACCCTGCTGATGGTGATGGCGGGGCTGGAGCGGGCCGATGCGGGCTCTGTGTCCGTCGCCGGCGAAGAACTCGGCCGCCTCGACGAGGATGCGCTGGCGCGGTTTCGTGGCCGCAATGTCGGAATCGTCTTTCAGTCCTTTCACCTGATCCCGACCATGACCGCGCTGGAAAATGTAGCGGTACCGCTTGAACTTGCCGGCATTGCCGACGCCAGTGAGCGCGCGCAAGCCGAACTGGAGAGTGTCGGCCTCGGTCAGCGCATCCATCATTATCCGGCGCAATTGTCCGGCGGCGAACAGCAGCGCGTCGCGGTGGCGCGCGCACTGGCGCCGCATCCGGCGATTCTCGTCGCCGACGAGCCGACGGGAAATCTCGATGAGGACACCGGGCGGCAGATCGTCGATCTTTTATTTGCCGGTCATGAGAAACGCGGCACGACCCTGGTACTGGTCACGCATGACGCCTCGCTGGCGCAGCGTTGCGGCCGCGTCGTGCGCCTACGCTCCGGCCATGTCGTGGACGCGGCATGAGCGGCACAACGACAAACGGACGCTGGCTGCCGATGCGCTACGCCTTGCGCGAGATGCGCGGGGGCCTGAGCGGCTTTTATATTTTCGTCGCTTGCATCGCGCTCGGCTCGATGGCGATCGCCGGCGTCGGCTCTCTCGCCGCCAGTCTCGCCGACGGATTGTCGCGCCAGGGCCAGGTCATCCTCGGCGGCGATTTGTCATTCACGTTGATCCAGCGCGAAATCGCCGACAATGAAAAGATCTTTTTGCAAGGCCGCGGCGCGATATCGAGTGCAGCCACCTTGCGGGCGATGGCGCGCAGCGAAGGCGGCCAAGATCCCGGTCAAGCCACGCTCGTCGAACTCAAGGCCGTCGACAACAATTATCCGCTCTATGGCGCGGTGACGCTCGATCCGCCTTCGCCCCTTGCCGATGCGCTGGCGCAACGCAATGGCGTCTTTGGCGCCGCTGCCGATCCAACCTTGCTGGCGCGGCTCGGCGTGAAGGCGGGCGCGCGCGTCACCATCGGCAATGCGGCGATCGAAATCCGCGCCGCGCTAACCAACGAGCCGGATAAACTCGCCGGCGGCATTGGCTTTGGTCCGCGACTGCTGGTCAGCGAAGCGGCGCTTCGCGCCACCGGACTAGTGCAACCCGGCAGTCTGGTACGCTGGAATTATCGCCTGCGTCTGGCGGCAAGCGATACCAGCGATGGCGCCGCAAAAGCCGTGACAGCGCAAGTCCGCGCCGCTTTGCCGGAAGCCGGCTGGGAAATCCGCAGCCGCACCAATGCTTCGCCGCAACTCGAACGCAATGTCGATCGCTTCACCCAGTTTCTCACCATTGTCGGCCTGACGGCGCTGCTCGTCGGGGGCGTCGGCGTCGGCAACGCTGTGAAGAGTCATCTCGACCGACGGCGCGACACCATCGCGACGATGAAGGCGCTGGGCGCCAGCGGCTCTCGCGTGTTTGCGATCTATCTGACGCAGGTGCTGCTGCTCGCGTTGATAGGCGGCGGCATTGGCGCTGTGCTCGGCGCAGTCCTGCCGTTCTTTATCTCATGGACATTCGGCGCGATTATTCCGCTGCCGCTGGTGCCGGCGCTGCATCCGGCCGAACTGGTGCTGGCGATGATTTACGGCCTGTTGACGGCGCTGGCTTTCGCGCTATGGCCGCTCGGCCGCGCCCATGACGTTCCGGTCGGCGCGCTGTTTCGCGACGTTGTCGCAGCGCAGCCGAACTGGCCGCGCCGGATCTATATCGTGCTCACGACGGTAGCCGTGCTGGTCCTCGGCAGCGTCGCGATTCTGCTCGCCTATGACCGCCGCGTCGCACTGATCTATGTCGGCGTCGCCGCCTGTGTGTTTCTGTTGCTGCGGCTGGTCGGTTCGCTGTTGATGACGATCGCGCGCCACGCCCCGCGTTCCGGCATGACAGGACTGCGCATGGCGGTTGCCAATATCCATCGCCCGGGCGCACTGACGCCAACCATCGTACTGTCGCTTGGCTTAGGCATCTCGTTGCTGGTCACCGTGATCGAGATCGACGCCAATTTGCGCCAGCAATTCGCCAACGAACTGCCGGCGAAGGCGCCGTCATTCTATTTCCTCGATATCCCGGCCGATCAGGCCAAACCGTTCGGCGATTTCGTCCGCGCGCAAGCGCCGGCCGCGAAGCTGGAAGAGGTGCCGATGCTGCGCGGCCGCATTGTGTCAGCCAATGGCGTCCGCGCCGAAGACCTCAAGCCGAAGGAGGAAGCCGCCTGGGTGCTGCAAAGCGACCGCGGCATAACCTATAGCAGCACCGTGCCAGACGGCTCGCGGCTGGCCGAAGGCCGGTGGTGGGACGCCGATTACAGCGGCCCGCCTTTGGTGTCGTTCGAGAAGCGAATCGCCGACGGACTTGGTCTTAAGCTCGGCGATCCGGTCACCGTCAACGTCCTCGGCCGCGACATCACCGTGAAGATCGCCAACATGCGCACGGTCGATTGGCAAAACCTCGGCATCAATTTCGTCATGGTGTTCTCGCCGCATTCGTTCGACGGCGCACCGCACACCCACCTGGCGACACTGATCTATCCGGACGGCGGCACGCCGGCGCAGGAAGCGGCGATCATCCGCGCCGTCGCGGAGAAGTATCCGATGGTCACGACGGTGCGGGTCAAGGATGCGCTCGACGCCGTCGGCGCACTGATCGGCAATCTGGTGCTGGCGATTCGCGGCGCATCGGCGCTGACCTTGCTGGTCGCGGCTTTGGTGCTCGGCGGCGCGCTGGCCGCCGGCCATCGGCACCGGGTCTATGACGCCGTCATCCTCAAGACTTTGGGCGCGACACGCCTGCGCCTGTTGGGCGCCTATGCCATCGAGTATCTGCTGCTCGGTTTTGCGACGGCCGTGTTCGGCGTGCTGGCCGGATCTGCGGCAAGCTGGCTCATTGTCACTGAATTGATGCACCTGAAATTTGCCTGGCAGCCGGTGCCCGCCATCGCCGCCACAGCCGCCGCCGTGCTGGTCACGGTGGCGCTCGGGCTGGCCGGCACCTTTTCGGCCCTGGGACAGAAGCCGGCGCCCGTTTTGCGCAACCTGTAAGGCAGCCGTTTACCAGCGACATTCCGCCGCGTGGCATCGCAGCCCCCTGATATGTCCTCTCTTTTTGGCCTATAATGGCCATTCGCGGGCCCGTTAACGATCCGCAATGAGACTGGACCATCATCAAGCCATATCTGGCGCGCAGGCTCGCCAATCACTAGATTTGATCCACGAGCGCGATGGCAAAAGCCGGCGCGCCTGACGTGACCGGCAAAATGGCCGGAACATAGAGAGGGAAAGACTTCGATGTCGGACTTCGACCGTAATGTAGCCGCCCGCGGC
Source organism: uncultured Hyphomicrobiales bacterium (assembly GCA_903892675.1). Taxonomy (GTDB): domain Bacteria; phylum Pseudomonadota; class Alphaproteobacteria; order Rhizobiales; family Xanthobacteraceae; genus Pseudolabrys. Next base: position 5,673 of record CAITJJ010000391.1, on the reverse strand, counting down.
TTCGGCGCCGCCGGAACGGCAGCCGCGATCGATGCAGGCCTGCGCGCCTACATGATCCGCATCTACAACTACATGGCCGCCGGCGTCGCGCTGACCGGCGTGGTGTCGTGGTTCACGTTCAACGCCGCCACCACGACCAACGAAGCCGGCCGCCTTGTGCTGACCTCGTTCGGCCAGGCGATCTACAGCGGCCCGCTGACGATCATTCTGTTCCTCGGCACGCTCGGCATTGTGTTCTTCCTCAGCTTCCGCATCGACAAGCTGCAGGCGAGTACGGCGCTGATGCTGTTCATGGGCTACGCGGCGCTGCTTGGCCTGATGCTGTCGTCGGTATTCCTGCAATACACCGGCGCATCGATCACCCGCACCTTCTTCATCTCGGCGGCGTCGTTCGGTGCGTTGAGCCTTTACGGCTACACCACGCAGCGCGATCTCTCGCCGATCGGCTCGTTCCTGATCATGGGGCTGTTCGGCCTGATGATCGCGATGCTGGTCAACATCTTCCTGAAAAGCTCGGGCCTCGACTTCGCCATCTCGGCGATCGGTGTCCTGATCTTCGCCGGGCTGACCGCCTGGGATACCCAGAAGATCAAGGAAATGTACGACAGCAATGACGACGGCACCGTCTCCGGCCGCAAGACCGTGATGGGCGCGCTGACGCTCTATCTCGACTTCATCAACCTGTTCCTGTTCATGCTGCGGTTCTTGGGCGATCGGCGCTAACGCAGCCAGACAGGCAAAAAATACGACGCCCCGGCTTGATGCCGGGGCGTTTTGTTTTTACGAGGGTTGCATATGACCCTTTTGATCCGCCCCACAAATGCCGCCGACATCCCAGCAATCACGCGCATTTACGCGCATGCGGTGACGCACGGCACGGCGACGTTCGAACTCAAGCCGCCGGACGAGGCCGAAATGCTGCGCCGCTTCGACAAACTGCGCGCCGGGCCGTTTCCCTATGTCGTTGCCGAGATCGACGGCGCGGTCGCCGGCTATGCCTATGCCGGCGCCTTTCGCGAACGCCCGGCCTATCGCTTCACCGTCGAGGATTCGATCTACATCGCGCCGCAGATGTACCGGCGCGGCATCGGCCGGGCGCTGCTGACGCGGCTGATTGCCGACAGCGAGGCCGCCGGCTTTCGTCAGATGATCGCGGTGATCGGCGATTCCGCGCAGGCTGCGTCGATCGCGGTACACCGCGCCTGCGGCTTCAAGGATGCCGGCGTGTTCGCGGCGGTCGGATACAAATTTGGCCGCTGGCTCGACACCGTGCAGATGCAGAGGACATTGGGTGAGGGAAGCACGACGAAGCCATAGGGTCTTGTCGTCCCCGCGAAGGCGGGGACCCATACGCTGTGCCGTTGCTGTTCAAGACGAACGCTTGACGACTTTCTTCGTCAAACTCCGACCGGGGTTATGGGTCCCCGCCTTCGCGGGGACGACAAAAGCTATCCCCCCACCACCGCCAGCGCCGACTTGTCGATGACGCGCAACACGCGATCCAACTCGTGGCCGCGGCGCAGAATGTGACCGGTGGCCGAGATCACGCTGTAGGCGCCCTGACGTTGCTCAAGCTTCGGATTTTTTTCGATGCGGTAAAGCGGCACTTCCGACGCGCGACGGAACACCGAAAAAACCGCGCGGTCTTTCAAAAAATCGATGGCGTAGTCGCGCCATTCGCCGGCGGCGACCATGCGGCCGTACAAATCGAGAATGCGATTGAGTTCGCGGCGGTTAAAAGTGACCTGATTGAGCAAGTTCACGGGGGCGCCTTGGCTTCGCACCGGGGTTGCGCCCCCCGGGAACTGGCTGGGATCGATGTCGCCGGAACCGATACTCATGCGGCGCCTCCTTTTGTCATCAAACGATGATCGCGCTGCTGGCGTTCCCCGGCAAGTACCCGGCGCACGCTAACTAGCGGCGAAAAACGACCGGAAAGACCGAACTTTCGATCACGAACTCGTTAGATGCCCTCACAATAACGCCCTATTTCGGTCAATTGGCGGTCATGAGAGCTTGGGATAAATACACCGTTGCCTCAAGGCCCGGTCCGGTTGATCTCCGGATTCCTCAGCCCCCCAGCCCCCCGGGGGTCAGTCGACCGGGCCAGTTTGGGTAGCGTCGCGTTTTTAAGTGAAGCGTTGGATTCGAATCCCCTAGTCTTCGGGTCGGCTATTTGCCGGCCCGCTTTTTTTTGGGGTCGATATAAAATCAATCAGCGAAGGCTGGCTTGCTTAGCGAAGGCTGATTTGCGCGGCGCCGAGCATGACGCCGGGCTTCGCTGCGACGCCGCTCTGCACGACGACCGCGAGCCTGTCGATGTCCGCGATCGTGTAACCGGCGCCGGACATGTCGCTGACAGGAATGCTGAAGGTCTCTGCCTTGCCGCTCCAGACGCCGAGTTTGACCCAGCGCCGCACGACACTGTGATAGGTTAAGGTACGCCCGGAGTTTTCGCCGCGCCCGACGGCGACCGGCGCGCTTGTCGTGATCGGGCACAGCCAGACCTCGGCGCTATCCGGATTGCCAGCTGCGGCCGCCACATCGACCGAAATCTTTCCGTCGGCGACCGTCATCTTGACCGGCAAGGTCAGCGTCTTTGTGTTCTGCCGGGTCTGGGCGATCGCTTTTTCAATCGCCGCTTTGTCGCTACCGAGAACATGAACGACACCATTAATCACCGCCTGGGGCGTATAGACGTCGCGGTCGCCACGGGCGGATGAATAGGCGCGCTGGCGGTTGCTGTGGCCATGGACCGCGAGCGTATCCTTCCAGCCGAGATAATCCCAATAATCGACCGCGAGACTCATCGTCACCAATGACGGATCGCGCGAGAGTTCACCCAATAATTTGTCGGCCGGCGGACAGGATGAGCAGCCCTGGCTGGTAAATAATTCGATGACAGCGCGCGGTTCGCCGGCAAATGCCGTGGGCGCCGCAACGAATACCGCACCGATCAACGCGGCAAGATAGCTCGATGCGCGATGTTTCATGCCGGTCCCCAGGGCCCCCACCCCGCAAGACGCCATATAAAGCGCTTCGCCGATCACCCGCCACTCACTTCAAGGTGAGTGGCGAGACGGATAGCGCTTTTTGGTTTTCATTATGAACGGCGATCAACCGGCCAATTGCCGCAGCACATACTGCAGAATACCGCCGCTCTTGAAGTAGTCGAGTTCGTCGACGGTATCGATGCGGCAAATCAGCGGAACCCGCTTGAGCGTGCCGTTGCCGGACACGATCTCGGCGATCAGCTTCTGACGCGGCTTGAGCTCGCCGTGCAGCCCGCGGATCGTGACCTGCTCGTCGCCCTTTAAGCCCAGCGACTTCCAGCTGGTGCCTTCCTCGAAGTTCAACGGCACAACACCCATACCGATCAGATTCGAGCGATGGATGCGCTCAAACGATTCGGTAATGACGGCGCGCACGCCGAGCAGGACCGTGCCCTTGGCCGCCCAGTCGCGCGACGAGCCGGTGCCGTATTCCTTGCCGCCGAAGATCACCAGCGGCACCTTGTCTTCCTTGTACTTCATCGCCGCGTCGTAGATCGGCATCTGCTTCTTCGACGGATAGTGGACGGTGACGCCGCCTTCGACGCCCGGCACAATCTGGTTCTTGATGCGGATGTTGCCGAAGGTGCCGCGCATCATCACCTGATGGTTGCCGCGGCGCGTGCCGTACTGGTTGAAGTCCTTCGGACGCACCTGATGATCGCGCAGATATTCGCCGGCCGGGCTTGATTCCTTGATCGAGCCGGCGGGCGAGATGTGGTCGGTGGTGATCGAGTCGCCGAGCAACGCCAGAACGCGCGCATCGACGATGTCCTCGAGCGGCTTCGGCGCCTTCTTCATGCCTTCGAAATAAGGCGGGTTCTGCACATAGGTCGACCGGTCGTCCCAAGCATAGGTCAGACCGCCCTTGACGCTGATCTTGCGCCAGTTGGCGTCGCCCTTGAACACGTCGGCGTACTTCTTGGCGAAGATCTTCTTGGTGACATTCTTGGCGACGAAGGCGGCGATTTCCTTGTTCGACGGCCAGATATCTTTCAAAAAGACGTTCTTGCCCTTCTGATCGGTGCCGATCGGATCCTTCGACATATCGACATACATCGAACCGGCCAGCGCATAGGCGACCACCAAAGGCGGCGACGCCAGATAGTTGGCGCGCACGTCGGCGTTGACGCGGCCCTCGAAGTTACGGTTGCCGGACAGCACCGCGGCGCCGACGAGATCGTTCTTGTTGATCGCTTCGGAAATTTCCTCCGGCAGCGGGCCGGAATTGCCGATGCAGGTGGTGCAGCCGAAACCGACGAGGTTGAAACCGACCTTGTCGAGGTCCTTCTGCAGGCCCGCCGTCTCGAGATATTCGGCGACGACCTGCGAGCCCGGCGCCAGCGAGGTTTTCACCCACGGCTTGGCGGTGAGGCCCTTGGCCGCCGCGTTGCGCGCCAAGAGACCCGCGCCGATCATCACGCTCGGGTTCGAGGTGTTGGTGCAGGAGGTGATCGCCGCGATCACCACATCGCCATTGCCGAGATCGTATTTGCGATCGGTGACCGGCACGCGCTTATGTAGCTCGTTGCCCTTGTTGTATTCCTTCGACATCGACGTGGTGAAGCCGCCCTTGACGTCTTTCAGCGTGATGCGGTCCTGCGGGCGCTTCGGTCCCGACAGCGACGGCTCGACGGTGGCGAGGTCGAGCTTGAGGATATCGGTGAACATCGGATCCGGCGTCGACTTCTCGCGGAACATGCCCTGCGCCTTGGCATAGGCCGCGACCAGCTTGACCACTTCCGGCGGACGGTTGGTGTCCTTGAGATTCTGGATAGTGTCTTCGTCGATCGGCGAGAAGCCGCAGGTCGCACCGTATTCCGGCGCCATGTTGCCGAGCGTGGCGCGGTCGGCGATGCTCAGATGCGTGAGGCCGGCGCCGAAGAATTCGACGAACTTGCCGACCACGCCGCGCGCGCGCAGCATCTGCGTCACCGTCAGCACCAGATCGGTGGCGGTGAGGCCTTCCTTCATCTTGCCGGTCAGCTTGAAGCCGATCACTTCCGGCAGGGTCATCGACAAAGGCTGGCCGAGCATGGCGGCTTCCGCCTCGATGCCGCCGACGCCCCAGCCGAGCACGGACAGGCCGTTGACCATCGTCGTGTGCGAGTCGGTGCCGACCAACGTGTCGGGATAAGCGACTTCCATCGTCGCCGCCTTGCCGTCGATCTTGACCTTGTCCTTCTTGGTCCAGACCACGCGCGACAGGTATTCGAGATTGACCTGATGGCAGATGCCGGTGCCGGGCGGCACGACGCGGAAATTGTCGAACGAGCGCTGCGCCCATTTCAGGAACTGGTAGCGCTCCTGGTTCTGCCGGTATTCCTCATCGACGTTCTTCTTGAACGCCTGGTTGTTGCCGAAGAATGTCACCGCGACCGAATGGTCGATGACCAGATCGACCGGCACCAGCGGGTTGATCTTCTTCGGGTCGCCGCCCAGCGCCTCCATGGCGTCGCGCATGGCGGCGAGATCGACCACCGCCGGCACGCCGGTGAAGTCCTGCATCAGCACGCGGGCCGGGCGGAAGGCGAATTCATGTTGCGAGGATTTGGTCTTGAGCCACTCGGCGCAGGCCTTGATGTCTTCCTTGGTGACCGTGCGCCCGTCTTCGTTGCGCAGC
>CAITJJ010000390.1 GCA_903892675.1 uncultured Hyphomicrobiales bacterium | reverse complement strand
TCACCCGCTCCAGCCTTTTTTCAATTCATCTCATCTCATTTTACCGGCGCGCGCCGGCGAAAAATCTATGCCAGCGCCAATGCCGCGGCTTCCGCGTCCGGCACGACATCGTGGTCGTACAGTTTCTTGCGGAACGTCGCGTGCGCGCGCAAGTCGGCGTCGCGTTTGTTGAGGTCGCCGGTCATGGAGTCGTAGCGCAGCCCGTTCTCGCGCGCGCCGCGCTGCACCGACGCCACCCGTTCGCGCCGCAGCGCCTCATAGGCCAGCAATGCGGCGGGCGCGTTCTTTCGATCGGTGCGCGACAAAATCGTCGCCAGCGCCATGCCGTCTTCGATCGACTGGTTGGCGCCTTGCCCGAGATGCGGCAGCATCGGATGCGCGGCATCTCCAAGCAATGTCAGCCGTCCCTTGGTCCACACCGGCATCGGCTCGCGATCATAGAGCGCCCAGCGGAAAGTCTTCTCGACCTTGCTCAGCAGATTTTCAATGCGCGGATCCCAGCCGGCGAATTCCTTGCGCAGCATGTCGGGATCGCCGGGCGCCGACCATGATTCCTTCATCTCGGCATCGGCCGGCACGAAGCCGACATAGTTGATGATTTTTCCGGCGCGCAGCGGAAACACCAGGAAGTGTTTGCCCTTGCCGAGCCACATCTGCCAGCGATCCATCGGCCAATCGGGCATGCGCTCGAGCGGCACGGTGCCGCGATAGGCGACGGTGCCCGAGAACACCGGATTGGACGGCGGATAGACGAAAGGCCGCAACTCGGAATGAATGCCGTCGGCGCCGATGACGATGTCGGCCTGCGTGACTTCACCATTGGCGAACTTCACGCGCGCGATTTCGCCATCCTGCTCGCAGGCGATGCCGCGGTGGCCGGTATGCACGACGCCGGCGGGCAAGGCGGCGGCGAGAAAGTCGACGAAGTCGGCGCGATGCATGCCGAAGGTCGCGTTCCAGCCCGATGAATCCGTCACCTGCACCGGCGCGATCGGCGTGCCGTCATGGCGGAAATAATGCGACGCCGGTCCGACCCGTGCGCCCCATTTTTCGACCGCCGGTCCAAGACCGACGCGCTGCATTTGCCGCACGCTGTTCGGCGTCAGGTAAACGCCGGCGCCGACTTCGCCGAGTTCGGGCGCCTGCTCGTAAACCGATACGGTCAAGCCCTTGGCGATGAGCGCGTTGGCGGTGAACAGGCCGCCGATGCCGCCGCCCACGATTGCAACGTTAAGTCGCCGCTCCGCCATCGTCACACCCCGTGCGCTTTTCTCGTCGAGTTAGCTTTGCCGAAAATGTTTCGGATGCGCGTCCATTTCAAGCTACTCTCGCGCCGGGCAATCTGTAACACTGTTGCCGACAAAAAAGCGCGCATTATTAGCGCAAGAAACTTTGGGAGGAATTTGACATGCGCGCAGCTTCGTCGCGACGCGATTTTTTTGCGGGCGCCATTTCAACGGCGCTGGCGTCTTGTCTATTGGTGTCTTGTTTCATGACGATTGGCGTCGATGGTCCGGCGCGCGCTGACAGTTATCCCGACCGCCCGGTCAAGATCATCGTACCGTTTCCCGCCGGCGGCACCGCCGACGCAGTGCCGCGCATCGTCGGCGATTTTCTGTCGCGCAAATGGGGCCAGTCGGTGGTCATTGAAAATCACACCGGCGCCGCCGGCAATATCGGCGCCGAGGTTGCTTATCGCGCCGCGCCGGATGGCTACACCTTGCTGTCGACGCCGCCGCCGCCACTGGTGATGAATCAAAGTCTGTATCCCAAGCTCGGCTTCGATCCGGCGAAATTCGAGCCGATCTCGGTCATGGCCCAGGTGCCGAGCGGGTTGATCGTCAACCCGGACAAGATCAAGGCCAATAATCTGGCCGAGCTGATCGACTACCTGAAGAAAAATCCCGACAAGGTCACCGCCGCCACGCAGGGCAACGGCACAACCTCGCATTTGACCGCCGAACTTTTCAAACTGCTGGCGAAGGTGTCATTCCTGAACGTGCCTTATCGCGGTTCGTCGCCGGCGCTGCAGGGGCTGCTGGCCGGGGATGTCGATGTGATGTTCGATAATCTCGGGGTCTCGCTGCCTTTGGTGACGGCCGGCAAGCTCAAGATCCTGGCCGTCGCCTCGGCCCAGCGGCTGCCGTCGCTGCCGGATGTGCCGGCCATCGCCGAGACGCTGCCCGGCTTTGAGTCCGTCGCCTGGTTCGCCATCGTGGCGCCGCCGGGGACGCCGAAAGCGATCGTCGACAAGGTCAATGCCGACGTCAGCGAGGCGCTCCGGCAGCCTGACGTGCAGGCCAAGCTCAAGAACCTGTCGGCGGAAATTTATGGCGGCTCGCCGGAAAAAGCGGCCAAATATATGGTCGAGGAGGTCGCCCGCTGGGGTGGGGTGATCAAGGCGGCCGACATCAAGCTGCAATGACCGGTTTTTAGCCGGATCGGGCGCCAGGGCGGCCGGCCCGCGGCCTTAAACCGCCGGAATCCGGCCCCTGCGCCCCTTGCAAAGTCGTCTTCTATCATGCATGACATCGGCGCGGGGGGCCC
>CAITJJ010000389.1 GCA_903892675.1 uncultured Hyphomicrobiales bacterium | reverse complement strand
TTGACCTTGCCGACGAAGGCGGCGCGGCCGCCGAACGAGGCGACGCCGACGATGGTATTGGCGGCCGATCCGCCTGAGCTTTCCGTCGCCGGGCCCATCGCGTCGTAAATCTTGGCGGCGCGCGCCTCGTCGATCAGCGCCATGCCGCCTTTATGCATGCCTTGCGCGGCCAGGAAATCGTCCTCGGCGCGGGCGATGACGTCGACAATGGCGTTACCGATGCCGAGAACGTCGTAACGGGGAGCGGCCATAAGTTACCTCTGAAAATGCGATTGCGGCGCACTATAGCGGCTGAAAAACCTGAGGCAATGCGCGGCGATCGCCCGACAGTATGTGTGATGAGGTAGCCAGCCGGGCCGCAACGGCCAGCGGCCCAACTTTGAGATTACGCTAATGCGGCGGCGGAAGCCTTTTGAGCACCTCAAGACTCCACCAGAGAAAATAGCCGCCGATAAGGATGCCCAAGGCCACCTTCACCAGCTGTATAATCAATTCGTCTTTGGTCATTTGAACCTACCCCTGCCGGTCGCTCGCGCTATCCGTATACTCCGCGCCTGTCGGCAACGGCAGCCCGTTTGATAGCCGCAAGCGTCGTCCCGGCGAAACTCGGCCGGGCTTGCGCCACCGCCGTCCGGCGTGGCATTGGTCCCCCTCCATCGAAGGGAACCGACAATGGCGTTCAAGGAACGGGTGTTTTCCGGCGTGCAGCCGACCGGCAATCTGCACCTCGGCAATTATCTCGGCGCCATCACGAAATTCGTGGCGCTGCAGGACACCTATGACTGCATCTATTGCGTGGTCGATCTGCACGCCATCACCGTCTGGCAAGACCCGCCGGAACTGATGCGCAATACGCGCGAGGTCACCGCGGCGTTTCTTGCCTGCGGCATCGACCCGAAAAAGCAGATTATTTTCAACCAGAGCCAGGTCGCCGAACACGCCGAACTGGCCTGGGTGTTCAACTGCGTCGCCCGTCTCGGCTGGCTCAACCGCATGACCCAGTTCAAGGAGAAGGCCGGCAAGGATCGCGAGAATGTGTCGGTCGGACTCTACGCCTATCCCAACCTGATGGCCGCCGACATTCTGGTTTATCGCGCCACGCATGTGCCGGTCGGCGAAGACCAGAAACAGCATCTCGAACTGGCGCGCGACATCGCGCAAAAATTCAACGTCGACTTCGCAACCTCAATCCATGCGCACGGTTATGGCGACGCCTTTTTCCCGCAGCCGGAGCCGATCATTCAAGGCCCGGCGACGCGCGTCATGTCGTTGCGCGACGGTTCGAAGAAAATGTCGAAGTCCGAACCGTCCGATTATTCGCGCATCAACCTCACTGACGATGCCGACACCATCGCCCAGAAGGTGCGCAAGGCGAAGACCGACCCGGAAGCCCTGCCGAGCGAAGAGGAAGGCCTTAAAGCCCGTCCCGAGGCCGACAATCTTGTCGGCATTTACGCGGCGCTCAACAACACGACCAAGGCCGCGGTCCTGAGCGAATTCGGCGGCGCGCAATTCTCGACTTTCAAGATGGCGCTGGTCGATCTTTCGGTCGCCAAGCTCGGGCCGATCGGTTCCGAAATGAAGAAGCTGGTGCAGGACCCGGTCTATATCGATTCCATCCTGGCCGACGGCTCGGCGCGTGCCTCGGCGATCGCCGGCGAAACCATGAAGGCGGTCAAGGACATCGTCGGATTCGTCCGCCGCTCTTAATTCACATTGCGGAAAATCAGGGCGGCGGATCACTTGTGGCGGGCTTGCCGGCCATGCCACCATCCAACGCTTGTGCGTCCGAGGTGATCCAGCGGACGCCCGCGAGGGGCGACGATGCCGAACAAGCGCCGCAGCAACGAAGCCGGTCACAAGCGCAAATACCTGGTCGTCATTGACGACACCGAGGAATGCGACCGCGCCGTGTTCTGGGCGGCGACGCGCGCGGCCCACACCAAGTCGCAGATCGTGATGCTGCGCGTTCTGGAAACCGCCGAGCGCAACCAGCAATGGCTCGGCGTCGCCGACATCATGAAGGCCGAGGCGCAGGAAGAGGCCCATGCGGTGCTCGACAGGTTCGCCGCGCGGGTCAAGAAAATCGCCCATGTCGCGCCGGAGCGGGTGATCCGCGAGGGCAATACGTCCGACGAAATCGTCAAGCTGATCGACGAGGACGCCGACATCGGTATCCTCGTGCTGGCCGCCGGCACCGGCAAGGAAGGGCCTGGCCCGTTGATCTCCAACCTGGCCAAGACCGTCGCCACATTCCCGATTCCGGTCGCCATCGTGCCCGGTCAGCTCAGCGACGATGACCTTGAGGCTATGGCCTGAGGCTTATGGCCGGTTGACCTTGCCCGGCGTGAGGCCCATTTATCGGCTATCGTCACACCGTCCACGGGCCTTGAACCCGCTGCGATAGGAGCAAAAACCGATGTTCATCCAGACCGAATCGACGCCGAATCCGGCGACCCTCAAATTCCTGCCCGGCAAGCCGGTGCTGGAAGCCGGCACGCTCGACATGCCGACGAAGGCCGCGGCCGCGCAATCGCCGCTGGCCGAGAAGCTGTTCGACATTCCCAATGTCGGCGGCGTGTTCTACGGCTCCGACTTCATCTCCGTCACCAAGAGCGACGGCGACTGGCAGCAGATGAAGCCGGCGATCCTCGGCGCCATCATGGAACACTATATGTCGGGCGCGCCTTTGGTCGCGGCCGGCGCCGGCGCGCAGGCGCAGCCTGACGACGATGAGTTCTTCGACGAGAAAGACGGCGAGACGGTCGCCATCATCAAGGACCTGATTGAGACGCGGGTACGGCCTGCCGTGGCCGGCGATGGCGGCGACATCACCTTCAAGGGCTACAAGGAAGGCATCGTGTTCCTGCAAATGAAGGGCGCCTGCTCGGGTTGCCCGTCGTCGACGGCGACCTTGCAGCACGGCATCCAGAACCTGATCAAGCATTTCGTACCCGAAGTGATTGAGATCCGACCGGTTTAATCGCGCCGTCATTGGCGCGCGCGGTGCTAAACTAACTTATGCGAATCTTCGCCATCGACACCGCGCTGGAGGCCTGTTCGGCCGCCATCCTCGATACCGAACGCGGTGAAATCATTGCGCGCGAATCGATACCGATGGCGCGCGGCCATGCCGAAGCATTGATGCCGTTGATCGCGCGCGTGCTGGATACGAGCGGCGCGGATTTCACGGCGATCGACCGCATCGCCGTGACCACAGGCCCCGGCAGTTTCACCGGGCTGCGCGTCGGCATCGCGGCGGCGCGCGGTCTCGCCCTTGCCGCCGGCAAACCGGTCGTCGGGCTATCCACTTTGTCTGCCTTTGCCGCGCCCTTCCTCGCCGCCGACGCGAACTTGCCGGTCGTCGCCGCGATCGATGCGCGGCACGATCATGTCTATCTGCAAGTGTGGGCGAGCGGTGGTGAGGTTCTGGTGGCGCCCTGCGTCGTGCCGATAGCCGAAGCCGTAAGACTGTCGGCCGTCGGCGCGCCGCGCCTGGTCGGTAATGCCGCGAACATTCTGGCCGATGCCTGGCGCGGTCCGGCGCCGTGCGCGGTCGAGCAGCGCGCCGCGCCGGATATCGACTGGGTGGCGCGCGCGGGCGCCGCCATCTCTGAAGAAGCCTCGCCGCCCAAGCCGCTGTACTTGCGCCCGCCCGATGCGCAGCCGCAAAGCGCGGCGCGGCTGGCGCGCCGATGATCGGATTTCTGAGGCGATTGTTTGTGCGGCCCGCGCCGGTCCTCTCCGACGCGCAGCCGCGCGATGCGCGGACAATCGCCGCCTTGCACGCCGCCTCGTTCCGGCGCGGCTGGAGCGAGCAGGAGGTCGAAGGCCTGCTCACCGATCGCGCGGTGGTCGCGCAGCGTGCGCTGGCAGGCCGTCGCTTTGCCGGCTTCATCATGTCGCGGCTGGCCGCCGACGAGGCGGAAATTCTGTCGGTCGCGGTTGCGCGCAGCCACCAGGGGCGCGGATTGGCGCGGCAATTGCTCAATCTACATCTGCGGCGGCTGGCCGGCCTCGGCGTCCGCACGGTGTTTCTGGAGGTCGACGAGCACAATGCGCCGGCGGTGAAGCTATACGGCCGCGCCGGATTCCGGGAAGTCTCGCGAAGGGCCAATTATTACCCGCAGGCCGGGGGCAAGACCGCCGCCGCATTGGTGCTGCGCCGGGATATTGGCTAAGCTCCCGGTCCGATCCGATACGCCACCATTATCGAGACAGTCATCGTGCCAGCGCCTGAAAAGACCACGCCCGAGCCGCGAAACATCGAAGCGCTTTGCGCCGCCAAGGGTATGCGCATGACCGAGCAGCGGCGTACCATTGCGCGCGTGCTGGCGGATTCCGACGACCATCCGGATGTCGAGGAACTGTACCGGCGTTGCGCCAAGGTCGATGACCGCATTTCGATTTCCACCGTTTATCGCACGGTGCGGCTGTTCGAGGATTCCGGCATCATCGAGCGGCACGATTTCCGCGACGGCCGCGCGCGTTACGAGACCTCGACCGAAGGCCACCACGACCATCTGATCAACCTGCGCAACGGCGAGGTGATCGAATTCCAGTCCGAGGAGATCGAACGCCTGCAGGCCGAGGTGGCGCGCAAGCTCGGCTACCGGCTGATCGATCACCGGCTCGAGCTTTATGCCGTGCCGCTCAAAGACGACAAGACGTCTTGATGCTGCGCCCTCTGCTCGTCGCGCTTTTCTTCTTCACCATGACGCCGCTGCTCATCGGCGCGCAGTGGCTGCTCGACAAGTTAGGCCTGCCGGGTTGGGGCACTATCGCTGTCCGCTACTATCGCACTTTATGCTGGGTGCTTGGCCTTCGCGTACGAATCGTCGGTGAGCCGGTGCGCGACCGCGCGGTTCTGTTCGTGTCCAATCATAATTCCTGGGCCGACATTCTCGCGATCGGATCGGTGATGCGGATCGCCTTCGTCGCCAAGATCGAAGTCGCCAAATGGCCATTGGTCGGCACCGCGGCGCGGCTGCAACGCACTGTATTCGTCGATCGCTCGCGCCGTCTGCAGACCGGCGATTCGATCGCCGAGATGGTGCAGCGCCTGGCCTCCGGCGTATCGATGGTGCTGTTCGCCGAGGGCACATCGAACGACGGCAACCGCGTGCTGCCGTTTCGCTCGGCGCTGATCGGCGCGGTTCGTGAGGCCGCCGCGCGCGCCGAAGGCGGCGTACTGATCCAGCCCATGTCGATCTGCTACACGCATCTCAACGGCATACCGATGGGGCGACAACACCGCCCGCTGGTCGCCTGGTATGGCGACCTCGATTTCATGCCGCACATCAAGGCCTTCATGGCGCGCGGCGCTTACGATGCGGTCATCAGCTATGGCGAGCCGATCGCCGCCGACGCCGCGACCGACCGCAAGGTGCTGGCCAAGCAGGTCGAAGACGCGGTGCGCGCCCTCACCAGCGCGACTTTGCTCGGCCGGGCGCGCCCTGTGCATGGCGGCGCGCCTCAAAAGGCCATTTAAATCAATGGTGTGGCGTGAAGCGACAAGCCTGGCTATGACAGGCTAGGATAGAGACAGAGTTCACACGAGACGGCATGAACAGTCCGCGCAAAGTCCACGTCAAATCCTTCGGCTGCCAGATGAACGTCTACGATTCACATCGTATGGCGGATACGTTGGCGCCCGAGGGATACGTCGAGACCGCGAGTCCGGCCGACGCCGATCTCGTCATTCTCAACACCTGTCACATCCGGGAAAAAGCGGTCGACAAGCTTTATTCGGAAATCGGCCGCATGCGCGAGCTAAAGGACGCGGCGAACGCGGATGGACGCCAGATGCTGATCGCGGTCGCAGGTTGCGTCGCCCAGGCGGAGGGCAAGGAAATTGTCCGCCGTACCGACAGCGTCGATCTCGTCGTCGGATCGCAGAATTATCACCGTCTGCCGTCGTTGCTGGCGCGTGCGCGCGGCGGCGAGACGATCGTCGATACCGAATTTCCTCTCGAGGACAAATTCGACGCTTTGGCGCAACCGTCGCCGCAGGCCATTGCCAAGCGCGGCATCTCGGCCTTCGTCACCGTGCAGGAAGGCTGCGACAAGTTCTGCACCTTCTGCGTTGTGCCCTATACGCGCGGCGCGGAAGTGTCGCGTCCGGTTCATAAGATCATTGCCGATGTCGAACGGCTTGCCGCGTCAGGCGTGCGCGAAGTCACCTTGATCGGCCAGAACGTCAACGCCTATCACGGTCTCGACGCCAGCGGCGCGCCGGTCGCTCTCGGTCAGTTGCTGCGCCGTCTGGCTGGCGTGCCCGGCATCGCGCGCCTGCGCTACATGACCAGCCATCCACGCGATATGTTGAGCGGCATGTGCGACGACCTGATCGCGGCGCATGGCGATCTGCCGGCGCTGATGCCCTACGTGCATCTGCCGGTGCAGTCCGGCTCCGACCGGATGCTGGCGGCGATGAACCGCAAGCATACACGCGCCGACTATCTCGAAGCGATCGCCCGCCTGCGCGCGGCGCGCGCCGATCTCGCATTCACCTCGGACTTCATCGTCGGCTTTCCCGGCGAGACCGAGCAGGATTTTCGCGACACGCTGGCCTTGGCCGAAGAGGTCAATTTCGCAACCGCCTACACCTTCATGTATTCGTCGCGCCCGGGCACGCCGGCTGCCGAGCTGGCGGAGCAGGTGCCGGAAGCGGAAAAGGCCGAGCGCCTGCAACGGCTTCAGGCCGTCATTACCCGCCAATGGCGGGCGTTTAACGCCTCATTCGTCGGCAAAACCATGGATATTCTGGTCGAAAAGCCGGGCAAGCTCACTGGGCAACTGGTCGGCCGATCCCCATATCTGCAATCGGTGCATGTGATGGCGCAGCCTTCGTTGATCGGTTCGATCGTCAAGGTCGTCATCACCGATGTCGGCGCCAACACTTTGTTCGGCGAATTGACGCAAACAGTCCGCGGCCCGGCGCACGCCACTTTGGGAGCTTGAGAGCAACCTTGCGAACATCGGATCCCGTGATCCCGCCCGCCGCCGTTTCCGAGGAAACGGCGACAACGCAGATCGTGCTCGCTTTCGAGGACAACAAGCTGGCCTCCGCGCTGTTCGGCCAGTACGGCCAGAATCTCGCACTGGTCGAGCGGCGGCTCGGCGTCAAAGCTGACTCGCGTGGCAATCACGTCGCGCTCGACGGCTCGCGTGGCGCCTGCGAACAGGCCCGCCGCGTGCTCGAAGGTCTCTACGAGCAGCTCAAGCGCGGCCAGGACGTCACGACCGGCGACGTCGAAGGCGTCATCCGCCAGGCCATCGCGCAAGGCTCGCTGTTCGACTTCGATCTCACCGGCCGCATCGCCTTCGAGGAAATCAATCTGCGCAAGCGCCCGGTGCGCGCCCGCACCGCCGCGCAGGACGGCTACATCCGCGCATTGAAGAAGTATTCGCTGGTCTTCGGCACCGGCCCGGCCGGCACCGGCAAGACCTGGCTCGCGGTGGCGCAAGCGATACAAATGTTCGAGCGCAAGGAAGTTGACCGCATCATCCTGTCGCGTCCGGCGGTCGAAGCCGGCGAACGTCTCGGCTTTCTGCCCGGCGACATGCGCGAGAAGGTCGATCCCTATCTGCGGCCGATTTACGACGCGCTGCACGACCTGATGGATGTGCGCATCGTCGAGCGCGCGCTGGAATCCGGCGACATCGAAATCGCGCCGCTTGCCTTCATGCGCGGCCGCACGCTCGCCAATGCCTGTGTCATCCTCGACGAGGCACAGAACACGACGTCGATGCAGATGAAAATGTTTCTCACCCGCCTCGGCGAGAACAGCCGCATGATCGTCACCGGCGATCCAAGCCAGGTCGACCTGCCGCCGGGCCAGGTGTCCGGCCTGTCGGAAGCCGTGCGCCTCCTGGACGGCGTCGAGGGCGTCGGCCATGTCGCCTTCTCGGCGCAGGACGTCATTCGCCACGAACTCGTGCAGCGCATCGTCGAGGCCTATGACCGCGCCGCGCCGATCCGCGGGGACCGGCGATGAGTCCCGCCAGCAAATCCAAACCCAGACCCGCCAAAGCTCCCCCGGCGGTCGAAATCGAGGTGCAGTCGCCGCTCTGGGACGCACAGCCTGAGGCGGAGCGAACCGTGCGCGCGGCCATCGCCGCCGCCGCCGCGCACTCAACATCGGGCGGCGAAGTGAGTATCCTGCTGACCGATGATTCGGCCGTGCGCGTTTTGAACAACGAATGGCGCGGCATCGACAAGCCGACCAATGTTTTATCTTTTCCGGCGCCTGCGACCATGGCCAAAGGCGCCGCCGGGATTCTCGGCGATATCGTCATCGCCTATGAAACGCTGACGCGGGAATGCGCCGATGAAGACCGCGACTTTCTCAATCACCTCGCTCACCTCACGATTCACGGCTATCTCCACCTCGTCGGTTACGATCACCAGGACGACGCACAAGCCACCGAGATGGAAACTCTCGAGAGCAGGATCATGACCCGCATGGATTTGCCAGATCCCTGGCTCAATAGCAGCCGCGACCCGAACGGCGCCTGACCGCCATGCCCGACAGCGACGTCGATAATTCGCCGTTCGAGCCGCGCCATTTGCCGGTGCCGGTGACGCGCGCGCACGAGAACGGCGGCAACTGGTTCTCGCGCACGTTTCGCGCGCTGTTCGGTCTCAAGCCGGGCTCGATCCGCGCCGATCTCAAGGACGTGCTCGACGACCTGACACCGAACGAATCCGGCTTCTCGCCTGAAGAAAGCCGGATGCTCAAGAACATCCTGGGCCTGCGCGAACGCCGTGTCGGCGACGTCATGGTGCCGCGCGCCGACATCATCGCCGTTCAGCAGGACATCCAGATCGGCGAACTGGTCAAGGTGTTCGAGGGCGCCGGGCATTCGCGGCTGGTCGCCTATGACGATACGCTCGACGATCCGATCGGCATGGTCCATATCCGCGATCTGATCGCCTTCATGACCGCGCGCGCTGCGGTCGATCCGGAAAAGAACGCCAAGCGCAAGAAGCCGCTGCCGGCCGGACTCGATTTCAAGACGCTGGATCTCGCCATGCCTTTGTCGGCGGCCAAGATCGTGCGCGAAATCCTGTTCGTGCCGCCGTCGGCCCGCGTCATCGATCTGCTGGAGCGCATGCAGGCCAAGCAGATTCATCTGGCTCTGGTGGTCGACGAATATGGCGGCACCGACGGCATTGTCTCGATCGAGGACATCGTCGAGCAGATCGTCGGCGAGATCGCCGACGAACATGACGAAGACGAGAGCGCCGACGTCGTGCGCCAGCCGAATGGCTCCTACATCGCCGATGCGCGTGCCAAGATAGAAGACGTCGTCGCCATCGTCGGCCACGATTTCGACGTCGGCGACGCCGCCGAGGAAGTCGATACTTTGGGCGGCTATCTGGTCACGCGCGCCGGACGGTTGCCGCTGCGCGGCGAACTCATCCCCGGCCCTGGCCTGTTTGAATTCGAAGTGCTCGACGCCGACCCGCGCCGCGTCAAGCGCGTTCGCATCAGCCGTCTGACCGAGAAGCGCCAGAAGCCGCGCGAAACCGGGCGCGAACCGCCAAGCGAGCCCGCGCGCGAACCCGCGCGCAAGCGCGCTGAGCCGGACGCGGTGCTGGCGGGCCACGCGCCGCCGACGCTCAATCTCGATGAGCCGGCTCCGCAAAAAGATGAAAGCCGGACCCCGGTCGCCGTGTCCACGGGCAAGCGCCGTCCGTGATCGCCCGTCTCGCCACACAGACCGCGCATGCCACCGTGCTCGCCTTCGGCTGGCGGCGCGCGCTCATCGCTCTGATCGCCGGCGCCGCGTCGGCTTTGGCGCTGGCGCCGTTCAATGCCTGGCCAATTCTGTTCGTGACGCTACCGGTGCTGGTCTGGCTGGTCGATGGCTCCGCCGCCGGCCGCTGGAGCGGCGCCTGGACCGCCGGCATTGCCGGCTGGTGTTTTGGCTTCGGCTATTTCGTCGCCGGGCTTTACTGGGTTGGCTATGCTTTCCTGGTCGATGCGAAAACTTTCGGCTGGCTGCTGCCGGTCGCCGTTTCCGGCTTGCCGGCCTATCTGGCGATTTTTACCGGCCTCGGACTGGCCGCCGCGCGTCTGATCTGGGTGCGCGGGCCGCAGCGCATTCTGGCATTGGCGGCGACAATGACGATGGCGGAGTGGCTGCGCGGCCACCTGCTTACCGGCTTCCCCTGGAATACGTTCGGCTACGCGCTGACCGAGCCCTTGGTGCTGGGGCAAAGCGTTTCGCTGATCGGTATCTGGGGGCTGACCTTCGTCGCGCTGGCGGTTTGCGCCAGTCCGGCGGTGCTGGCCGATGATCGGACCGATACGCCACGTCCCTATCGCGTGCTGCTCATCGGTTTTCTGGTGCTGGCCGGCCTGACGGCCTACGGCACGGCGCGGCTGTCACGAAACCCGACAACCTATGTGCCGAACGTCAAGCTGCGCGTCATGCAGCCTAATCTGCAGCAGGACGTGAAGTTCAATTACGCCGCCAAGGATGAACTGATTGCCCGCTATCTGGCGTTATCCGATCGGGCCACCGGGCCGCAGTCGAGCGGCGTGCATGACGCGACGCATCTGATCTGGCCGGAATCGGCCTTTCCATTCTTCCTGGCGCGTGAACCGGACGCGCTTGCGCGGATAGCTGCCATGCTAAAACCGGGGACCGAATTGATCACCGGCGCGGTGCGTCCGGCAGCGTCGGCGGCTGGCCCACGCGCCTATAATTCGGTTTACGTCATCGATCCCGACGGCTCGATCCACGGCATCTACGACAAAGTGCATCTGGTGCCGTTCGGCGAATATTTGCCGTTTCAAAGCCTGCTCGAGCGCCTTGGCTTGCGCCAGCTCACCAAACAGGTTGGCGGGTTTCTTTCCGGCAGCCGGCGCCGCGCCATGGAGGTGCCTGGCGCGCCGAAGATGATGCCGCTGATCTGTTACGAGGCGATTTTCCCGGGCGACGCGGTGCCGGCCGGCGAGCGGCCCGGCTGGCTGGTCAATGTCACCAACGATGGCTGGTTCGGCATCAGCACCGGGCCTTATCAGCATTTTCAGCAAGCGCGCATGCTCGCCGTCGCCGAAGGTCTGCCGCTGGTACGCGCTGCGAATACAGGTATTTCCGGCGTCATCGACCCGGTCGGCAGGGTTGTGCAGTCGCTGCCACTGGGAGTTGAGGGAGTGTTCGATGCGGGCCTTCCCAAAGCGTTATCCCCCACACTTTTTGTTGCGCTGGGCGAATACCCATTGATTCTATTGTTGGTTGCAAGTTTGCTGTCGGTTGCGCGCCGGAGGTTGCGCTCATAGATTGAACCGAGGCGATAAAAAAGGGCGAAGTTGCTATAGAAAAATAATAACTGCCGCGTTGCAAAATACTAATAAACGTTCTTACTCTGTGAAAACTATTGATAATTATCAGTAATTTTCATTCTTCTTTCGGCGTACTTCTGGCAGGCGGAAAATGACGGATTGCATAAGGGGGAGTACCTGTGACATTACGCTCCACAATGGAGGCATAGGAGATATTTATGGCTAAGAAGGCTCCCAATCCGATCGACAAGCACGTCGGCTCACGCGTGCGCATGCGCCGGATGATGCTGAGCATGAGTCAGGAAAAGCTCGGCG
>CAITJJ010000388.1 GCA_903892675.1 uncultured Hyphomicrobiales bacterium | reverse complement strand
ATCGTCGAAACGCAAGGGCTCACCATCGACAGGAGCGCGCCGCCCTGGTCTCGGCCATCGCTGCCGGGCGTCTTCAAACCGGGCGAGCAGAATGAATTCAACGCCGCGATGGGCGCGTTTTTCGAGCGCCTGAGCGCTGCGGTCGCCAACGGCAAAGACATGCCCGCCGCCGCCGTGCTCGAGCCCGGCAACCGCTGGAACAATCTCATCACCGCCATCGGCACCTATATCAGCGGCACCGAACTCGGGCGCATGTCGGCGCTCGACTTCGAGCACTATCACGACACCGAGGTAAACTGGCGCGTCGAGCAAGGTTACGGCACTGCGATCGCCGCGCACGGCGCCGGTGTGCCGGTCGTGTTCGATTGCGCGGTGACCCGCATTGATCACCGCGGCAAGCGTTTGAGAATCGAAACGGCGCAAGGCGACATCGCCGCCGACCGCGCCATCATCACCCTGCCGACCAATGTGCTGGCCGAACGGGAAGATTTCTTCTCGCCGGCCTTGCCGGAGAAGACGCGGGCGGCGTCGCTGCTGCCGCTGGGCCTCGCCGATAAATTATTCCTGTCGCTGGAGCAGCCGGAGGAATTTTCAGCCGGCGGCCGACTGTTCGGCAATGTCGAGCGCGCCGGCACCGGCACCTATCACATGCGGCCGTTCGGCCGGCCGATGATCGAGTGTTTCTATGCCGGGCAATGCGCCCGCGATCTGGAGGCGGGCGGCGAAGCGGCGTTCTTCGATTTCGCGGTCGCCGAGCTGACCGCGCATCTCGGCAACGATTTCGCCCGGCGGATAAAGCCGCTGCTGATTCACCCTTGGGGCAGCGACCCCTACGCGCGCGGCTCGTACTCTTATGCGGTGCCGGGCGCCGCCTACGAACGCGCGGTGTTGGCGGCCCCCATCGACGAGCGTCTGTTCTTTGCCGGCGAGGCCTGTTCGGCGCATGACTTCTCGACCGCGCATGGCGCTTATCTCACCGGCATCGCCGCGGCCGAGCAGGTCATCGCCGCGCGCGAGAAAATTTAAGCGTGCGCATAAGCCCAATAAAGCTCGCGCGCCTTGCGATAGAGCGGGCCGGGCTGGAGCGAGCGCGCGTCGATGCGATTGACCGGCATCACCTTGGAATAGTTGCCGGAGGAAAAAATCTCGTCGGCATTTTCAAGATCGGCATAAGTGAGCGTCGTCTCGACGACGTCGACCCCGGCGCCCCGCAGCAGGCCGATGACGCGCTGGCGCGTGATGCCGTTGAGAAACGTGCCGTTCGGCGCAGGCGTGAACACCACGCCGTCCTTGGCCATGAACAGATTGGCGCTGGCGAATTCGGCGACATTGCCGAGCGCGTCGCACATGACCGGCATTGAAAATCCGCGCCTGTTTGATTCGACCAGGGCTCGGGCATTATTGGGATAGAGACAGCCGGCCTTGGCGTCGACCGGCATGGTCTCGGCGGTCGGCTTGCGGAACGGCGACAGAGTAATCGACATGCCTTCCGGCGGGCGCATCGGCGCCTCATACATGGTCAGGCACCACTGCGTGGAATCCGCGTCCGGCGCGATCATCAATTTGCCGCTGCGCTCGGCCCAATAGGTCGGGCGAATATAAAGCGCGGCGTCGGCGCTGAATTTCTTCAGTCCGTCACGGGTCAGGCTTACCCACTTTTCCGCCGAACAGACCGGATCGAGCATCATCGCCGTGGCCGAGGCATTGACCCGCTGGCAATGCAGATCGAGATCGGGCACCACGCCCTCGAAAGCGCGCGCGCCGTCGAACACCGACGAGCAGAACAGCGCGGCATGGGTACGCGTGCCCATGATCGCCACGTTGCCTTCGTGCCAGTCGCCTTCGTAGAAGGTCCAGGTTTTCGACAGGTCCTGCGCCAGCGCCATATAAGTCTCTCCCAACACCTTTTCGTGACGACATTTTCTTTGCGCTTATGGCCACGCTTTGCAAGCATAGCGCAACGAACCGGGGGGATAAAATGTCGTCCATCTATGTTTTCGATGCCTACGGCACATTGTTCGACGTGCACGCCGCGATCGGGCGTTTTCGCGCGCAGGCCGGGCCTGACGCCGACCGGATGTCGGATATCTGGCGCACCAAACAGCTGGAATATACCTGGACGCTAACGCTTGCCGGGCATTACGCCGAATTCTGGGTGCTGACCGAACGCGCGCTGGATTATGCGCTGGCGCGGGTGCCGTCGGTGCCGAAATCGCTCAAAGCGAGCCTGCTGGACGCCTATTTCAAGCTCGACGCCTTTCCCGACGCGCGCGCCGCGCTGAAGGGTCTGAAAGCCGCCGGCCACAAGACCGGCATTCTGTCGAACGGATCGCCGGCGATGCTGAAGGGCGCGGTCGACAATGCGGGCATCGGCGGCGATCTCGACGGCGTCCTGTCGGTCGACAGCCTGAAAATGTTCAAGCCGCGGCCGGAGGTCTATGCGCTGGTCACCGCGCACTACAATTGCGCGCCGAAGGACGTCACCTTCGTGTCGTCCAACCGCTGGGATGTGATGGCCAGCGTCTCGGTCGGCTTCCGCGGCATCTGGGTCAATCGCGGCCGGATGCCCGACGAATATCTCGATTTCGCACCGGCGGAGACCTTGGCCGATCTCGGTTCTCTGGCCACGGGGCGTTAACCGGATTAGCGTCGCGGACGGGTCTGGCGCAGGAGCGCATCGCCGCCTATATGCCGATCGCGGCCCCCTCCTCCTGCGCGAAAAATTCATGACATCGATCATCACCATCAGCGGCCTGTCGAAAACCTATGCCTCCGGCTTCCAGGCGCTCAAGACCATCAACCTCGACATCAGGCGCGGTGAAATCTTCGCCCTGCTCGGTCCCAATGGCGCCGGCAAGACGACGTTGATCGGCGTCATCTGCGGCATCGTCAAACCGACGGCAGGAACAGTGACGGTCGATGGCCACGACATTCTTGACGATTATCGCGCCGCGCGCGCGCTGATCGGGCTGGTGCCGCAGGAACTGACTACCGACGCTTTCGAGACGGTGTGGGACACCGTGTCGTTCAGCCGCGGCCTGTTCGGCAAGCCGAAGAACCCGGCGCATATCGAAAAGATCCTCAGGGACCTGTCGCTGTGGGACAAGAAGGACAACAAGATCATGACGCTGTCCGGCGGCATGAAGCGGCGCGTGCTGATCGCCAAGGCGCTGTCGCATGAGCCGCAGGTGCTGTTTCTCGACGAGCCGACCGCCGGCGTCGATGTCGAATTGCGCAAGGACATGTGGCAGGTGGTGCGCGATCTGCGCGCCTCCGGCGTCACCATCATTCTAACGACCCATTACATCGAAGAAGCCGAGGATATGGCCGACCGCATCGGCGTCATCAGCAAAGGTGAGATCATTCTGGTCGAGGACAAGGCGGAACTGATGCGCAAGCTCGGCAAAAAGCAGTTGACGCTGCATTTGCAGAAGCCGCTTGACGCGGTGCCGGCGGAGCTTGCCACGCATAATCTGGCGCTGGCCAATGACGGCCACGAACTGGTTTTTACCTACGACACCAATGCCGAACGTACCGGCGTCACTGCGCTGCTGAGCGATCTTGCCCGCCTCAATATCCGCTTCCGCGATCTACAGACGACGCAAAGCTCGCTGGAGGACATTTTCATCGGCCTTGTTCATAGCAGCGCCGGAGCCGCGTCATGAACAGCCACGCCATCCTTGCCATCTACAAATTCGAAATGGCGCGCACCATGCGCACCATCTGGCAGAGCATCGTCTCGCCGGTAATCTCGACGTCGCTTTATTTCGTCGTGTTCGGCGCGGCCATCGGCTCACGCATCACCGAGATCGAGGGAGTCGCCTATGGCGCCTTTATCGTGCCCGGCCTGATCATGCTGATGCTGCTGACACAAAGCACCATGAACGCCTCGTTCGGCATTTACTTCCCGCGCTTCACCGGTACGATCTACGAATTGCTGTCGGCGCCGGTTTCCTCATTCGAGATCGCCTGCGGCTATGTCGGCGCGGCGGCGACCAAGTCCATCATTCTTGGCCTGATCATTCTGGCCACGTCATGGCTGTTCGTGCCGCTGCATATCGCGCACCCGTTCTGGATGCTGACGTTCCTGGTGCTGACCGCGATTACCTTCAGCCTGTTCGGCTTCATCATCGGCATCTGGGCCGATGGCTTCGAGCAATTGCAGATCATCCCGCTATTGATCATCACGCCGTTGACGTTCCTCGGCGGCACTTTCTACTCGACACATGTCCTGCCGCCGTTCTGGCAGACGGTCACACTGTTCAATCCGGTTGTTTATCTGATCTCCGGCTTCCGCTGGAGCTTCTTCGAGATCGCCGACGTCAGCCCGCTGGTCAGCCTCGGCATGACTCTTGTGTTCTTGAGTCTATGCCTCGTCACCATCTGGTGGATTTTCAAGACCGGATACCGGCTGAAGAAATAGCCGGCAGCGGCTATTTCTCCGCCAGCGCGTGCAGAATACGCGCCCAGGAGCGGATGCCCTTATGGTAGCAGGTGAGGTCGAATTTCTCGTTCGGCGAATGCACCCGGTCGTCATCCAGCGCGAAGCCGACCAGAAGCGAGTCCATGCCCAGCACGCTCTTGAAATCCGACACGATCGGGATCGAGCCGCCGGCGCCGACCGCCACCGCTTTCTTGCCCCACTCCTCGCCGAGCACGGCGCGTGCCTTGTTGAGCGCCGGATTGTCGAACGACAGCTGTAACGCGCCACCCAGCCCGAAATTGCCGAATTCGACCTTGCAATCCGACGGCATCCGCGCGCGCACGAAAGCGCGGAAATTGTCCCGGATCTTCACCGGGTCCTGATCGCCGACCAGGCGGAACGACACCTTGGCCGAGGCTTCCCCCGGAATGACAGTCTTGGCGCCCTCACCGGTATAACCGCCGATGATGCCGTTGATCTCGGCAGTCGGCCGCGTGGTGACCAGTTCGATCAGCATGCGGTCCTTTTCGCCGGCGGGAATCTTCAGGCCGATCGGCCCAAGGAATTTCTCCGACGTCAGGCCGAGGCCTTTGAGGTCGGCTTTGATGTCGGCAGGCAATTCACTGACGCCGTCATAGAATCCTGGAATAGTGACGCGGCCATTGTCATCCCATAGTGCACCCAGGATCTTGGCCAGCAGGCGGATCGGGTTCTGTGCCGCGCCGCCGAAGACGCCAGAGTGCAAATCACGGTCGGCGCAGGTGATTTTCACATCCTCATAAACCAGCCCGCGCAGCGAGGTGGTCACGGCCGGGGTCTGGGCGTCCCACATCGCGGTATCGCAGACCAAAGCGAGGTCGAGTTTGAACTCCTCGGCATTGTCGCGCACGAAAGCGAACAGGTTTTTCGACCCGCACTCCTCCTCGCCCTCGATCATAGTTGTAATCGACAGTGGCAGTGAGCCGGTGACCGTCTTGTAGGCCCGGCAGGCCTCGATAAAGGTCATCGCCTGGCCTTTATCGTCGCAGGCGCCGCGCGCGACGATGATCTTGCGGCCATCGGGCAAGGTTTCGATACGCGGCTCGAACGGCGGCGACTGCCACAAATTGAGCGGATCGACCGGCTGCACGTCGTAATGGCCGTAAAACAGCACGCGCGGGCCGGCGGCGCCGCTGCCATTCGACTTTCCGACGACGACCGGATGACCATCCGTCGGCCGCACGCTGGTTTCGAAGCCGATCGACGCCAAATCGGCGGCGACATGCTCGGCCGCGGCACGGCACTGGTCCTTGTAGGCCGGATCGGTCGATATCGAGGCAATACGGAGCAGAGAAAACAGCCGCTCGACGCTTTGATCGATATCCTGGTCGATGCGTTTCAGTACCGCGTCAAGCGTACTCATGCTTTGGTTCCTTTTCAATCGAGCGCCACGCTAGCAATGCGCGAGCGGCATGAAAAGCGGCGATGCATGTCGTGGTTCCGCTGGGCCAATGCGGGCCGCCAAGGTCACGAAACGGCAGCATAGCGCCTGAACCCGGCACTTCGCCGAAGAATAATTATAGCCTGAAATGAAACAAATCGACCTGAAGGCATTTCATTCAAGCACTTTTAAGAAAACGCCGCTTAAGCCATGGCCGATCCGAACGAATGACTAAACATAGTGCGAAGCAATGCCTCTTTCTATCCGTAGCAGCGTACGGTCGATAGCGCACACCGAATATGTGATCTGTGTCACAGCCGGCCCGTGATTGCCGGCCTAGTATTTTTTACGCTTGATGGTATTCGACTGAAACAATCTCGAATT
>CAITJJ010000387.1 GCA_903892675.1 uncultured Hyphomicrobiales bacterium | reverse complement strand
GAGATCGAGCGCATGGTGCCGGAGGCGATTGCCGCGCTCGGCGGGCTCGATGTGCTGATCAACAATGCCGGCATCGCGGGCTTAACGCTGCCGGTCGACCAGTATCCGCCGGACGACTGGGACAAGGTGCTCGCCGTCAACCTCACCTCGATGTTCGACGTGTCGCGGCTGGCCATTCCGCATCTGAAGAAATCCGACTATGGCTGCATCATCAACATGGCCTCGGTCGCCGGCCGCTTCGGCTTCGAGAACCGCTCGCCTTATGCCGCGACCAAATGGGCGGTGATCGGCTTCACCAAGACTTTGGCGATCGAGCTTGGCAAATGGGGCATCCGCGCCAATGCGATCGCGCCGGGCGCGGTCGAGGGCGACCGCATCGTGCGCGTGTTCCAGGGCCGCGCGCAGATTTCCGGCAAGTCGATGGACGAGGTGAAGGCCGACGCTTTCGCCGGCCAGTCGATCAAGGCTTTCATCGATCCGAAGGACATCGCGCAGCTCGCGGTGTTTCTGGCATCTCCATCGGCGAAGTCGATCAGCGGGCAGGTGGTGCCGATCGACAACGACCGGCAGAAGGCGTGAGGCACCGCATGGGAACTCGCGGAGGTACTGGCCGGGTGCATGGCCTTTGAGCGGTCCGATAAAGGATTCGTTAACCGGATCGTTTAAAGGTGAAGCAATGCTCGGGGGAGTAAGCTTTCACATCGCGGCGCCACAGCGCGCGGCGAAACATGAGGCGTCCGATGCAAAACGCTCCCGCGCACACCGCTCCGCATGACGGCTTTATCGTCGAGGTCGGCGGCAAGTTCGTTTCCGAATTCGTCAGCCTGACCGCCGCGCTCAAGGCCGGCCTCGAGCTGAAGCACCGCGACGCGAAGGCGCAGGTGAAGGTCTACGACGCCAAAGACCGCGCCTAGTACTTCGCAGGAGGTACCGCCTGCGCGATACCACAACGCGCTATGCGCTGGCGGGCGGAACCTTGCATCGACGCGCGCGTTAAATCGGTTCATACATATTCTGAGTTGTGGTGCGGAGGACAGATCATGTCCGACGAGCGCGTTGCGTTGCGTAAGACAAAACAGGCGGCGCTGGCGCTGTTGAAGGACGCAGCGCTCACGGCGCTGGAGCGGCGCGGCTATGACGTGCGCGGCAAAACGACGTCGCAAATCCGCGAAGTGCTGCGGCACCACCCGACCAAGCCGAAGGCGGCGTAGAGCCGCGACGGGCAACCCGGAATTTTTGGCGTCAGGCGAGCGCGCCCGTCGCGCCGGGGGAACCGCGGGGCTTGGCTTCTTCCTCGGCCAGAAGCGTCAACAGCAGCCGCCGCTGCGCCTCGGACGGCTGTTCAGCGAGCTGCTTCCGGAAGAAGAGGATGTTCTGCCGCTGGATGAACAACTACATAATGCTGTCCTTGCGCGCTTAAGCAAGCGGCGGCAGCCAAAAGTGACGGAGAGCATCGGCATCTGCCCCATTGCCGATCGGAACGGCAACACCCGGAGGCGGCTTATGTTCCACAGCCGACGGAGAGGGCCGAACCGCGCGCGCTATTGCCCGCAATTCCACATCGGGCCGATCGGCGTCTGCGTCCAGCACGGGCCGAAGCTGCCGCCGTTCCAGCGGCCGCGATAGAAACGCGGATCGGGGTCCTTCCAGTAATAAATCTGCTGGCCGCCGGCGCGGTAATAGGCGCGGCGCGAGCGGTTGATCTCGGCGCGGCGCGCGCGCTCGATCTGCTCGGGCGTGCGATAGCCGGGCGGGGTGGTGTAATGCGGAACGTGGCGGGCCGTGGTGCGCGTGACTTTGTGCGCGGCCGGCTTTTTCTTT
>CAITJJ010000386.1 GCA_903892675.1 uncultured Hyphomicrobiales bacterium | reverse complement strand
GCATCGTTCACGTCCTTCACCCAGACCTGATAATTCGGCAGCGTGGTAACGGCGGCGCCGGCCGCGAACGGTCCGGTCTTGGAAATCGCCCAACCGATCTTGATCGTATCCTGTGCCTGCGCCGGCGCGCCATAAGCGAAAGCCGCCGACACGGCCGCGACGGCCAAGGCCGTCAAGCATGTACGTTTCGTTGTCATCATTAGTCGCCTCCCTGATCCACATTCAATCGACAGGACAATCGCGCCGGTCAATCGGTGGGGTCCCAACTATCTCGCGCGGCCGGACGATATGCAAGACGCGAAAGCCTTCGCACCGTGTTGCCGAACCTTGCGATGAAAGTAAGAACCCCCGATTGCCGCCGCGGCTGTCTCTGCCGGCGTCCTTTTGGCGGACGCTGTAAGCCGGATTTTATAAAAGCCCGCCGGCCGATTTGCCTATATAAGCAGGTTTTTGAAAATGTGGGCATGATGGTTGAGACAAAAAACGACCTGCGCGCTTTTCTCGCAGCACTGTATCGCATTGCGGTAGAAACCGCGCATCCGGCGGCATTTCTGCCTCGCCTGCTGCCGGCCGCGCCGAGTGGCCGTGTCATTATATTGGCGGCGGGCAAAGCCGCCGGCTCAATGGCCGAGACCGCGGAGAATTATTATCTCGATCGGCTCGCGCTACCAGCTGAACGTCTCTGCGGCGTCGCGGTGGCGCGGCATGGTTATGGCCGGCCGACCCGCATCGTCAGCATGATCGAGGCCGGGCACCCGGTGCCGGACGCTGCCGGACTGAAAGCCGCCGAGCGGGCGATCGAACTCGCCGACGACGCCAACGCCGGCGATCTGGTGCTGGTGCTGGTGTCGGGCGGCGCATCGGCCAACTGGATCGCGCCAGCGAGCGGCGTTTCGTTTGCAGACAAACAGGCGGTGACGCGGGCGCTGCTTCGCTCCGGCGCGCATATCGGCGAGATCAATACGGTGCGCAAACATCTCTCCCGCATCAAGGGCGGACGGCTGGCGCGCCACGCCGTGCCGGCCAGCATTGTCACCATCGCGATTTCCGACGTGCCGGGCGACGATCCGGCGGTGATCGGCTCGGGTCCGACCGTGCCCGATCCGTCGACGCTGGCCGAAGCGCGCGCCATCGTCGGCAAATACAAACTCGTATTGCCGCCAGCCATCGCGACCGCGCTCAATAACGCGGCCAATGAATCGCCGAAGCCGAACGACCCGGCCTTTGCCGGCAGCCGTTTCGTGCTGGCGGCACGGCCGGCGGATTCGCTTCAGGCCGCGGCCGAGGCGGTGCGCTCGGCCGGCTACGACTGCATTTCGCTTGGGCCCGACGTCGAGGGCGAAGCCCGCGAGGTCGCGCTGGCGCATGCCGCCATGGCGCGCGACCTGCGCGCGCAGGGACGGCGCGCCGTTATCATATCCGGCGGCGAATTGACCGTGACCATTCGCGGCCGGGGTGAAGGCGGTCCCAACCAGGAATATGCCCTCGCTTTGGTCGGCGCGCTGGCCGGCATGCCGCATGTGGCGGCCATCGCCGGCGACACGGACGGCACCGATGGCGGCGGCGGCGCCGCCACCGATCCGGCCGGGGCCATTGTCGATGGCGACAGTCAGGCCCGCGCCCGGGCGCTTGGCCTCGATCCCGCCGCCTTCCTCGCCAATAACGATTCAACCGGGTTTTTCGCAAAAATGGGCGATTTGCTGGAGCCGGGACCGACCTATACTAACGTCAACGACTTTCGTGCCATCGTCATCGAAAGGCCCTAACCCGGCCGGACGATTTGACCCCATCAGACCTCCACAAGCGAGCGCGTGACCGCATTGCTTTCCACCACCGTCCGACGCTGTATTGGAGGCTTCTCCGCCCGCGCCGGCCTGCCCGCGCTGCTGGTTCTGATTTCGCTCGGCCCGGCGCTGGCCGACTTCCGCCTGTGCAACAACACCGGCAGCCGGGTCGGCGTCGCGCTCGGCTACAAGGACGCCGAGGGCTGGATCACCGAAGGCTGGTGGAACGTATCGGCGCGGACTTGCGATACGCTGCTGCGCGGCGAACTGGTGGCGCGCTATTATTACATTTATGCTGTCGATTATGACCGCGGCGGCGAGTGGTCCGGCCACGCCTTCATGTGTTCGCGCGACAAGGAATTCACCATTCGCGGCACCGAAAACTGTCTGGCGCGCGGCTATGACCGGACCGGCTATTTTGAAGTCGACACCAACGAACAGCGCTCCTGGACGGTGCAGTTGACCGACACGGCGGAACAACCGCCTGACCGGCCGCTGCCATCCCGCACTCCGAGCGGTCCATCACGACCGCCGTCCAACGCGCCCCAGGCGCCACAGGACGGCAGAGAAGGCTTGAAGCGATGAGACGTCTGCGCCGCGCCAAGATCGTCGCCACCCTCGGTCCCGCCTCGTCCAGCGCGGAGATGATCGGCAAACTGTTCGCCGCCGGCGCCGACGTGTTCCGCATCAATATGAGTCACACAAGCCAGGATCGCATGCGCGAATTGATCGCCATGATCCGCGCAGTCGAGAGCGACACCGGGCGGCCGATCGGCATTCTGGTCGATTTGCAGGGACCGAAGCTGCGGCTTGGCACCATCACCGGCGGCTCGATTCTCGTGAAGACCGGCGACTCCGTCGTGCTCGATTCCAATCCGGCGATCGGCGATGCCTCGCGCATCTATCTGCCGCATCCGGAAATTCTCGCCGCCGTGCAGGTCGGCCACACGCTGTTGATCGACGATGGCAAGGTGCGCCTCACCGTGACCGAGGTGCAGCCGAGCCGCGTGACCACGCGCGTCGAGGTCGGCGGCAAGCTGTCCGACCGCAAAGGCGTCAGCGTTCCGGATTCGACCATTCCCGTCTCCGCGCTGGCCGAGAAGGATCTGTCCGATCTCGAGGCCGCGCTCGAAGCCGGCATCGACTGGATCGCGCTGTCCTTCGTGCAGCGGCCCGAGGACGTCGCCGAGGCGAAGAAGCTGACGCGCGGCCGGGCGCTGTTGATGGCCAAGATCGAAAAGCCGCAGGCGGTGCATCGCCTCGCCGAAATTCTCGAAGTCGCCGATGCGCTGATGGTGGCGCGCGGCGATCTCGGCGTCGAGATGCCGTTGGAGAAAGTCCCCGGCGTGCAGAAGCTGATGACGCGCATGGGACGCGCCGCCGGCAAGCCGGTGGTGGTGGCGACGCAGATGCTGGAATCGATGATCTCCTCGCCGGTGCCGACGCGCGCCGAAGTTTCCGACGTCGCCACGGCGATCTTCGAAGGCGCCGACGCGGTGATGCTGTCGGCGGAGTCCGCGGCCGGGCAATATCCGATCGAGGCGGTCGCCACCATGAACCGCATTGCCGAGGAAATCGAAAGCGAACAGCTTTTCCGCGGCATCATCGACGCGCAGCGATCGGTGCCGGAAGCAACCGGCGCCGACGCCATCGCCGACGCGGCGCGCCACATCGCCGAGACGCTCGATCTTGCCGCGGTGGTGTGCTGGACCTCATCGGGCTCGACCGGCCTGCGCATGGCGCGGGAGCGGCCGCGGCCGCCGATCGTGGCACTGTCGCCGAATATCGCCACCGGCCGCCGGCTCGCGGTGGTGTGGGGCGTGCATTGCGTCGTTACCGAGGACGCGCACGATCAGGACGACATGGTCGACCGTGCGTGCCGCATCGCCTTCAAGGAAGGCTTCGCCAAGCCGGGCCAGCGCATCATCGTCGTCGCCGGCGTGCCGCTCGGCACACCGGGTGCGACCAACATGCTGCGTATTGCCTATGTCGGGGCCGAGACGCTGGAATAGCGCGCGGCCAGCCCCGAGGGCCAGTTTTTCACACTGCCAAAGCAGCATGGCCGGAAAGCCGGTAGACTGAAATCTACGCTTGCCGAACAGCCGTTTCCTATTATCCCATTCGGCAAGCGAGATGGAGATGACAGTGCCCGCCACCCTGCCGCACATTCCGACCGAAGTTACGCTGGATTTTCTGGGAATGACGGTTCCCGTTCATTGGGATTACCACGCCATCCTGATGGTCTCGGTCTGGTTCGTGCTGGTGCCGATCTGCATCATCATCATCCGCTTCGGCAAACCAAAACCGACGCTGACCGGCCTGCACCGGCAGGTCGCCGTCAAGCACATCGAGTGGTGGTGGTTCAGCGTTCACAAATACGGGCTGATATTTTCGATCAGTCTCGCGCTCGCCGGCGCGATCGTTGCGGTGACGGCCAGCGGCGGCTTCAGCGGCTCGTTTCATTCGCTGTTCGGCCTGACCACCGTCGCGCTCGGATGTTTGCAGATCATGGGCGGCTGGCTGCGCGGCAGGCACGGCGGCAAGAACTACTATCTCGCCGATCCGAACGATCCGAAGACCTGGTTCGGCGATCATTACAACATGACCAAACGCCGGCGCATCTTCGAGGCCTATCACAAGACCGCCGGCTATTTCGTCTTCTTCTTCGCCGCCGGCGCTATCGCCAGCGGCCTGATGCAATATCCGATGCCGGGGCTGGCGGAGTTCATTGTCGCCATGGTGCTCATCGCGTTTCTGGTGTCGATTGTGCTGGAATACAAAGGTTACCGCTACGACGGTTACCGCGCCGCGCACGGCTACACCATGGACGCGCCGTTCAATAAAGAGCGTGAATTTCTGTAACACCGCTACGCCGCGCGCAATCGGGGACGACACGCATGTCCAGTCAAGATCTGCCCAAGCCGGACTTTGCCAGAAACATGAAACTGATCGGACACACCGATCAAGGCGGCCGGCCGGATGGCGTGCAGGTGATGGTCAACAAAGGCCACGCTTATGTCGGCCACATGTTTTCCAAGGGCTTCAGCATCATCGATGTGCGCGATCCGCGCGATCCGAAGCCGGTCAAATATATGCCGGCGCCGCCCAATACATGGACCATTCATCTGCAGACGCACGGCGACCTGTTGCTGGTGATCAACGCCATGGACATGTTCGCCGCGGAAGAATTCCAGGACGAGCGCGCTTATTACATCGGCTCGCACGCCGAGAAGGCCGAACACAGCTACGCCGAACCGAAGAAGCGCAACTGGACTGCCGGCATGGCCGTCTACGACATTTCGAAGCCGGAAGAGCCGCGCCAGATCGGCTTCATGCCAGTGGAAGGCGGCGGCATTCACCGTATCTGGTATACGGGCGGACGCTGGGCCTATGTCTCGGCGATGCTCGACGGCTTTACCGACTACATCTTCATGACCGTCGACATGGCCGATCCGGCCAAGCCGAAGGAAGCCGGCCGCTACTGGCTGCCCGGCATGAACACCGCCGCCGGCGAGACCCCGAGCTGGGCCGCGAACCGGCGCTTCGGGCTGCATCATGCCATTGTTCATGGCGACACCGCCTACGGCGCATGGCGCGACGGCGGGCTGGTGATGATGGATGTGTCCGACCGGAGCAAGCCGACGCTCATCAAGCATCACAACTGGTCGCCGCCCTTCGGAGGCGGCACGCATAACTGCCTACCGTTGCCCGACCGCAATCTGCTGGTGGTGGCCGACGAGGCCGTGCTCGACAATTGCGAGGACGGCATCAAATTCACCTGGATGTTCGACATCCGCGAGCCGACCAATCCGGTGAGCATCTCAACCTTCCCGACGCCGGCCGAAGCGGATTACTGCAAAAAGGGCGCGCATTTCGGCCCGCACAATATTCATGAGAACCGGCCCGACACATTTGTCAGTTCGGAACTCATTTTCGCAACTTATCAGAACGCCGGCATTCGCGTGTTTGACATCCGCGATGCGTTCAGGCCCGAGGAAGTCGCGGCTTTCGTTCCGCCGACACCCAACCGTCTAGTCGATGGGCGTCTGAACCGGACCAAAGTGATTCAGTCCTGCGACGTATTGGTGACCACCGACGGCGTCGTCTACAGCACCGACTTTAACGGCGGCCTGTACATTCTAGAATATCAGGGTTGAGGTATGGCAATGCCGTTGTCGGGTTTCGCCAGGCCCGGCCGGCGCGTGATCGTCGTCGCCCGCGACTGACGTGAACCGGATCGGTCCGCTAATGGGACTTGCGCACGAAAAATAATTGTTTATTGCGGTTCCATATGAACGATACCGGCCGAACGGCATTGCTCTTAGCGTCATGTCTCCGACGGAGGGCGACCGATGGAACAAGCAACACCGTTCAAGCCGATTGCGTTGGTGGTCGAGGACGACCAAATGCAGCGCGAATTGGTCGCCATGCTGCTGGAAGAATGCGACATGGGCGTGATTCAGTGTGAAAGCGCCGAAACCGCGCTTGAAGTTCTCAACAAGCTCGGAACGTCGCTGTCAATGCTCTACACCGATGTCAATCTGAGCGGCAGCATGAACGGCGTGGACCTCGCGCACATCGCGATAGAGGATTATCCGGACATCCATGTCGTGGTGACATCCGGCAAAGCCCTGCCGAAGGACCTCCCGCATCAGGCTTTATTCATGCCGAAGCCTTGGTTGACGCTTGACCTGTTGCGCGAGGCCGAGCGGTCGCAAGTCGCGCATTAACGCGCGGCCATATCGTCGATCGCCCGCGCGACATCGTCCGCCGCCACATATTGCACCATATGGCCGACACCCGGCAGCACGGTGAGCCGCGCCTGCGGCACTTGCCGCGCGATCGCGCGCGAATGGATGTCGGTATAGACAACCGGGTCCTTGTCGCCCGAGATAATCCGCAGCGGCATTTTCAATTCGCCATAGCGCGGCGACTGGGCGCTGACGAAATCCTTGAGACCCGACAGGTCCTGCGCATTGGCGATGAATTCGTTCGGCCGCAGCAACATGGCAACGCCGGTGCGCGCGCCGTAGTCCGGCGGCGGCGTGTCCGGGCGAAACACGTTCGCAACGCCGGGCTTCAGCATGAAATAACCGGACGGCAGAATGAGCGTGCGCGCGATCAGCGGCCCGACAACCGGCAATGCAACGACATCGTTGATCCAGCCGATGCCGCCGGGCCAGGGATGCGTCACCGGCGCCAGCAGAATGAGGCCCCTCACCGCGTCCGGATAGGCCAGCGCATAGGCGGTGGCCAGCGCACCCGACCAGGAATGGCCGAGCAAGATCGGCCGCGTCACGCCGAGACTGACGAGCGCCTGATGAATGAGCGTGGCCTGCGCCGCGGGCGACGCATCGCCGCGGCCGTTCGGTCGGTCGCTCCAGCCGTGACCGGGCCGGTCGATCAAAATGACGCGGTAGTGCGCGGAAAGGCGGTCGCCGAGCGCCAATTGCATATCGCGCAGATTGCCGCTGGCGCCGTGCAGCAGCACGACCGGCGGCGCATCGGGCGCGCCCATCTCGACGATATGCAGGCGGCCGCCATCGACGTCGACAAAACGCCCGGCCGGCGGGTTGTCGCGCTCGATCGCAATTGTGCCGGCCCAGGTCACGGCGGCGAGCGCCGCGAGAACGACGACGGTCAGGAGGATCAACATTCGGAGGAAACGCGGGGGACCGGCCACATTCAGTCAATACGGTCCGGCGATAACGTTGGATGACCCGGCGGGCGATATTTTTGGCAAGCGCAGTTACCGTTTTGTCGCGTTTTCTTCACGCGAACCGGTACCCACTTCGCTCGAAAACGCTCTAAATGTCGCGGCCTTCGACTTTTTCCTGCAGCGTCTTTACCAGATCGGGAATGCGCGGCAGCTTCGGATAGACAGCAAGCGCGCGGCGATAGACTTCAAGCGCCTGCTTGTCGTCGCCGACATCCTGCATGATCATGCCTAAACCCATCAGCGCGCCGAAATGGCGCGGCTCGCGCTTGAGCACCTCGCGGATATCGCCCAGCGAACGGCCGTAATCCTTCTTGCCGTAATAGATCGTCGCGCGCCGGTTCCAGGCTTCGATGTAGTCCGGCTTGATCTTGACGATGCCGTCGAGCAGCTTGATGGCGAGATCGGTGTCCTTGGCCTCGATCGCCGTGCGCACCCGCGTCATCAGCAAATTGGCGGTGTCGCTCGGCGACACGACCCATAGGGCCCAGATGCGCTGCTCGATCGCCTTGGCGCTGGTCTCGTCGGGCGCCACTTTCAGCGCGCCGAACAGGAATTCGAGATTTTTGGTGCGGTCGCCACGCGCGACCTTGGGCAGATTTTTCGGCGCCGGCGGCTCAAGCCAGCTGCCCGGCTCGGCCACAGCGGGCACGGCAAAACCGACGGCCAAAGCCGCGGCGAAAATGGGCGCGAGGAATCGCATGTCCATGGGCGAAGATTAATCGCTCCGCGCCGCAAGGCAAATCAACGGCTTTTGAACGGCCCCGGCCTGAAGGCCAGGAGCATTAGCCCTGACGGGCCTTAAAGCGGGGATTCGTCTTGTTAATGATAAAAACGCGGCCCTTGCGCCGGACAATTTTGTTGTCCCGGTGGCGGCCACGCAACGATTTCAATGAGTTACGAACTTTCTTCACAGTCTCTCAATGCAGGTTTGGAGGGTTCATAAGGGTCATGGGGCCCCCTGTCAACGCGGGCGCGGGCCCGGTGG
>CAITJJ010000385.1 GCA_903892675.1 uncultured Hyphomicrobiales bacterium | reverse complement strand
TTGGGAAACATCGGCGACGGGTTCGGCTTGGCGAAGCCCTCGCCGCGCAGCACGTCGAGAAACACTTCCGTGTGGCCGCGCGCCATGTCGGCGTCGGTCATGCCCTCGCCCGGCACGTAGCCGAAATGGCGGAAGCCGTCGATCACCTGCTCGGGCGAGCCGCGCGAAATGCCGAGCTGCAAACGGCCGCCAGCGATGAGATCGGCGGCGCCGGCATCCTCCGCCATGTAAAGCGGGTTCTCGTAGCGCATATCGATGACCGCGGTGCCGAGCTCGATCTTTTTGGTGCGCGTGCCACAGGCCGCGAGCAAGGGAAACGGCGAGCCGAGCTGGCGGGCAAAATGATGCACGCGGAAATAGGCGCCGTCGGCGCCAAGCTCTTCCGCCGCGACCGCAAGGTCGATCGATTGCAAAAGCGCGTCGGACGCGGTGCGCACCTGGCTTTGCGACGAGGGGGACCAGTGGCCGAAGGAGAGGAAACCGATTTTTTTCATAAGCGCTATTTAGGGTCGCGCCGCGCGCTTGTCTAATGGGCACAGGGGTTAGCCTGCTTCACCTCTCCCGCACTTTCTTTACCCTCCCCCTTGCGGGGAGGGTCGACCGCTGGAGCGGTAGCGAAAGCGGTCGGGGGGGGTCGAAGACGCTCGCCATTCCCCCCACCCCGCTCGCTTACGCTCGCGACCCTCCCCGCATAGCTCGCCGGACGGCGAGCGTCCGCTCGCCTATGGGGGAGGGTAAAGAGTCCTTGCCCCGCCTCATCTCTAGGCCTATATTCCTCTCCATGTCCCTCGTCCCCCTGTTCCGCAAAACCTCCGGCCGCCTGCGCCTCGAGCCCGTCGAACCCGACGCCGTCCCCGCCACCGCGCGGGCGAGAAACGCGCGCGGCCAGAGGTCGCGAAGGCCGCACAGCGACGCCAAGGTGGCCGAGGTGCGCCGCCTGATCGAAAAAACCACGCTGACCTATGACGCCATTTCCGCGCAGGCCGGCGTCGGAAGGGCGTCGATCTCGCGCTGGGCGCGCGACATGGGCTGGGTGCGTCCGCTCGACGCGCCGCGCTCGACCGACAGGACGCCGCGCCGTCGCCTGAGCCAGAAGCTCAAGCTGCGGCTCTTGGCCGAGCGGCTGCGCAGACTGGCCGAGCGCTACGTGCGCGAACTGGAAGACACGAGCACAATCGATCCCGACAAACTCATGCAGGCGCTTGAAGTGCTGAAAATGGCGCGGCTCCAGGCGATGGGCCGAAGGCGCCGCCGCAAGGACTGGACCGGCGAAGCGCGCACCGGAAGGCAATGGCTGTCGGAGCAGGACGCCATCCGCAACGCGATCAGGGAAATGCACCGCGGCGGCATCGTCATCGACCGCGCGCCCAAGGTGGCGGTCGATCTGGTGATCGATGCCAATTTGCCGCCGGATGGAGCGGCGTTGAGGGGGAGAGGGAGAAGAAGGTAGCGCGTCCCCGCGCAAAAGCGCGGAGCGCGTCTTTTCGCAGAATGCGGGGACCCAGTTCTTATAAGCGTCGCATCACCACCGTCATGGCCGGGCTTGTCCCGGCCATCCACGTCTTGCTTCATCGACTCATGCGAATGCGGCGCACCTCGTCCTGCAGCGTGCCGCGGGTCAGCGCGTCCAACGCCGAGAACGGCTCGTCCATCAGCATCCTAGCCGACCTTAAATATTCAGATAAAATACTTGTCCATTAAAATTAACCAACGAGTAAATAGAATGATTAACCCGCAGGATAGCATTTCTCAATAGTGTCTTTTTCACGAAGTCACGTCCAGTAGGAAGGTCCCAATAGGCGTGTCGTCAATCAGCAATCGGCTCGTTTGCCGATGAGGGGGCCCGTTATGTTAGCAACGTCGTTGGCCTGGACTCACCAGGACGGATGGAATTCAACGCCGGCCGCCAATCAGCCCGCAAATCTTGTGTTCTATTTTGGCAGTCGCGAGGTCCTTGCCGAT
Source organism: uncultured Hyphomicrobiales bacterium (assembly GCA_903892675.1). Taxonomy (GTDB): domain Bacteria; phylum Pseudomonadota; class Alphaproteobacteria; order Rhizobiales; family Xanthobacteraceae; genus Pseudolabrys. The sequence goes on along the minus strand of CAITJJ010000385.1, from coordinate 4,554 downwards.
GGCGCTCGATACGCAGAATTGCGCGCGATGTTTCCAGGCGCCAGCCTGATGGGATGCACGACCGGCGGCCAGATCCACGGGGATGAACTCGATGATGAACTAAGCGCGCTCGCGATCCGGTTCGATGCGACACAGATCAAGGCGACTTCTGTCGAAGTAAGCAATGCGACCGAATCCCGGCGCGCAGGCGAAAGGATCGGCCTTGACCTGGCATCCGCAGATCTGGCGGGCATCTTCGTTCTGTCGGACGGCTTGAACGTCAACGGCAGCGAACTCGTTGCCGGCATTCTTGCGCATGCCGGGCCTGTTTCAATTACTGGCGGTATGGCAGGCGACGGCGCTCAATTTATCGAGACGCTTGTCGGCATCGACTGCGCACCGCGCGGCAAGATGATTGCGGCAGTCGGGTTCTACGGAAAATCCGTCAGGATTGGCCATGGCAGCGCCGGCGGATGGGACGTGTTCGGCCCGAAACGCCGCATTACCCGCTCCAGCGGCAATTTACTGCTGGAACTGGACGGTGCGCCGGCACTCGACCTCTATGCGCGCTATCTCGGTCAAGACGAAATCGACGCGCTGCCCGGCTCGGCCTTGTTGTTCCCGCTCCAGATTCACGATCCCAAGCGACCGGAACACCAGATCGTGCGTACGATCCTCGCCGTTGACCACACCACGAAGTCGATGACATTCGCCGGCGACATGCCGGAGGGTTGGGTCGCCCAGTTGATGAAAGGAAGCTTCGATCGGCTTTCGCAAGGCGCGGCCGACGCCGCGCAACAGGCGCGCACGGGACTGGGTAATTGCAGTGATGGCAATGGAGTCGCCATCCTCGTCAGTTGCATTGGGCGCAGACTCCTGATGGGGCAGCGCGCAGTTGACGAGGTTGAGGCCGCGGGTGCGGAGCTTGGCTCAAATCTGCAGAGACTTGGTTTCTACTCTTACGGAGAAATTTCGCCGCATGCCGTGTCGGGGGTCTGTGAGTTGCATAACCAGACGATGACCGTCACAACGATTGTCGAAATCGCGGCCTAGCGATGCATAAGCTTTTCGCCCGCCAAGTTGCTAAAGCGACCGCGACAACAGGCGAGATCGACCTCGCCGTTCTCGGCGAACTCGTCGGTCTCGCCTATCAAGAAGCCGATCGTGACCGGCGGCGGACTGACCGATCAATGGGGCTGATGATCGAGGAGTTGAGTGAGGTTCATCAGCGGCTCGTCGATGCTTTCGAGGCAATTCCGGAAGGCATAGCGATCTTCGATGCCGATGACCGTTACGTGTCATGGAATAGCCGCTACGCAGAATTGTATGCGACGGACCGAAACTCGATCAAAGCCGGTCAAACCTTCGAGGAAACACTCCGCGCCGGACTTGCTCAGGGTCACTATGCCAATGCAATTGGCCGCGAAGAAGAGTGGCTGACCGAGCGGCTCGCCCGTCATCGCCTGCAATCGAGTTCGCACGAACAGCACCTCGCCGGCGGCCGTTGGGTGCGTGTCGAAGAGCACCGAACTCCAGGCGGCGGCAGCGTCGGCGTCCGCATCGATATTACCGACCTCAAGAAACGTGAAGAGTCGTTCCGCTTTCTATTTGACGGCAATCCGATCCCGATGTGGGTCGTCGATATGGAAACCCAGAAATTTCTTTCGGTGAACAGCGCCGCGATAGAGCACTACGGCTATAGCCGCGAACAGTTTCTCACGATGACGACCTTCGATGTCCGGCCCGCCGAAGATCGGGAGGAATTCGAGCAATACATCCGAGCGGGAAGCGAAAGCCAGGGCTCGAAGATCTGGCGCCATAAGAAGGCAAACGGCTCCCGGAGCCATGCGTCGATCTATGCCAGATCGATGGTCTATGACGGCCGCCCCGCCCGCCTTAATGCGATCATCGACGTTACCGCGCAAAAAATCGCGGATGACGAATTGTTGCGCCAAAAACGCGTCACCGAGGCGGCGATCAATAACATGTCGCAGGGCCTGCTGATGTTCGATGGCAACGCTCGGCTGGTTCTGTTTAACGCCAGATATCTGGAGTTATATGGTCTATCGCCGGAAGCGGTGGTGCCTGGCTGTACATTTCAAGAGTTGATGGAGAGCCGGAAGGAATGCGGCACCTTTGCCGGCGACATTGACAAATATTCAGATGAGATTTTGGCAAATATCGCCATCGGGAAGAACACGCACCGGTTGTTTGCGCTTCCCGACGGTCGATGCTTCTCGATAGTCAGCCATCCAATGCCGGACGGCGGTTGGGTAACGACCCACGAAGACATCACCGAACAAAAACAGGCAGAAGTTCGCGCTGCGAAAGAGTCGAACGAGAATCGCCGGCTTTTCGATACGTCGCTCGACCTCATTTTAGTCACGGACCGGAAGGGAAATTTCGTTCGCGTAAGCCCAAGTTCTATGATGATTTTGGGCTACGCACCGGACGAAATGATCGGCCGTAGCGCTGCCGAATTTGTCTATCCCGAAGATCTGGAAGCGACCCAGCGCGAGATGAGGCTGGCGCGCAAGGGCGCGAGCATGCGCAATTTTGAAACGCGCTATATTCACAGATTGGGCAACGCCGCCACGCTGGCCTGGTCCGGCGTTTGGTCGGAGCCGGAGAAGCAATACTATTTCACCGGGCGCGATGTGACCGAGAGCAAGCTTGCCGAGGCAAAGCTGAAACGTCTCGCCCACTACGACCAGCTGACGGGACTGCTCAATCGAACAAGTCTTCAGTATGACCTGACCGAATGGCTGGAGACGCGAGGGGATTCCGGCCTGCCGCCGATGTCGATCGCATTATTCGACCTTGACGGGTTCAAGGACGTCAACGATTCGCTTGGACATTCCACGGGGGACGAACTGCTGCAAGAAGTGGCGCGGCGAATGACCGAGTTCGCTGCTGACAACGCTCGCTTCTATCGCCTTGGCGGCGACGAGTTTGTTCTTGCGCTGTCGGATTGTGGCGATCCCGGGGAAATCGGACAGGTCGTGGATTTCATCTTGAAGCGATTTCGCGACAGCTTCGAAATCAACAACCATCAGCTCTTTATTGGCGCAAGCGCGGGGATCGCGATTACGACCGGGAGCGCGAGCGTCGAAGATCTCATCATGAACGCCGACCTCGCGCTTTACGACGCAAAGGCGGCCGGCGGCGGCGTCCATCGTTTGTTTGTGCCGACCATGCGCGCCAAGGTCGCGGCGCGACGGGAACTTGATGCTGAACTGCGCCGCGCGTCGGCCAACAATGAATTCGTGCTTCATTTTCAGCCGCAGGTGCGCCTATGCGATGGCGCGGTTGTCGGGGCGGAAGCCCTGTTGCGCTGGCAGCACCCGCAACGCGGCCTTGTTGGACCCGGGGCCTTTATCGAGGCTTTGGCCGAGAACCCGGTGGCGTTGGATGTTGGGCGATGGATTCTGCGGACCTCTTGCGAGTATGCCGCTCGGTGGCACGCAAACGGGCTCGGATCGGTGCGGATCGGGGTCAATCTATTTCCCGTTCAATTCCAAAATGAAGCATTGCTGGTTGAAATCGACGGCGCGTTGCGGCAGAGCGGATTGCCGCCCGATTTGCTTGAACTGGAAATAACTGAAAACGTCGCGCTTGGCCGGGATGACACAATGATCGCGCAACTCGGCTCGCTTCGAGCCGCCGGCGTTCATATCGCGTTCGACGATTTTGGCACCGGGTACGCTTCGCTGAGCTACCTCGCGCATTATCCTCTCACGCGAATCAAGATCGATCAGAGCTTCGTTCGTAACATCAACGGCGAATCGACCGATCAAGAAACAGCCATTGTTCGTTCGCTGATCACCATGGCGCACAATCTGAACCTGGCGGTCATTGCCGAAGGCGTGGAGACTGCCGAACAGGCTGCGTTTCTGGAAAGAGAACGATGCGAGGAGGTGCAAGGTTTTCTTTACGCGAAAGCGCTTCCGGTTTCCGAGTTTGAAGATTTTTTGCGATCTAATCAGGGGCATGCCAATTTTTCTAAAAAGAGGCAGAGTGCGATTGCAGTGTAATCTTTTTGAAGCCACGCAATGTCGACTTTTCGCTCTCGGCGGAAGATCCGGGAGCACAACAGGCCAAGCACGCGGCAGCCCCCTACTCCTCCTTCACCCCATACGCGATCTCGTTCCCCTTAGCTCCGTAATACTTGAACGGCAAAAACTTCCCCGTCATGCCGAGCTTGACGCGGTCGCCCTTCGGGTCGGCCTGCCGCGTGATGTCGCAATCGAAGTCGATCGCCGACATGATGCCGTCGCCGAACTCCTCCTCGATCAGGCATTTCAGCGCCGGCCCGTTGACGAGGATTAGCTCAAACAGCCGGTAGATCAGCGGATCGGTCGGCGGCATCGGCGTCGCCGTGCCGCGCATCGGCACTTCGTTGATCATCGTCTGCTCGGCCTTCGTCAAGCCGAACAGCTTGGCCGCCTTCTCGGCCTGCGGCTTGGTCAGCTTGTGCTGGCCGAGAATGGCGCCGGTGACGAGGATCGGCGACATGCCGCCGATCTCCTCGCAGATAAATTTCCAGGTCCAGCCCTTCTCGCGCTTGATGTCGAG
>CAITJJ010000384.1 GCA_903892675.1 uncultured Hyphomicrobiales bacterium | reverse complement strand
ATTGGAGATGTAGAGCGCGTCGCGCGAATTGTCCTTCGAGAACAGGCTCACCACCATCAGGATGTCGGGCGAGGCCTTGGCCACCGTGACGCCGATCTGCTGCACCTGCGTCGGCAGGCGCGGCGTCGCGGTCGCGACGCGATTCTGCACCTGCACCTGCGCGATATCGAGATTGGTGCCGATATCGAAGGTCACCGCGATCGAGAATTTGCCGTCGGCGGCGGAATTCGACGAGACATAGAGCATGCCCTCGACGCCGTTGATCTGCTGCTCGATCGGCGCGACCACGGTCTCGGCGACGATCTCGGCGCTGGCGCCCGGATACTGGCCGGAAATGTTGATGGTCGGCGGCGCGATCTCGGGATACTGCGCGACCGGCAGGCGGCTATAGGACACGCCGCCGAGAATGATGATCACGATGGCGATCACCGAGGCGAAGATCGGCCGGTCGATGAAGAAGTGGGAAATGCGCATGGCGGCTGGCTACTTTGCCGGCGCGGCTGGCGCGGCCGCGCCGCCACTGGGCGCCGCGCCCGGCGCTTGCGCATTGACCGGCTGCCCAGGACGCACGCGCGCCATGCCATTGACGATGATCCGGTCAGCCGGGGCCAGGCCCTCCTTGATGACGCGCAGATTGTCGACCAGCTGGCCGAGCGTCACATATTTCATCTGCGCCTTGTTGTCGGCGCCGACGACGAGAACGAACTTTCGCACCTGCTCGCTGCCGATCGCCGCGTCCGGCACCAGCAACGCCTCATAAGGCGGCGAAGCCGGCACGCGCACGCGCGCGAACATGCCGGGCGTGAACACGCCATCCGGATTGGCGAAGGCGGCGCGGCCGCGAATGGTGCCGGTCGAGCGGTCGATGACGTTGTCGACGAAATCCATCTGCCCGGCATGGACGAAATCGTATTCGTCGATCAGCTTGAGCGACACATTCACGCCGGCGCCACGGCTGGCGACGTCCTTGCCGGTCTTGGCAATGCGCTCGTAGCGCAGATAGGACGCCTCGTCGAAGGTGAACTCGAACTGGATCGGGTCGCTGGTCACGATGGTCGCGAGCAAGGTGGTATTGCCGCTGACGCCGCCGGTGACGAGATTGCCCGGCGCGACGCGCCGGTCGCCGATGCGGCCGCTGATCGGCGCGCGCAGTTCGGTGAATTCGAGATCGAGTTCGGCCGAGCGCACCGCCGCCTCCGCGCCGCTGACCGAGGCCTGCGCATTGCGATAGGCCTGCGAGCGCTGCTCGAAAGTCTGCTCGGTGATGGTCTTTTCCTTGACCAGCTGCTGGCCGCGCGTGAAGTCGGCTTCGGTGAAGGACAGGTTGGATTGCGCCTGCGTCAGCGTGGCGCGCGCCTGCGCAACCGCGTTCTGGAACGGCCGCTTGTCGATCGAGAACAACAGATCGCCCTGCTTGACCAGCTGGCCGTCCTTGAAATGCACGCCATCGAGGTAACCGGACACGCGCGCGCGCATTTCCACCAGACTGACCGCGGCGAAGCGGCCGACATATTCGTCGAAGTCGAAAATAGTGCGTTTGGTGGGCTCGGCCGCTGTCACCGAGGCCGCCGGCGGGCCGGCGGGCTTGGGCGCATCGCCGCAGCTTGCGACCAAAGTTGCAAACATGGTTGCAAGCGTCATCGCGACGCACGGGCGCCGCATCGTTCCAGATATCCGCATGGCGTTGGCAATTCCGTAGGCGTTCATGGTGACCATGGCCGGCCGCTGACGAGAACCCGTCACATAGCGTTGGCTGTCAATCATGTCCACCGTGGCCGATCGGCAACGGGAACACGAATTAGTGTCACGGGCCTTGTATAACGGGCGTCGAACCATCTGACATCCGGCGTTGATGGATCGGGCGATACGGCCCGCGCTCAGCGGGCGCGGCCGCGAAAGGCCGCGAGCCAGCGCCGACCGAAAATCGTCAGGACGATCCCAGCATAAAACGTGCCGCCGATTGCCGCCAAGCCCATCAACGTCATGACGTCATGTGCGGCCCATCCGGAAAACAGTTTGGCCAATGGCGTGGCGCACAGCCAGACGATGATCCCCATGCCCAGTCCGGCGGCGGCAAGCTTGATCGCCGATTGCCGCAACCTGTGATCGATCCGGCTATGACCGGCGCGCGTGGCAAACCAGAGCACCAGCAGCAGATTGATCCAGGCGCCGATCGATGTCGCCAGCGCCAGGCCGACTTGCGCCAGCGGCCCCATCAGCAAAATCTTGAATCCGATATTGACCGCCGCCGCGATCAAGGCCGCCATCACCGGCGTCGTGGTGTCGCCACGCGCAAAGAAGGTGGCGACCGCGCTGCGGATCAGCACGAAGGGCAACAGGCCGAAAGCGTAAGCCGCCAGCGTACGGCCGGCGGCGACGGCGTCGGCCTCGGTAAAGGCGCCGCGCACGAACAGCGCGCGCATGATCAGATCGGGGATGATGAAAAAAGCGGCGACACAGGGGATCGCCAGCATCAGCGTGAATTCGACCGCGCGGTTTTGCGCGTGCGCGGCGCCGGCATCGTCACCGGCGGCCAGACGCCGCGCCATTTCCGGCAGCACTACAGTGCCGGCGGCGATGCCGATGACGCCAATCGGCAATTGATTGAGACGGTCGGCATAGTAAAGCGACGACACCGCGCCGGCCGGCAGGAAACTGGCGATGATGGTGTCGGCGAACAGCGCGAGTTGCACGCCGGCGGAGCCGACGACCGCCGGGCCGAGCGCGCGGAAAAACTGGCGCACGTCGGCATCGAGCTTCGGCCAGCGCAGCGCCGCCAGCGCGTCGGCGCGCCAGGCGTCGCCGGCAACCAGGAGAAATTCGAGCACACCGGCAACCAGCACACCCCAGGCGGCGGCGTGGCCGGCGGTCGGAAAGAACGCGGCAATGGCCAGCGCCATCACCAGCGACATGTTGAGCAGGATCGGCGCGGCGGCGGCGGCGGCGAAACGCTGCAAGGCATTGAGGATGCCGCCGTAAAGCGTGACCAAAGTGATCAACAGCAGATAAGGGAAGGTGATGCGTGTGAGTTCGACGGCAAGCGGGTAACGAACGGAATCGTTGACAAAGCCCGGCGCCAGAAGGTCGATGACGGCCGGCGTGAACAACAAAGCCACGCCGAGCAGCATTATCTGGCTGGCCAGCAGCAGCGTCAGGATGCGGTTGGCGAAGAGCCCCGCCCGCTCCGGCCCGTTTTGCTCGCGGATGCGGGCATAGGCCGGCACGAAGGCGGCGTTGAACGCGCCCTCTGCGAAGATCGCGCGGAAATGGTTGGGCAGGCGCAGCGCCACGAAAAAGGCGTCTGCCACCGGCCCCGCGCCCAGCACCGCCGCCAGAATGATGTCGCGGACAAAACCGGTCACCCGGGAAAGCAGGGTAAAACCGCCAACGGTGAGGATGCGCTTAATCATCGATCCCAAAAAGCCATCAAACAAGGGCTGTGGTCAGGGCGAAAACGACGTGTATAAATGAACTTAGATCGAGGCGGCACCACGACCGACCGACCGGCCTGCCCGCTCTGCATTAAGGCGATTCCCCGGGCAAACATAGAGCCGCAAGCCCCGTCCCGAACCAACTATCGAGCCCGATCCGCCCCGAACCCCTTTAATTCGAGTCCCCCTGACTATGCCCTCACCGATCATTCCCATTCTGCTGGCCGGCGGCGCCGGAACCAGGCTCTGGCCGGTGTCGCGCGATGCGCTGCCCAAGCAATTCCTGCCTTTGGTCGGCAATCGCTCGACCTATCAGGAGACGTTGCTGCGGGTGGCCGATCCGATGTTCGCGGCGCCGATCGTCATCACCGGGCCGAACTTCCATTTCTTCGCCCGCCGCCAGGCCGAGGAAGTCGGCGTCGACGCCACGGTGGTGATCGAGCCGCTGCGCCGCGATTCAGCGCCGGCCATCGCCGCCGCCACCGCCGTGGCTTTGACGCGCGACCCGAATGCGGTGGTGCTGGCGCTGGCCGCTGACCACATCATTCTCGATGTCGAGAATTTCCGCGCGACCTGCGCAGCCGGGCGCGACGCCGCAGAGGCCGGCAAGATCGTCACCTTCGGCATCAAGCCGACCGAGCCGAAGACCAGCTACGGCTATATATTGCCGGGCGAAGCGATCGGCAAAGACGGCGTCAAGGCGGTGGGCAAATTCGTCGAGAAGCCGGACGCCGCCACCGCCGCGCGCTATCTCATGGACGGCTATCTGTGGAATTCCGGCAACTTCCTGTTTCGCGCCGATGTGTTGCTCGGCGAGATCCGGCGCATGGAGCCGGAGATGGCGGAGGCCATCGAGACGGCGGTCGCGAATGCCTCTAACGATCTCGGCTTCTTGCGGCTCGAAGAAAAAGCTTTCGCCCGCGCGCCGCAGAAATCGATCGACTACGCGGTGATGGAAAAGACCGACCGCGCCGCCGTCATCGCCGGCGACTTCCGCTGGTCCGATATCGGCAGTTGGGACGCGCTGTTCGACATCACGCCGCGCGACAAGCAGGGCAACGTGTTGCAGGGCCCGGTGGTGACGATGGACACCACCGATTGCGTCGTCCATTCGGACGGACGCCTCACCACATTGGTTGGCGTCAGCGATCTTGTCGTGGTCTCGACCTCGGATGCGGTGATGGTGGTGCCGCGTGCGCGCTCGCAGGAAGTCAAGGAACTGGTCGCCAAGCTCAAGACCCTCAAGCGGGCCGAAGCGGTCGACCACAAGCGCGGCCACCGGCCATGGGGTTATTACGAGTCGATCGACATCGGCGCGCGCTTTCAGGTCAAGCGCATTGTCGTCAATCCGGGCGGCATTCTGTCATTGCAGAAGCATCGGCATCGCTCCGAGCACTGGATCGTCGTGCATGGCACCGCCGAGGTGACCATCAACGACACGGTGCGCGAAGTGCATGAGAACGAGTCGGTCTATCTGCCGATCGGCTGCGTCCACCGCATGGCCAACAAGGGCAAGATCCCGCTCGAACTGATCGAGGTGCAGACCGGCAGCTATCTCGGCGAGGACGACATCGAGCGGATTGAGGATGTTTATAAGCGGACTTAAACCTTCAGCGCCCGGCGCACGCTGTCGATGACGCGGTCCTGCGTCGGCTCGTCCAGATAAGGATGCATCGGCAGGCTGATGACTTCGTCGGCGAGCTTTTCGCTGTTGGCGACCCCGCCTTTGCCGACCGGAAAATGCTTGTAGGCCTGCTGCTTGTGCAGCGGGATCGGATAATAGATCGCCGTCGGCACGCCGTCGGCTTTGAGCGCGGCGGCGAACGCATCGCGCGTGCCGGCCTTGAGGCGGATGGTGTATTGCGCCCACACCGAGGTGGAGCCCGACGGCACCGCCGGAACCACTGTCACATCGCCGAGCGCCTCGGCGTAACGGCGGGCGACGCGGTTGCGCGCCTCGATCTCGTCGGGAAATATCTTCAGCTTTTCGCTCAGGATCGCCGCCTGAATCGTGTCGAGACGCGAGGCCAGACCAATGCGAACGTTATCGTAGCGGTCGCTGCCGGCGCCATGCACGCGAATGCTGCGCATCAGGTCGGCGAGTTCGGCGTCGTCGGTCATCACTGCGCCGCCATCGCCGTAGCAGCCGAGCGGCTTGGCCGGAAAAAAGCTGGTCGAGGTGACATGGCCGAAGGTGCCGATGCGGCGGTTGTTGTAGATGGCGCCGAAACCCTGCGCCGCGTCGTCGATGATTTTCAAACCATGCGCCGCGGCGGCGGCGGCAATCGCGCCGTGATCGGCGGCGAGGCCGAACAGATCGACGGGGATGACCGCTTTCGGCGTCAGGCCGGCGGCCTTGGCCGCCTCGACCGCGCCGGCAATGCCGCGCGCATCGATGTTGAACGTGGCGGGATCGACGTCGACGAACACCGGCGTGGCGCCGACCAACACCGCGACTTCGGCGGTGGCGCAGAAGGTGAAGGACGGACAAATCACCGCGTCGCCCGGACCGATGCCGAAGGCGCGCAGCGGCAGGACCAGCGCATCGGTGCCGCTGGCGCAGGTGACGACATGCTTGGCGCCGCAATAGGCGGCCAGCTCCGCCTCGAAGGCGCGCACCTCCGGACCCATGACGAACTGGCAATGATCGAGAACCTTCGCCACGGCGACATCGACCGCCGGCTTAAGGCGGCGACGCTGCGCCGCCAGATCGATGAAAGGTATCGGCGGCAATTCGGTACGAACGTTCATTACAGCAATCCAGGTTGGATGGTCACACGGTCAGCCGGCGGCAACGCGCGGGCCTTTATGTTTGGACGGCGCGATCGCCGCCGGACGGTCGGTCAGGCACTGAATGGCTATGCGCAGACTGGTGACGCCCTGCTCGCCGGTGACCGCCGGCGCCGCGCCCGAGCGCACCGCGCTCAGGAAAGCGAGCAGTTCGGAGCGCAACGGTTCGGCGTGGCCGACCGACAGATGCCTCATCGAATAGCTGCCGTCCGGCTGGAAGCCGAAGCATTCGGTGACCTGGCGGGTCAAAAGATCGCCCATCACATACTTGCCGCGCGTCGCCACCGTGACGTTGCGCGCCTTGAATGGTGTCAGCCAATTGGTGTTGATGTGCGCCAGCACGCCGGAGGCGGTGCGGAACTGCAGCAACGCGATGTCCTCGCGCTCGGCGATGGCGCTGGACAATTGCGGCTGCACCTCGACGATATCGCTGTCGGTGAAATAACGGATCAAGTCGATGTCGTGCACGGCGAGATCGATGACGACGCCGACATTCGACATGCGTGGCGGGAACGGACCGACGCGGGTGATGGCGATCGACAGGATGTCTTCGTTGCGGATCGCTTCCTTGACGGCTTCGACCGCCGGATTGAAACGCTCGACATGACCGACCATCAAGGTGACGCCGGCCTGGCGCGCCGCATCGATGATCTCCTCGCCCTCCTCGACCGTGGAGGCGATCGGCTTTTCCACCAGCACATGCACGCCGCGCGCGATCGCCGCCAGCGCGACATCGCGGTGCAGATGAGTCGGCGCGGCGATGGTGATGGCGTCGACGCCGAGGTCGAGCAGCTCATCGACGGTGCCGACGGCGGCGCAATCCAAAGCGCGCGCGACGAAGTCGGTCTGTTTTTGATCTGGATCGGCAACGCCGACCAGTTCGGTGCCGGGCAATCCGGCAAAGACGCGGGCGTGATTCGAGCCCATGACGCCGACGCCAACAACGCCGACGCGCAGCAAGCGCTCTGGTGACGAATTCGCAGCCTGTGTCATTCGCGGAAATTACCCCATTTGCCCGGGCGAACCCGCCTCAAGCCCCGCCGTCACCTAGCATGCGTACCGGCGGCTGGCGACCGCGCCCGGCAAACGCGGTGAACACGTTTTGATTCCAAGCGTTACAGTTAACGGCCGGCCTAAATCGCAGTATTTTACCGCTATTTTACTCGGCCGCGCGCGTGGCCGGGGCCGCGAGCTTGAGCCCAACCGAGATCGCATCCTCGCGGAACGACTGCACCGCGCCGAGCGACAATTCGGCGCCGGTCTTGGTGCCGAGGGCCGGCAGTTTCTTCAGCACGTCGGCCGGCGCGGTGATGATGTGGCAGCCCATCTGGTCGGCTTCGACGACGTTGTAGACCTCGCGGGTCGAGGCCCAGATGATTTCGACCGTTTTGGTCGTGCGCGCGCGGGCAATGGCGTCTTGCATGATCGGCCGGTAGTCGATGCCGAAATCCGCGAGACGTCCGGCGAACACCGAGACGATCGACGGCGCGCCGCCGTCGAGCGCGTCCATCGATTTGGCGACCTGCTCCGAGGTGAAGATGGCGGTAAAATTAATCTTGATCCCGTCGCGCGACAGCGAGCGCACGGCGTCATACAATGGTTCGCCGCGCGTCGTCGTCACCGGCAGCTTGACGTAAACATTCTTGCCCCATGAATTGATGACGCGCGCTTGCGCCACCATTTCCGCGATATCGTCGGAGAACACCTCGAACGAGAGATGATGCTCCGGCACGGCGGCGACCAGATCGCGGCCATACGATTCGTAATCGCTGACGCCGGCCTTTTTCAACAGCGACGGATTGGTGGTGAAACCGGCGATCCACGGCTGTTTGGCCATCTCGACGAT
>CAITJJ010000383.1 GCA_903892675.1 uncultured Hyphomicrobiales bacterium | reverse complement strand
TGCCAGCGGGTCTCGGCGGCGCGGGCGGCGTAGCGCTCGGTTTTGCTCGAATCGACGGTCATTTACGGCTCTTTTTAAGGAGCCGGGAGGTGACATGAAAGAGGCGGGCCGGTCAACGGGGCGACCCTGCCGGGCCGGCCATGGCGCCGCCTTAGCTCATCGACGTCCGGTTTGACGATTGTGCAATTCTGGCTATATTCTAGCCAGAATGCGCTATAGGATCGTCCTGGCTCCGGAAGCCTTCGAGGACTTCAAGACACTCAAGGCTGCCGCGCGAGCCGAGATAAGATCCGCGGTCGAAACGCATCTCAGGCACGAGCCGGGAAAAACTAGCCGTAGTCGAATAAAGCGCCTGCGTGGACTTCACCGCCCGCAGTTTCGTCTTCGTGTTGGCGAGCTGCGCGTTTTTTACGATGTTTCAGAAGCAACTGTTGAAGTACTCGCTATCGTATCAAAATCAGAGGCTGAGAAATGGCTGGCCCGATTCGCAAATCCGACGTGAAGCAAGTCCCGCTGTCCGAGGTCAAGGACGACCTGTCGCATTACCTGCGTCTGGCAGAAACGCAGGAAGTCGTGATTACGCGACACGGCAAACCGGCCGGCGTCTTGATCGGCTTCGAGTCGGAAGACGACTGGTTTGATTATCGGCTTGAGAACGATCCGCGTTTCCGAAGCAGGATTGGAGCGGCCCGTGCCAGCATACGTGCCGGTCACGGAGTTCCCCTTGAAGACGTGCCTTCGGATTGAGAGCATCGAACTTTCGTCGTTGATCCATTTGGATCGCGGTCACTGGGGAACCAGCCTCCCGCCTCACGGGTTAATCCGTGAAACACGGTCGGCTTTGCGCGCCCGGTGCATTCATTTGTTCAGGACTCCGCGGACAGCGTCCAGCACATGCGTCTGCTGATACGGCTTTTCCAGCACGGGCACCTGCGGGTAACCGGACGCAATGGTCGTATCGCGACGCATCCCGGTGAGAAACACGAACGGGGTCCGCTGCACCGTCAACGCGGCGGCGACCGAATAGCTCGTGCGCGTCGCGCCGCCGAGACGGACGTCCAGAATGGCAAGATCAAAGCGGGCGCCCTCGCGCAGGATAAGTAGCGCCTCATCGGCATCGGCGTGACAGGTGACGGCGGCTCCAGCCGCTTCAAGGATGTCCTGCAGGTCGAGCCCGATGAGGAATTCATCCTCCAGCACCAGACAGCGCAGGCCGGCAAGCAAGGGCTCGGTTTTCGCCAAGGTGTCGTCTCTCCCGGTTCCGCAGCGGAACTTTCCCCTTGTCCTACGGATTGATCGGTGCGGCATTCAAAAAAGACATAGGCCGCGAAATATTTAGCGGCGCGCATTTCCGCTGCGGCGCGCGAAATTCCTTTTCATGCCTGTGGCGAGCAGGCGCGGCACCAGGGGCAAAGCCGAATGATCGTAGGCAATGGGCGGCCGAACGGGCACTTCACGCCATGCGAGCAGTGTCCGCTCAAGACCTTGCCGTGCCTGCGCGCGTTCACGGCCTCAGAACTCGATTTCGTCAAGCAGTTCAAGATCGACGAATTGCACGTCGATGCCGGCGCCAGCTTCCTGCACGAAGGCGCGCGGGCCGAACATCTTTATACAATCCTGTCCGGTTGGGCATTCCGCTACAAGATGCTCGACGACGGACGGCGTCAGATCCTCAATTTCGCGCTGCCCGCCGACATGGTCGGCTTGCAAGGCACCGTGATGAACGAGATGGAGCATTCGGTCGAAGCGCTGACGCCGCTGACGCTGTGCGTGTTTCCGCGCGCCAAACTCTACGAACTGTACAGCCAGTTTCCAACTTTGGCTTTCGACATAACCTGGCTGGCCGCGCGCGAGGAGCAGCTCATCGACGAGCATCTCGTCAGCCTTGGCCGCCGTACCGCGCTCGAGCGGATCGCCTATCTGTTGCTGACTTTGTTCGCGCGTGCGCAGGAGCTGCGGCTGGTCAAGGATGGCAGCGTGCAGTTTCCGTTCACCCAGCAACATCTGGCCGATGCGCTTGGCATGTCGCTGGTGCACACAAACAAGACACTCAAGCGTTTGCTGGCAACCAAGGCGGTTTCCTGGAAGGGCCGCGCTTTTGAAGTGCGCGACCGCGCCGCGCTGGCGGCGATCGCCGGCGGCGATGTGTCCTTGCACACGCCGCGGCCGTTTATTTGAGGACGTTTGCGGCGCTTCCGCGCTTGCGTTATAGCCAGTCGCATGACCGTCGCTGCAGCTCTCGACACAGTCCGCATTGCCATCGCGCGCGCCTGCAAGGACGCCGGCCGCGATCCGTCCGAGGTGACGCTGGTCGCGGTGTCGAAAACCTTCGAGGCCGATGCGATCGAGCCGGTGGTCGCCGCCGGCCAGCGCGTGTTCGGCGAAAACCGGGTGCAGGAGGCCAAAGGCAAATGGCCCGCGCTGATGGCGGCGCATGCCGGCACTCAACTGCATCTGATCGGGCCGCTGCAATCCAACAAGACGAAGGAAGCAGTCGCGCTGTTCGATGCGATTCACTCGATCGACCGCGACAGCTTGTGCGAGGCATTGGCGAAAGAGATCGCCGCGCAAAAGCGCGATCCGGTGCTGTTCGTGCAGATCAACACCGGTGCCGAGCCGCAGAAGGCCGGTGTACTGCCGGAGGCAGCCGACGCGTTCCTGAAGAAGTGCGCCGAAACCTACCGCCTTAAGATTTCCGGACTGATGTGCATTCCGCCGGCGGACGAGGCGCCGGGCCCGCACTTCGCGCTCACCGCCAAGATCGCACGGCGCAACGGACTGAAACTCTTGTCGATGGGCATGAGCGCGGATTTCGCCGATGCGATTCTGCTCGGCGCTACCCATGTGCGCGTCGGTTCGGCGATTTTTGGCGGGCGCTGATTTGCGGAAACCTCATCTGTCATGCCCGCGAAGGCGGGCATCCAGCTTTTGCGAGGCTGTCAACTAAATTGAACGCACTGTTAAGTGCGGGGTCCCCGCCTGCGCGGGGACGAGGGGTTAGCGGAAGCGCGACGGCATCATCGGCGATCTCGGCGCTTCATTCAGGCTTTCGGCAAGCGGCTTTTTCAGCAGGCTGGAGCGCAGACCGTCCGGACGCGGCTGCGGTGCATTCATCGACGAGGCCGGCGGTTGCGACGGTGCGTAAAGCGACGCGCCGGGCGACGGCTGCGGCGGCGCATAGGCCGGGGCCGCGACTTGCGCCGGCTGCAACGCCGGCGAATCGAACGGAGACGGTGCGTCGTCGTACAAATCGTCGCTGACGCGATGGCTCATCGACGCCGAGCGCCAGCGCTCGATCACGGTGGTCAGCAAATCGCGGTTCATGTTGGTGCCGGCATCCGAACGGGTATTGCCGGAAGCCTCAGAGTTCGGCCGCTTGTCGGCGGCCAGTTCGGCAAAGCGCATACGCGTCGGGAGCGCCACGCCGGAGCCGAAGGTGAAGACTTCGCGGGTGCCGAGCGAGGGAATGAACGACAAAAGATTGGCGGCGGCGTCGGAGACGGCCGAGCGGATTAGCTTCTGGTCGCCTTCGTTCGACAGCCGCATGACGAACAAAGTCGAGCACTGCGAGATGATGGTGGCGTCAATTTCCGCTGGTCGCTACGTCACCAGGCCAAGGAACACGCCATATTTGCGGCCTTCCTTGGCGATGCGCGACAGCGCGCGCTTGGTCGGGCCAAAGCCGACCTTCTTGTCGGCGGGCGCGTAGCGGTGCGCTTCCTCGCATACGAACAGCAAAGGCGCGACGCCGTCCGACCAGAGGCCGAAGTCGAAGGCCATGCGGCACAATACCGATACGACGGAATCGACTACTTCGGCCGGGAAGCCGGCGAGCTGCATGATGGTCATCGGCTTGCCGTCCGGCGGCAGGCGGAACAGGGCGCTGAGGATTTCCGCCATCGTGTCGCCGCCGATATTGGCGTTCTCGAACATGAAGGCGTAGCGCGGATGATTGCGGAAGGTCTGAATGCGGCCGATCAATTTGTGATAGAGCGCGGCGCGCGAGCGGTTCTCCAGCTTGCCCATGCGCTCGTCGAGCAGGTTGATCAGATCTTCGATGCGATAGGGCACCGGCGTATCGGCGGTGAAGCCGGCGTCTTTCGGCTCGCGCTTCTTGGTAAGCAGGCCATTGGCGCCGTTCGCGCCATTGCGATATTGCAGATAGGCGCCTTTGGCGAGCGGGATGACTTCCGACAGGATTTCGACTTCTTCCTCGACGCCGGGCCGGCCGCCGAAGAAAGCGTCGATGGTCTCCTCGAAATTGAACAGCCAGAACGGCAGCCGCAGATTGCGCGGGTTGAGCACGTTGGCCTTGTCGCCGAAGCAGCGGCCGTATTCGTTATGCGGATCGACCAGGAAGACGCGCAGGTTCGGCCGCGTATCAAGAATCTTCTGCAGGATGATGGCGACGCCGCTCGACTTGCCGACGCCGGTGGCGCCGAGAATGGCGAAGTGGCGGCTGACCAGATTGTCGATGTCGATGTGGACGCCGATATTCGTGTTCTGTTGCAGGTCGCCAATATGGGCGTGGTCGGCATCGGCGCCGCCATAGACCATGCGCAATTCGCGCTCGCCCAGCATGGCCGCGCTGTCGCCGATGTTGGGATATTCGGTGACGCCGCGCTGAAATCGCGGTATGCCGCTCAGGCGCGACAGAAGTTCGCCGATCAGATCGAGATGCGCGACTTTGCGGAACGTCTGTCCAGCACCGGCCGCCGGCGACGGCTGTTCGCTGACATCGGTGATCAGGCCGATGATAATGGATTTCGCGGTGGTCAGGCCCATGAATCGCCCGACCGTCGGCGTCTCACCGATGCCAGCGCGCGCGGAAAGATCGACGGTCGATTGCGAACCGTTGACGGCAATGACGCGGCCGATCGATTGGGACGCCGCTGAAACGGGAGTGTCGAGCACGCTTGATATCCTTGAATCGCCCCGACGCCGCTTTTATTTAGATTTGACGCGCGTCAACGCAAGAATACCAACGGGCCGTCTGTGGAATGTTAATGCGGAGCATGATTGGGCGTCCGCCGCGCGGCATGCTTAAAGATCGGTAGCGTCTCGGCGGCCGAATTTAACGCTTACTCAATTACAATTTTTGTGCCCGGCCCAAGCCGCGCCAATAAATGGCGCAATGTATCCAGACGCAGCGCGACGCAACCGGCGGTCGGTGCAAATTGCGGGCGGGCGATATGAATGAACACGGCACTGCCGCGGCCGGCGATGCGCGGCCTTGAATTGTGATCCAGCTCGATGATGAAATCGTAAAGCTGATCGGTGCGCGCCAGCCGGTCGGCGTTGGACCCCGCCGGTACTTTAACCGGCCGGTTGTAGTGGCGGTCGGAAGGATCCTCGCACCATCCGTCGTCGGTCCGGATGCGGTGGACCGGCAGCAGGGTTGCCGGGCAGGCATGCCGGTCGGCCCGCCACCACAGCCGCCGCAATTGGAAGGTGCCGCGCGGCGTGCCGCCATCGCCTTCGCGCTTGTTGGCCTTGATGCCGCCGCGCCCGAGCGCCACCGGCACCGCCAGGGGCCCGGCGACCAGCCAACCCTGGCTCGGATTTCCCGGCCGGCGGTGGACGGTGATGCGTGAAAGCGTGCTTTTTTGCATAATTACCAGAAATGCGCCCGGATTTGCCCGATCCGGCCTAACGGCCAGTTCAAGCTTCTCTTTTAGCCCTGAATGTAATACTTCGCGCGTCTGAACTTAGGCAAATTCGCACCCTGCGGGGACGACGGCGCGGAACAGATTTTCCCAAATAAGCCGCGCGCCGGTAAGATGGGAACACGACAGGCGGCGTGGCGTCGGGCCAAAAGCCGGAAGATGTGACGGGGATTATTCGGCCGGAAGCTTTGGCCGGGTGCCTTGGCGCCTGCAGAGGGACTTAAGAGCGATGCCGAACAAGCGGACCATTCTGATCGTCGATGACGACACCGAGTTGCGCGAGGCCTTGGTCGAGCAGCTGGCGCTGCACGAGGAATTCGAAACTATCGCCGCCGATTCCGGCACCAAAGGCGTGCAGGCCGCCAAAGGCGGGCAGATCGATCTGGTGCTTATGGATGTCGGGCTGCCGGATGTCGATGGCCGCGAGGCGGTGCGCATTTTGCGCAAGAACGGCTTCAAGGCACCGATCATCATGCTGACCGGCCACGATACCGACAGCGATACGATTCTCGGGCTCGAATCCGGCGCCAACGATTACGTCACCAAACCGTTCCGCTTCGCCGTACTGCTGGCCCGCATCCGCGCGCAATTGCGTCAGCACGAAGCCAGCGAAGACGCGGTGTTCGCCATCGGGCCATATACCTTTCAGCCAAGCTCGAAGCTGCTGCTCAATCCGAAAGGCAGCAAGGTGCGGCTGACCGAAAAGGAAACCGCGATCCTGCGCTATCTCTATCGCGCCGGGCAGAAAGCGGTGTCGCGCGAGACCTTGCTGCAGGAAGTGTGGGGCTACAATTCCGGCGTCACCACCCACACGCTGGAAACCCACATCTACCGGCTGCGGCAGAAGGTGGAGAAAGATGCCGCGGCGCCATCGATCCTGGTGACGGAAGCC
>CAITJJ010000382.1 GCA_903892675.1 uncultured Hyphomicrobiales bacterium | reverse complement strand
GCCGCAATGGCCGGGCGCCATCGTGCCGTTGCAGGTCGGCGTGCTGCAATTCCCGATTCCCTCGGCGATGCGCTGCTACAAGCTCGGCAAATCGCTGCGCAAGGCGATCGAAAGCTATCCGGAAGACCTGCGCGTCGCGCTAGTCGCTACCGGCGGCCTCAGCCATCAGGTACACGGCGAGCGCGCCGGCTTCAACAACACCGTCTGGGACGAGCAGTTTCTCGATCTGATCGAGAAGGACCCAGAGACTTTGGCGCGCATGACGCAGGCGGATTTTGCCCGGCTCGGCGGCATGGAAGGCGCCGAGGTCATCATGTGGCTGGTGATGCGCGGCGCGTTATCGGCGAATATCAAGCGCGTGCATCGCAGCTATTATCTGCCGTCGATGACCGGCATCGCAACCGCGGTCTATGAAAACGAAGCGATCGCGCCCAAGGCCTTCGCTGCCGTAGCCGATATCCAGAGCGATTATCGCCGCCATATCGGCCACCAATTGTCCGGCGCCGAAGCATTGACGGGAACTTACCCGTTCACTTTGGCCCGTAGCGTCAAGGGCTTCCGCATCAACTCCTTCCTGCACGCGCTGACCGACGCCGACAAGCGCGCCGCTTTCCTCACTGACCCGGAAACGGCGTTTGCCGCCGCCGAATTGAGTGAGGTCGAACGCGACATGATCCGCAAGCGTGACTGGCGCGCGATGATCCGCTACGGCGTCAGCTTCTTCATGTTGGAAAAACTGGGCGCGGTCACCGGCGTGTCGAACCTGCACATCTATGCGGCGATGCGCGGCGAGACGCTCGAACAGTTCCAGAAAACCCGCAACGCTCCGGACGCGCTCTATTCGGTCGCCGGCACCGACGCACCCAAGCTCGCCTGGGACACCGCCACCGACAAGGCGCCGGCCGAATAGGTTATTCCGCCGGCTGGCTGGCAGCGTGGCGGCTTTCGATCGAGAAGATCAGCGACACCAGGCCGAGCGTCGCCAGGAACATGGTCAGCGCGACGATGGAGTTGGCGCCGAGCACCAGGCTGAAGCCGCCAGACTTGTGCAGCAGCGCGATCATCGCGATGGCAATGCCGGCGCTGATGAACAGGGTGAAGTAGCGCACTGCATAAACCCGGCCGCGCCAGGCGTCGGCTGTGTAGCGCGCCAGAATAATATCGTTGACCGTGACCTGGCCATAAATCGCCGCCACCGCGATGGCGAGCGCGATCATCAGCGAAATGCCGGTCGCGTAGGTCGCCCACAGATTGCCGGCAAAGCCGAAGGCGGTGACCGCGATGAACAGGTTCGGCGCGGAAATCTTTTCCACCAGCCGACCGACCGCGAGTTGCGCGATGGCGCCGCAGACCAGCACCAAAGTGGCGATGCTGCCGATGGTGACGAGCGACACATCCCTGGTCATGCCCTCGTCGACGATCTTGGGCAGCGCGATGGTCAGCACGTTGAACACCAGCCCGGCGCTGAAGGCGATGAACAGGAACAGGCCGAACAGCATGGCCATGACTTTCGCCGTCAATGGCACCGCCGCCTTCGACACGCGCTTGTTGGCATGATGGCGGTCGTCCGGCGTCAGCCAGATATAGACCACGCCGGAGGCGAGCAGCACCAATGCCGGCAAAAAGAACGCCGCGCGCCAGTGCACCCAATAGGCCAGCGCGCCGGAAATGCCAGCGGCGAGCGAGACGCCTAGATTGCCGCAGACGCCGTTGAACGCCAGCGTGCGGCCATTGGCGCCGGAGGCTTCGATCAGCATCGCCATGCCGACCGGATGATAGATCGCCGCGAACACGCCGAGCATGAACATGGCAATCGACAGCACCAGCAGATTGGGCGCCAGCGCGATGGCGATGAGCGACACGCCGCAGCCGAAATAGAACGCAGCCATCATGTTGCGGCGGCTCCAGCGGTCGGCGAGCCACCCGGACGGCAGCGCGAAGACGCCGAAGGCGACGAAGGTCGTGCTCGAAAGCGCGATCAGTTCGCTATAGGGCCGGTTGTAGATCAGCTCGAGCCCGATCACGACGGTCGGATAGATCAGCAGCACGAAATGGTCGAGCCCGTGCGCCAGATTGAGAAAGGAAATCTCGCGCAGGCGCGCGGCTTCGGCGAATTGGGCGTCGGGGCTGCTGGTCGGGGTCATGCGGGTCTTTGTTTGCGGATATTTGGGAAAACGGTCGGGCCGGAAGGCCGACCATACCGCCGGAATCGTTTAGGCCTGGCCAATATAGCCCTTGCCATTTGACGATGTTCGGCCGATTTTCGTCGTGAACAGGCCAAACCGACCATGAACAATAATACCCCGGTTTACAGGCAAAACCTCGACGATGCCCCGCGGCCGGTCGCGGTGCTGGCCAAGACCTGCCCGGTCGGCGACCAAATCCCGCTGCACATCCACCGCCGCGGCCAGTTGCTGCATGCGGTTTCCGGCATCATGCGGGTTGAGACTCAGGATGCGGCCTGGATCCTGCCGCCGGCCCGCGCCCTGTGGCTGCCGCCGCAATTGCCGCACAGCGTCACAATGCGCAGCCACGTCGAAATGCGCACCGTCTATATCGCCGCCTCGCAATGCGAGGCGCTGCCCGGCTTGCCGGTGCTGGTCGAGATTTCCGGGCTGTTGCGCGAGCTTATTCTGGCGCTGCTCGAGGAGCCGCCCGATTATGCCGAGACGAGCCGCGGCGGCACGGTCGCCCGCCTGATCCTCACCGAACTCGCGCGCCTGCGCGACCGCCGCCTGCATGTGCCGATGCCGCGCGATGGCCGGGCGCTGCGGGTGGCGCGCGCGCTGCTGGATAATTGCAGCCTCGATTTTGATCTCGATCGCTGGGCTGAACAGGCGGGCGCCAGCCGGCGGACGCTGGCGCGGCTGTTCCGCGCCGAGACCGGCCTCGGCTTTGCCGAATGGCGAGCCCGCCTGCGTGCGATCGACGGCCTTGCGCGGCTCTCGGAAGGCGCGTCTGTCGCCGAAACCGCCAACGCGGTCGGCTATGCCAGCCCAAGCGCTTTCTCGGCGATGATCCACCGGACATTGGGCGGACCGCCCCGCCGGCTGACCCTCGCGCAAACCTAGACAACAACCCGCCAGCACGCTTTAGTTGTAGGGGTAATCCGGTGTGTAGTTGCCGGACCGTGCTGAGGCTGGGGGCCTCGATGTCGAGAAGGTGCGTTCGAGCGAGGGCCATTTCCGCCGCGGCTTTCGTTGTCGCCTGCGTGTGTCTGTCAGCCGGACCCAGCTATGCCGATGACGACGAACCGCACGTTATGCTGTTTTCCGGCCGCGACATCTGGCGCAACGGCGCCTTCGCCTATAGCGGCCTGCTGCTCGCCCCCGGCGGTTTCGAGGAAGACGGCTTCATGCTCAAGCTGCTCCTGGGCGGCGGCGTCTTTCGATACATCTCCGGCGGGCTCGGCGGCGAAACGGTTATCGGCAGCGAATGGATGGCGCAGGTCCTGCCCGGCTTTCGCATCAAACGGGGTAATGCCGAATTCAAATATTTCTTCGGCCCGGAACTACGCCAAAACAAATTGCGGCCCGACGATCCCGGCGGCGGTTTGCGCGGCTGGAATTTCGGTCTGCGCATGGCGACGGAGCTTTGGTACGAGCCGAGCCGTGAAAGCCTCATCGTCGGCGACGCTTCGCTGTCGACGGTCGCCACCAGTCACGCGGCGCGCATAGCCTATGGCTGGCGCATCGCCGAGGAGCTGTTCACCGATGGCGTCTATGTCGGACCGGAGGCGCAATATTTCGGCTCGAACGCCTACCGGCAGTACCGCGCCGGTCTGCACATCACCAGCATGAAGACCGAGATCACCGAATGGTCGGCGGCCGCCGGCTTAGCCCGCGACACCGACGGCACGAAAAGCCTCTATGTCCGGCTCGGCCTGTCGATAAAGCTCGCGGACTAAAGTTTTATTTTTCCGCGTTTCCGGACGGCGAACCGGTTCCCACTTCGCCTGGAAACGCTCTAATCCAATGTCCGCCGGAAGCGCGTGACCGCGATGGTCATCGCCACCAGCATCAGGCCGGCCATCGCCGCCGCGTCGTAATGCAGATCCGACAAAGTCGCGCCCTTCAACATGATCGAGCGCACGATCCGCAGATAATGCGTCAGCGGCAGCATCTCGCCGACCCATTGCGCCCAGACCGGCATGCCGGCGAAGGGAAACATGAAACCGGACAAAAGAATGTTCGGCAGGAAAAACATGATCGACATCTGCATCGCCTGCAGCTGGTTCTGCGCCACGGTCGAGAATGTGTAGCCGATGGATAGATTGGTGGCGATGAACAAAGTGCTCAACCCGGCCAGCACAAACAGACTGCCCAGCACCGGCACATTGAACAGCAGGATGCCAACGCCAATAATCATCGCTGCCTGCACGAAGCCGACCACGACATAGGGAAAAATCTTGCCGAGCATGATCTCGATCGGCGTGATCGGCATGGCCAGAAGATTTTCCATCGTGCCGCGCTCGATCTCGCGCGTCACCGACAGCGCCGTGAAGATCAACATGGTCATGGTCAGAATGGTGCCGACCAGGCCGGGCACGATGTTGAGTTCGGTCTTGCCGGCCGGATTGTAGCGCGCATGGGTGCGTATCTCGAAGGCCGGCGTGCCGGCACCGGGGATCGCATAGTCATGCGCCAGCGCGGTCTGCACCACGCGGTTAAGCGCGCCCAAGGCCGAGCCGGCCGCGACCGGGTCGGTGGCATCAGCAATCACCAGCATCGACGGCGTCTCGCCGCGACGCAGCGCGCGCTCGAAATTGGCCGGAATTTCGACGCCGAACAGCACCTTGCCTGACGCCAGCAGACGGTCGAGTTCGGCCTCAGTCGCCGGCAGATCGGTGACCCTGAAATATCCGGTATTGGCGAACGCCGCCAGGATCGAGCGGCCGACGTCGCTGCGCTCCTGCAACAAGACAGCCGTCGGCAGATTGCGCGGCGTGGTGTTGATGGCGTAGCCGAACAGCAAAAGCTGCATCAGCGGGATCATGACGATCATGCCAAACGAGACGCGGTCGCGCTGCAGCTGAATGAACTCCTTGATCAGCACAGCCCAGGTCTTGCGCCAGAACCCGTTGCCCTGCCGGCGGCGCGGCGCTTCACTCGGAATGATGTGGCTCATTTGAAATTATCCTGCGCCTTGCTCATCAAATCGATGAACACATCCTCCAGCGACGGCTCTGATTTCTTCCAATCGAGATCGGCGCGCCTGCGATAAAGCGCGATAGCCGCTTCCAGCGCCGGCCCGTCGCGGCCGGACACATGCAGGCTGGTGCCGAACGGCGCCACCATGTCGATACCGGGCTTGCCGGTGAGGTCCTGCGACAATGCATTGAGCACGCCGCTGTTCGCGCTGACCACATAGGTCGTCAGATGCGAGGCGGCGATGACGTGCTCGACCGTGCCGTGCACCAGCAATTCGCCATAGGCGATATAGGCGATCTCGTGGCAGCGTTCGGCCTCGTCCATGTAATGGGTCGACACCAGCACGGTGAGCCCATCAGCGGCGAGCGCATGAATCTCGTTCCAGAATTCGCGCCGCGCTTTCGGATCGACGCCGGCGGTCGGCTCATCGAGCAGCAGCAATTGCGGGCTCGGCAACGTGCAGGCGCCTAGCGCCAGACGCTGTTTCCAGCCGCCGGACAATTCGCCGGCCAGTTGTTCCTCGCGGCCGGACAAACCGAGCCGCTTGATCGCCGCGCGCGCCGCCGCCTTCGGATTTTCGAGGCCATAGACGCGGCCGATGAATTCCAGATTTTCGCGCACCGACAGATCTTGATACAGGCTGAAGCGCTGCGTCATGTAGCCGACCTGGGTCTTGATCTTGTCGGTCTGCGTGCGGATGTCGTAGCCCAGACAAGTGCCAGTGCCCTCGTCCGGCGTCAGCAGGCCGCACAGCATGCGGATGGTCGTGGTCTTGCCCGAGCCGTTCGGGCCGAGAAAGCCGTAAATGGTGCCGCGCTTCACCTGCATCGACAGATCGCGCACCACGGCGCGGCCGTCGAATTTCTTGGTCAGATGCTGGACATCGATGACGACGTCGCCAACATTTGGCCTGGCGATTGTCGGCGCGGCGCTGACCTCGCTCACGGCGCGGCGTCCTTGGTCAGCGTAACGCTGACCGGCTGGCCGACACGGAATTTGTCCGGCGCATCGGGCCGCGCCTCGATCAGGTACACGAGCTTGGCGCGCTCCTCGAGACTGTAGATGACCGGCGGGGTGTATTCGGCGCTGCGGGCGATGAAAGTAACCTTGGCGCCGAGCCCGGCCGCGCAGGCATCGCAGGTCACGGTCACGCCCTGGCCAATCCTGATTGCGGCCAGTTCGGTTTCCGGCGCGTAGAATCTGATCTTGAGATTGGCCGGCGGCAGCAGCGCCACCACCGGACGGCCCGGCGGCGCGGTCTCACCGGGACGGAAATAGACTTCTTCAATTGAACCGGCTTCCGGACTGTGCGCGCGCCGCCGCGACAGCCGCGTCTGCGATGAATCGAGATTGGCCTGCGCCTGCGTCAGGCCGGCACGCGCGTCGTCGAGCGTCTTCTGCGTCCCGGAATTGGACTTGAGCAACTCCTCGGCGCGGTCGAAGTTCTGCCGCGCCGTCGACAGGGCCGCCTGCTTCACCGCCACATCGGCGCGCTGCAAATCGTCGTCGAGCGTGAACAAAAGATCGCCCTTGGCGACCTTGTCGCCCTGACGAACCTTCAGCGTCTCGACGCGGCCCTGCTCGTCCGGCGAGACGAAGATGGTCTCCGCCTCGACCCAGCCTTGCAACGGACGGTCTTTGGCACTGTCGCAGCCGGCGAGAAAAATCGCTGTGAGCGCGACCATTGGCAACACGCGCTTCATTGTCATGCGACTCTCCCCGGGGCAAACAGCAGATCGATATGCGCTTTCACCATGCGGCGAACGTCGAGCGGCGCGTAGCGCTCGAACAGACCGCTCCAGACGATGGCCACCAGAGCCGGCGCGGCAATGAGTTGCGGGAATTCGAGCAGCGCCCCGGGCACCTCGCCGCGCGCGGCGGCGCGCTTGAGCAGAGCGCGCATCGCGTCGAACGCGCGCGACAATACCTCACGGTAATAGAACTCGGCCAGCTTGGGGAAACGCCGGCCTTCCGAGATCATCAGCCGGATGACGTCCTGCCGGCGCGTCTCGTAGATCTCGCGCACGAACAGATCGACGATGCGCTCGGCCAGCAGATTCACCGGAAGGTCGGTTGCGCCCATCGCCTCGATGCCGCCGATCACCGGCGCCAGCATGGCGCGCACCAGTTCCTGGAACAACGTGTCCGTGTCGCGAAAATAAAGATAGATCGTGCCCTTGGCGATGCCGGCGCGCGTGGCGACGTCGTCGAGCCTTGTCGCCTCGAAACCGCGCGCGGAGAATTCGTCGAGCGCCGCCGCCAGGATTGCCTCGCGCCGCTCCATGCCGCGCGCCTCCCGGGAGGGCGCCACTGTCTTGCCGCGCGTCCCCGCCGCGCGCACCCGCGCCGCCGGCGCGGTGCCGGCGATCTGACGCCTGGACGATCTGCCGCCCTTGGCTTTTTTCATGCTCATCACTGACTGACTGGTCAGTCATTTATATAGAAGACAGACGCCAGCCGCAAGGGCTGGAGCCTCTGCCAAAAATGACAATAATCAAAGGTTTGATTTGGTTGCGCGACGCGGCGCCTCAGCCCTTGGCGTCGCAATAGAAGGTGCGGATGACGCAGTCCTTGCCGCCGCCTTTGTAGCAGGCTTCCAGCGCCGCGTTCTGGCTGCGGCCGAGGCGCGAAGCCTTGCCCCAGCCATGCGCGCCGCAAGGATCGTGGAAGTCGACGGCGAAAGCGGCGCAGCCGCGCCGCGAGGTCGCCACGATCCGGCAGCGCTCGCCCTGGCACTTTGCCAGCGCGGTCTGGCTCGCCTCATCGACGCTGGCAAAGTCAAACGCTTCGCCGAAGGCGCCGCACGATCCGACCGCCAAAGCGCCGGCGGCGCGCGCAGTATTGACCGCGACGAACATCAACGTGACGGTCGCAAGAAACAGACCCGCCACCACAAAGGCGCGAATCGCTGGCGCGTAGATATCTCGCATCGGCCCCCACCCGGTCGTTGGCTTTCGATAAGGGGGCGAGTCGCAAAAACGATCAATGATTCGAATCTCAGGCGCGCTCGATTTCCGCCTTGACCGCCGAGAACGACTCGGGCGTGTCGACATCCGTCAGCGCCGCTTCACCGGCGACCGGCATTTCGACCACCGCCTCGGCATACTGGCCGATCAGATGACGCGCGCCGATATCGCCGGTGATCGCCATCAACTCGGCGAAGAATCGCCGCGACCACACCACCGGATTGCCGCGCCGGCCGTCGACCGACGGCACCACGACCAGCGCGCCGCGCTCGGGATCGAAGGCGGTGAGCAATTTGTCGATCAGCCCGCTGTCGACTTGCGGCATGTCGCCGAGACAAACGATGGCGCCGTCCGATTCGGCCGGCACCGCGGCGATGCCGGTCTTCACCGAACCGGCAAGGCCGTCGGCATAGTCCGGATTGTGAACGAAGCGCAACGGCAAACCGGCCAAGGCCTGTTCGACTTTTTCGCGTTCATGCCCGGTGACGACGATCACCGGCTTGGCGCGCGAGGCCAAAGCCTGCTCGGCGGCGATCCGCACCAGCGGCTTGCCGCCGATCTCGGCCAGCATCTTGTTGACCGCGCCCATACGCGTCGAACGGCCGGCGGCCAGCAGCACGGCGGCGATGGCGCGGCCCTTTTCCGGCGACGGCTCGGTTCGCGGCTGCGGCCGCGTGACGATTTCCATCAGCAGCCCGCCGACGCCCATGCCGGTGATATCATCGCGCGTGACGGGCAAACCGGCCAGCAGCCGCATCAGCACCCAGTCGAAACCGTTTTCCTTTGGGCTCCGTGCGCATCCGGGCGCGCCGATCACCGCCTGCCCGCGCAGGCGGCCGATCAGCATCAGGTTGCCGGGATCGACCGGCATGCCGAAATGTTCAATGGAGCCTCCGGCCGCTTCGATCGCCATCGGGATGACGTCGCGGCGATCGGCAATCGCGGACGCGCCGAACACGATGACCAGTTCGGCGCCTTCATTGCGCACCTCGTCGATGGCGCGCGCCAATGCCTCCTGCTCATGCGGCACGCGCCGCTCGGCGACGATTGTCCCGCCAGAGGGCGCAATCCGCGCAGCGGTGATCTTGAGCGTCTTGTCGACGACTTTCGGCGCAAGGCCCGGCAGCAAGGTCGAGACGATGCCGATCTTGCACACCGTATAAGGCGCGATGCGGATGACCGGCTTCGCCTTGATCGCTTCCGCCACGGCGCGGTCACGCGCGACGCTCGACACGGCGAAGGGGATGATCTTCACCGTGGCGATCATCTCGCCTTCGACCACCGGCTTGTAGGCGGAAAGCGTTGCGATGGTGACGGCTTCGTCGATGCGGTTGAGCCGGTCGATCGCGTCCTTGTCGATCACCAGCACGCCGGCCGATTGCGCGAACAGATTGCAGCGGCCGGTAAACGCCCGGTCGGTGCGCGTGCCCTCGCCGGCCGCGGCCGCGGCGATGTCGGCGGCGGCCTGGTCTTCCGACACGTCGCCCGCCTCAACGCGCGCGACAACGACCTCGGCAACGCCGGCGGCTTCCAGCGCGGCGACTTCCTTCGCGCCGATCAACGTGCCTTTCTTGAGCACCAGCTCGCCCTGGCGGATCGAATGCACCGCCGTGGCGCCCAGCGCGTCTTTCGGGGCCAGCGGGCCGAACTTCATGCCGCTTCCGCTTTCGCGCTGCGCGCCGGCTTCTGCCGCACCGACTGGACGATTTCGCCCATGATCGAGACGGCGATTTCCGCCGGCGAGATGGCGCCGATGTCCAAACCGATGGGCGCGTGAATGCGCGCGAAATCGGCGTCCGAAATGCCGGCGGCTTTCAGCCGCTCGTTGCGCTTGGCGTGCGTCTTCCGTGAGCCGAGCGCGCCGATATAGAAGCAGTCTCGCGCCAAAGCGTGCAGCAAAGCCGGATCGTCGATTTTCGGATCGTGCGTGCAGGCGACAAAGGCCGTGTAGCGGTCGACATGGAGCGGCGGCAGCGCGACATCCGGCCATTCGGCCAGCACCTTCACGTCGGGAAAGCGTTCCGGCGAGGCAAAAGCGGTGCGCGGATCGACGATGGTCACGTCATAGCCGAGCATCTGGGCGATCGGCGCCAGGGCCTGGCTGATA
Source organism: uncultured Hyphomicrobiales bacterium (assembly GCA_903892675.1). Taxonomy (GTDB): domain Bacteria; phylum Pseudomonadota; class Alphaproteobacteria; order Rhizobiales; family Xanthobacteraceae; genus Pseudolabrys. The sequence continues at coordinate 16,928 of CAITJJ010000382.1, read as the reverse complement.
TGCACCGCGCCGGTGATGACGAGTTTCGGCGACGGCACATGAACGGTGAGGAAGACCCGCCCCTGCGGCGTGTCCTCCATGCCGCTCTTGCCCATGCGCAGGCGCTTGTCGATGGTCTCGGCGAGCGGGTCCTTGTCCGCTTCGGTCGCCTTGATCAGCCGCTGCGCGCCGCTGTCGATATCGGTGACGACGACGACGGCGCGGCGCGCGGCGCGCTCAGTGTTGAGCGTGTGGAGGATGTCGAGTTTCACGTCAGCTCACCTTCTCGACATAGACGCGGATGGTGCCGCCGCAGGACAAGCCAACCTGCCACGCGGTCTCGTCGGCGACGCCGAATTCGAGTACCTTCGGCTTGCCGCTGTCGATCACGTCGATGGCCTCGGTCACCACCGCGCCCTCGACGCAGCCGCCCGACACGCTCCCTAGAAAATTGCCGTCGCTGTCGATCACCAGATTGGAGCCGACCGGCCTCGGCGCCGAGCCCCAGGTTTCGACAACCGTCGCTAGCGCGACGCCGCGCCCGGCCTTCGACCAATCCTCGGCAGCTTTGAGGATGTCTTCGTCACGACCAAGCATGAAATCTTCTCCCTTATGCGACGTGCCGCAGCATCTGCTTCGGATCATACCCCTTGGCGGGCAATCCGGACAGCGCGCGCACCAGTTCCGTCATCGAGGCCAGATTGTGGATCGGCCGCAGTTCATCAACATGCGGCAACATGGTCCTGACCCCCTTGGCCCGCGCTTCGAAGCCTTCGAAACGCAGCAGCGGATTGAGCCAGACAAGCCGGCGGCACGAGCGGTGCAGCCGGTCCATCTCGAAAGATAGGGTATCGTCAGCGTCCCGTTCAAGCCCGTCGGTGATCAAAAGTACCACCGCGCCCTGCCCCAGAACCCGGCGCGCCCAGTGCTTGTTGAAATCGTGCAGCGAGGTGGCGATGCGGGTGCCGCCGGACCAGTCGACGACATGCGCGCCGCAGGACGCCAAGGCCTCGTCCGGATCGCGCTGGCGGATGGCGCGCGTCACATTGGTCAGCCGCGTGCCGAACAGGAAGGTCGTGACCCGCTTGCGCTCGTCGGTTATCGCATGGAGAAAATGCAGGAACAGGCGCGTGTACTGGCTCATCGAGCCGGAGATGTCCAAGAGCGCAACGATCGGCGGCTCCCTCACCTTGGGCCCGAGATATTTCAGATCGATCAGCGCGCCGCCTGCCTTCATGCTGGCGCGCAAAGTGCGGCGCATGTCGATGAGACGGCCGTGCCGGCTCGGCGTCATGCGGCGCGTTTTCACCTCATTAAGCGGCAGCGCCAGTTTGGCAATCGCATCCCTGGCGGCGGCTATTTCCGCCGTCGCCATCTGCGCAAAATCCTTCTTGTTCAAGACTTCGCGGTCAGACACAGTGAGCCGCGCATCAATCTCGACGTCCTGCTCTTCTTCCCTGGCCTTGTTGGTGCCGGCGAACAAAGCTTCCTGAATACGCTGCGCGCCAGCCTCGGGCGCCTTCGGCGCGGTCGGCAGCGTATCGGGCAGCATCGCCGCGATCAATTTGTCGATGTAACCGCGCCGGCGAAAGAAAATGCGGAACGCCTGATCGAACAAAATCGAATGCTCGTGCCGCTTCACGAACACCGCGTGCAAGGTCCAATAGAAATCGTCGCGCGAGCCGACCTGTGCCGTCTTGACCGCTTCCAGCGCATCGAGCACGGCGCCTGGACCAACCGGCATGCCGGCGGCGCGCAGCGCGCGCGCAAAATAGAGGATGTTTTCGGCGAGTCTTCCGTCGGCAGCTTTGTCTTCGCTTTGCGCCATCGAACTACTCCGCCGCCCGCAACTCCGACTTCACCTCGTCGAGCAGTGCCTTCACCTTGGTGCCGTCGAGACGCGCGATGTCGTCCTGATATTTCAGCAGCGCCCCTAACGTGTCCGACACCGTCGCCGGATCGAGCGCGACGACATCAAGTTCGGTCAGCGCGCCGGCCCAATCGAGCGTCTCGGCAACGCCGGGCGACTTGAACAGGTCTTCCTTGCGCAAAGCCTGCACGAAGGCGACGACCTGCGCCGACAGTTTCTTGGCGATACCGGGCACCTTAGTGCGCAGGATCGCCAGTTCACGCGTCGCGTCCGGATAGCCGACCCAGTGATAGAGACAGCGGCGCTTCAAGGCGTCGTGCACTTCGCGGGTGCGGTTCGACGTCACCAGCACGATCGGCGGCTGCGCGGCTTTGACCGTGCCGAGTTCTGGAATGGTGACTTGAAAATCGGCGAGCACTTCCAGAAGAAATGCCTCGAAGGCCTCATCCGTGCGGTCGATCTCGTCAATCAACAGCACCGGCGGACCGGCCGGATCGGGCTCGAGCGCCTGGAGCAATGGTCGCTTGATCAGGAAGCGTTCGGAAAACACGTCGTGCTCGACGCGCGCTTTGTCGCCCTCGCCGGTTGCCTCCGCCATGCGGATGGCGATCATCTGCGCACCGTAATTCCACTCATAGACCGCGGCCGAAACGTCGAGGCCTTCGTAACACTGCAGCCGGATCAGCCGGCGACCGAGCGCCGCCGACAGCACCTTGGCTATCTCGGTCTTGCCGACGCCGGCCTCGCCCTCAAGAAACAGCGGGCGGCCCATACGCAGCGCCAGAAACAGCACCGTCGCCAGCGAACGGTCGCCGATGTAGTCGGCTTTGGCCAGCATGGCGAGGGTGTCCTCGATGCTGCCGGGGAGCTGAATCTCGGTCATGAAGCGGTATCCTCGGTGACACTTTAACCGGGTCGGTCAGTAGCATACATCTAGGAAACCGGAATGCCCCCGGCCAGCCAAAGATGATGGCCGAATGGCCCGAAAAGGATAGCTGCCATGTCCTCGACCATATCCTCGACCGACACCGAAACCGCGCCGGTCCGCCTGCCGACCATCGATGGCGGCGTCCGCATCGGCCATGTCCACCTCAAGGTAGCCGATCTGCAGCGGTCGCTGGATTTCTATGTCGGCGTATTGGGTTTTACCGTCACAACCACCCGCCCCGGCGCCGCCTTCATCTCGGCCGGCGGCTACCACCATCACATAGGTCTCAATACCTGGGAGAGCAAAGGCGGCTCGCCGCCTCCTCCCGGCTCGACCGGCCTGTACCATACGGCGATCCTCTACCCGACCCGGCCGCTCCTGGCCGACGCGCTGCGCCGGCTGATCGTCGCCAAGATCCCGCTCGACGGCGCCTCCGACCACGGCGTCTCCGAGGCGCTCTATCTCAGCGACCCGGACGGCAACGGCGTCGAGCTCTATTGGGACCGGCCGAAGGACCAGTGGCCGTCAAAGGCGGACGGGAGCTTGCAGATGTTCACCCACCCACTCGACCTGCACGATCTGCTGGCGGAATTGGATAAAGAAAAGTAAGCCGAGGGCCTGAGGGGGGCTTTGCATGATCCTGTTGTCCAACGGCGGTGACAATACGCACCGCGCCGCGCAGGCATCGGATACGATCGTCATCGGCACCGCCGATGGCGTCGCCGTGCTGGTGCGAGCGGAAGGCCGCTGGACTCTCTCGCATCGCGGTCTGGCCGGCTGCTCGGTGAGCGCCGTGACCGCCGCCGCCGACGGCACTTTGTTCGCGGCTACGCATGGCGTCGGCGTCGCCCGCTCGCGCGACCGTGGTGCGACCTGGCAGTGGGTCAACAAGGGCATCGACCGCCACGATTTATGGTCGGCGCGTGCCGGCCGGCTGCAAGGCAAGGACGTCGTTCTGGTCGGCTCACTGCCCGCGCATCTTTATATCAGCGAGGACGCCGGCGACAACTGGCGCGAACTCACTGCTCTGCGCGACGTCGCCAGCGCGGAGGCATGGGTCTTCCCGCCGCCGCCGCGCGTCGGCCACATCAAGGACATCGTCATCGACGGCGACCGGCTGATGGTCGGCGTTGAGATCGGCGCGCTGCTGGTGTCGACCGATTTCGGCAAAAGCTTCATGGATATGAAGGTCGATCCGCTGCCGGGCGAAAACGACATTCACCGCATTCTCGTCAACCCGGCGCGCCCCAATCGCATTATCGTTGCCAATGGCATTGTCGGCGTCATGACCAGCGACGACAACGGCAAGACCTGGCGCAAGAACCCAATGCCACCGGAAGCCAACTACCCCGATCCGATGGTCATTCATCCCGACCAGCCCGATCTCGTTTTCCTCACCGCCGGCGTCGGCTGGCCGCCGCACTGGTACAAACTCGGCCGCGCGCGCGGCAAGATGTTTCGCAGCCGCGACGCCGGTCAAAGCTGGGAACGGCTGCTCGGCGGGCTGCCGAACGGCCAGCGAGCGACCTTCGGCGCTCTCACCATCGAGGCTCACGGCAAAGGCTATGGCCTATACGCCGCCGACACCGACGGACAGATTTTCGAAAGTCTCGACGGCGGCGACAGCTGGTGCATTGTTGCTGATGTCGCACCAGTATCGAAAGGCGAATTTTATCGCGGGCTGGTCAAGGACCGCGTGCCGCTCGCCACCGTCGATGACGTCGCCTTCACCGCGGTCGCCTCGGCGCGGCTGGCGGCAGTCAAGTCTTAGGGTCAGGTCTGGCTTTGGGCGACCGGCGCTCGCGCTTCAGCTCGCAGATCTGCGCGCTGTATTCGGAAAAAAACTCGGCCGCGCCGGCGCGCTTGCCTTCGAGATGCTCCGGATGCCGGCCCCAGGCCCGCATCGCCTCCTCTGATTCATATTCGGCGATCGTCACCTTCTCGCCGTCCGCCGCGACGAAACTCTTGTGCGCAATGTAGCCCGGGATGCTTTGCGCCAAAGGACCTAACCTTTCAGCCATGGCGGCATAAGCTTCTGCCGCTTCCGGGCGCAAGCGTGTGCGCAAGACAACGATAATCACGGCAGCTTCTCCGCTAAAACTCGTTTCAGCGGACAACTCTATTCAATCCATCGCTCAATCATAAAGATTTGTATTGATCGGTTCATTCTCTCGCGGTGATGGGTCTGTGCCGCGACGACCCTGCATGCTGTCCACAAATAAAAAGGGCCCCGTCGCGGGGCCCTTTCCGTATGACATCGCGTTCAATTTTACGCGTTCGCCTTGGCCAGCGCGCGGCGCGCCAGCACGGCGACGAGATGCGCGCGATATTCCGGGCTGGCATGAATATCGGCATTCATGCCTGTCGCCGGAATGCTCATGCCCTCGATCGACTTGGGCGAAAAGCGCTTCTTCAGCGCCTCCTCGAACGACTTGACGCGGAACACGCCGTTCGAGCCGGCGCCGGTCACCGCGACGCGGATGTCGGGGCCGCGCTTCGACACGAACACGCCGACCAGCGCAAAGCCGGAGGCCGGGTGCTTGAACTTTTCGTAGGCGCACTTCTTGGCGACCGGGAAACTGATCTTGACGATGATCTCGCCTTCTTCCAGCGCGGTCGAGAACATGCCGGTGAAGAAATCGTCGGCGGCGATGCGGCGCTTGTTGGTGATGATCGTCGCGCCGAGGCCAAGGCAGGCCGCCGGATAATCGGCGTTCGGATCGTTATTGGCGATGGAACCGCCGATGGTGCCGCGGTTGCGCACCTGCGGATCGCCGATCGAGCCCGGCACGGCGGCCAGCCCCGGCATGACGTCCTTGAGCACCTGCGAATTGGCGACATCGGCATGACGCGTCATCGCGCCGATCACCACCGAGCGGCCTTTCAGCTCGACGCCGGTCATGCCTTCGACCAGCGACAGATCGACCAGCGCCGAGGGCTGCGCCAGACGCTGCTTCATCACCGGCAGCAGCGAGTGGCCGCCGGCCAGGAGCTTGCCGTCCGGGTTGCGCGCCAGAAGACCGGCCGCCTGGCGGACCGTGGTCGGGCGATGGAAGGTGAAATTATACATCGGTATCTCCGTTTCGAATTCTCTGTAGCGTTATTTCGCGATCTCGTTAAGCGGCTTTCGGCGCCTGTGATTTCTGCAAGGCCGTCCACACCGCGCTGGCGGTGGCCGGCATGGCAATGTTTTCCGTTCCGATCGCGTCGGTGATGGCGTTGATCACCGCCGCCGGAGAGGCGATCGCGCCGGCCTCGCCGCAGCCCTTCATGCCGAGCGGATTGGACGGCGCCTTGGTCTCGGTCAGGCCAACGTGGAACGACGGCAGGTCGTGCGCCCGCGGCATTGTATAATCCATCATCGAGCCGGTCACCAATTGACCGTTCTTGTCATAGACCGCGCCTTCCATCAGCGCCTGGCCGACGCCTTGGGCGATGCCGCCATGCACCTGGCCCTCGACGATCATCGGGTTGATGATGGTGCCGAAGTCGTCGACCGCGGTCCAGTTGACGATGTCGACTTTGCCGGTCTCGATATCGACGTCGAGTTCACAGATGTGACACCCGGCCGGGAAGGTGAAATTGGTCGGGTCGTAGAACGATGTTTCCTTGAGGCCCGGCTCGAGTTCGGCGCCGGTGAACTTGTGCGCGATATAGGCGTTGAGCGCGACGTCGCCGAAAGCGGCCGACTTGTCGGTGCCGGCGACGGTGAACTTGCCATCCTTGAATTCGATGTCGCCTTCCGCCGCTTCCAGCATGAAGGCGGCGACCTTCTTGGCCTTGATCTCGATCTTGTCCAGCGCCTTGACGATGGCCGACATGCCGACGGCGCCCGAGCGCGAGCCATAGGTGCCCATGCCGAACTGCACCTTGTCGGTGTCGCCATGCACGATCGACACGTTCTCGAATGGAATGCCGAGACGTTCCGATACGAGTTGCGCGAAGGTGGTCTCATGCCCCTGCCCGTGCGCATGCGAACCGGTCAAGACTTCGACCGAGCCGGTCGGATTGACGCGCACTTCGGCGCTTTCCCACAAGCCCACTCCGGCCCCGAGCGAGCCAACGGCTTGCGATGGCGCGATGCCGCAGGCTTCGATATAGGTCGAATAGCCAAGCCCGCGAAGCTTGCCGTGCCGCGCCGCCTCGCGCTTGCGTTTGGCAAAGCCTTTCACATCGGCGATCTCCAGCGCCTTTTTCAGCGAGGCATTATAGTCGCCGGCGTCATAGGCCATGATGACCGGCGTCTGGTGCGGGAACGCGGTGATGAAATTGCGCCGGCGCAGATCGGCCGGATCGATGCCCATTTGCCGCGCCGCGACTTCGACCAGACGCTCGACCACGAAGGTCGCCTCGGGCCGTCCGGCGCCGCGATAGGCATCGACCGGCGCCGTGTTGGTATAGACCGCGTCGACCTCGCAGTAGATCGACGGGATGTTGTACTGACCCGACAATAGCGTGGCGTAGAGATATGTCGGCACCGACGACGAGAAGGTCGACATATAGGCGCCGAGATTGGCGATTGTTTTCGCGCGCAGCGCCAGAATCTTGCCGTTGGCGTCGAGCGCCATTTCCGCATGGGTGACGTGGTCGCGACCATGCGCGTCGGTGAGGAAGGCTTCCGAGCGGTCCGAGGTCCACTTCACCGGGCGCTTCACCTTGCGCGAGGCCCATAGGCAGACGACCTCTTCCGGATAGATGAAAATCTTCGAACCGAAGCCGCCGCCAACATCCGGCGCGATAACGCGCAATTTGTGCTCCGGCGCCATGCCGATGAAAGCCGAGATGACTAGCCGCGCGACGTGCGGATTCTGCGACGTGTTCCACAAAGTCAGATTGTCGGTGCCGGCATCGTAATCGGCGAGCGCGGCGCGCGGCTCCATCGCGTTCGGCACCAACCGGTTGTTGACGATGTCGAGCCTGGTGACGTGCTTGGCGGCGGCGAAGGCTGCGTCGACATCTTTCTTCTCGCCGAGATGCCACTGATAGATCGTGTTGTTGACGATATCGGGATGGATCTGCGGCGCGCCTTTGGCCTGCGCTTTTGCCGGATCAACGACGGCGGGCAGCACTTCGTAGTCGACCTTGACCTTCTCGGCCGCGTCTTTCCCTTGCGCGATCGTCTCGGCGATCACCACGGCGACCGCGTCGCCGACGCAATTGACCTTGCCGGAGGCGAGCGCCGGATGCGCCGCCATTTTCATCGGCGAGCCATCCTTGGAATGGATCATCCAGCCGCAAATGAGATTGCCGATCTTGTCGGTGGCGAGCTGCGCGCCGGTCAGCACGTCGATGACGCCTGGCATTTTTTTCGCCGCGGACACGTCGATGCTTCTGATCTTGGCGTGCGCGTGCGGCGAGCGCACGAATACGGCGCGGGTTTCGCCCGGCCGCGTCACGTCGTCGGTGTACTGGCCCTGTCCGGTGATGAAACGGAAGTCTTCCTTGCGGCGCACGGACGCCCCGATCCCTGTCGCGCTCATAGGCTTAATCCTCCCATTGTCTTTTTATCGACGCCGTTCAGAAGCCAAACCTCGATCGAAACGCTATTGGCCCAAGGCTACTTGGCCATGGCCTTGGCGCCAGCTTCGATCGCCTTGACGATGTTGTGATAGCCCGTGCAGCGGCAGATATTGCCGTCGAGCTGATCGCGAATGGTGTGCTCGTCGAGATTATTGCCGTTGCGCCGCACGATATCGAGTGCCGACATGATCATGCCGGGCGTGCAGTAGCCGCATTGCAGGCCGTGGTGTTCGCGGAAGGCTTCCTGCATCGGATGCAGCTTGCCGCCCGCCTCAGCCAGACCTTCGATGGTGGTGATCTTGGCGCCTTCGCATTGCAGAGCGAGCGTCGTGCAGGCTTTGGCGGCGATGCCATCGATATGGATGATGCAGGCGCCGCACTGCGAGGTGTCGCAGCCGACATGCGTGCCGGTGAGGCGCAGATTTTCGCGCAGGAATTGCACCAGCAAGGTGCGCGGTTCGACATCGCCGGTGACGGCCTTACCGTTCACCGTCATGGACACAGCTGCCATGACTTCCTCCCAAATTCGGGGCCAAAGGCCCTCTTTTCGCCTCGCCAACGCTGGCGCCGGCGCCACAGTTGCGAAATCGAGCCGATTTCAGACCGTAAGCGCCTTGGAACAAGACTAACTCTGAACCCCGAGCGGTGGCCGGGTCAAGCCATTCCGGCGGCTTTTCGGCGTCGATGTCCTTAGTCCACGCCGGTTTTCGGTAAAACGCGGGGCGTGGCGGCCGCGCGGCCGGCGCCGCCGTCACGCCGGCGGGTTCATCGCCGCCGCGAAATTCTTGAAAAAATCGTCGGCGGTTTTTTTGGCCGCGCCGTTCACCAGCCGTTGACCGAGTTGCGCCAGCTTGCCGCCGATCTGCGCCTCGACATTGTAGGTGAGCAGCGTACCGCCATCCTTTTCGGTCAACGTCACGCTCGCGCCGCCTTTGGCAAAGCCGGCGACGCCGCCGTCGCCCTCGCCGGAAATCTTGTAGCCGTTCGGCGGATCGAGATCGGTCAGGTGCACATTGCCCTTGAAGCGCGCCTTGACCGGACCGATCTTGGTCACCGCCACCGCCTGGAATTCGGTCGGCGAGCTCATCACCAGTGTCTCGCATCCCGGGATGCAGGCCTTGAGCACCTCGGGGTCGTTGAGTTTGGCAAACACCACCTCGCGGCTGGCCGGGAGCTGCACCTCGCCCGTCATTGTCATTGCCATTGCTGCCGTCTCCCTTTGCTCAAAGCCTCACGCCACGACTTAAGCCCTTCCGCCCGGCCTGAAAAGGGGCTTTGCAGCGGACCCGGACCGCTTTAAGTGTGGCCCCCATACTGACCGGCCGGGCCGGTCTGACGATCAGAACAGGTTCAGGGAGAGAATTGATGCCGAAGATCACCGCCGATGATGGCTGCCCGATCAATGTCGAGGTCAGCGGCTCCGATAGCGCGCCGGCGTTGATGCTGTCGAACTCGCTCGGCACCAATTTGACCATGTGGGACGATCAGGTCGGCGAATGGTCGAAGCACTTCCGCGTCATCCGCTATGACCGCCGCGGCCATGGCGGCTCCGGCGCGCCGAAGGGCCCCTATTCGATGGAACGCTTCGGCCGCGACGTCATCGCGGTCCTCGATGCGCTCAACGTCAAGAAGACCAATTGGTGCGGCCTATCGATGGGCGGCATGGTCGGGCAATGGCTTGGCGCCAATGCGCCGGACCGGGTCGAAAAGCTCATCCTGTCGAATACGAATTCATATTATGCCGACAAGGGCCCGTGGAGCGACCGCATCAAGTTTGTGCGCGAGAACGGTTTAGCAAAGCTGGTCGATCCGAACATGGAGCGCTGGTTCACCGCCGGTTTCCGCGCGAAATCGCCGGACGTAATCGCGCGCATGAAGGCCTTGTTCCTCACCACATCGCTGGAAGGCTATGTCGCCTGTTGCGAAGCCATCCGCGACATGGACTTCCGCGACAGCAACACGCGCATCACCGCGCCGGCTCTGGTGATCGTCGGCGCGCAGGACCCGGCAACGCCGCCGGCGCAGGGCGAACTGATCGCGCAGCAGATCAAGGGCGCGAAACTCGTCAGCCTGGAGGCCGCGCATATTTCGAACATGGAGCAGCCCAAGCTCTATACCGACACCGTTCTGAACTTCCTCTCATAAAAGATTTCAAGTCATGGACGAGAAAGAACGCTACGCGCTCGGCATGGCCAAGCGCCGCAAGGTGTTGGGCGCCGCCTGGGTCGACAAGGCCAATGCGAAGAAGAACGCCTTCAACGAGGAGTTTCAGGATTTCATCACCCGCGGCGCCTGGGGTGAAGTCTGGACAAGGCCGCATTACGACGAACGCACGCGGCGCGTTCTGGTGATCGGCTCGATGATCGCACTCGGGCACTGGGACGAATTCGTGCTGCATGTGCGCGCGGCGCTCGTCGAAGGCGGCTTCTCGCAGGACGACATCAAGGAGATCATCCTGCAACAGGCGATCTATTGCGGCGTACCGGCGGCCAATCATGCCTTCAAGGAAGCGGCCGCGGTGATCGAGACGATCGCGCAAGGCAAATAGCCTAGCAAAAAAAATAGCCCGTCCTTGATGGACGGGCTATTTAAACTTTAATTCGCAGCCAGCGCCTCAGCGCCAGGGCGAGAACCAGCCGGCGGCCTGCGGTATCACGGCGGCGTCCGCCGTCACCTGAGCAACGACGCGCCGCGCATAGCTGCGTTCGACCATGCAGAGCGCGGTGCCGAGCGCCGCCAGCATCAGCTGGATAACCTGTTCGCGCACCAGATCGGTATTGTTCGACCAGATCGCCGGACCGGCTGAGGCGATGCTGATCGCGACGACCAGAATGAAACCGCCTTCAAGGACTTCTGTGTTGGCCTTGCCGCCGGCCAGCGAGCGCAGCCGATCGACGATGTGAATGGCGCAGAACGCGGCGACTGCGAGCTTCACGGTGCCGAAGAAAGCCGCGAGCTTCAAAAGCCCCATCGGTGAAAGCTGGAAATGACTGCCGATGCTGAAGACGAACTGCGAACGCCAGACGTCTTCAAGCCCGTAGGTCGGCGATGTCAGGACCCGAAGCGCGTCGAAACCCCAGAACAGAGTGAAGTAAACCGCGATTGCTAAAATCATGGCCACGGTGGCGCCGGAAGCTTTACGCATGGGATGCTCCTGTTCAGAGCATCATGCGTAAGCGTTTCAAATGCCGAATTCAAAAGAAACCAAAACTTTACCTTACCGCGCAACCGCTGGCGCGCGTATTAACCACGCTCGCTCGGGCAAAAGAAAAAGCCCCGCCGCGAGGCGGGGCTTTCTCTCAATTAATTCGAAGCGTTAGCGGTTCTGCTGGCCGCCGCTGTGCTGGCCGCCTTGCTGCCCACCCTGGCCGGGCCGCTCCTGCTGTTGCTGCTGGCCCGGCTTCTGGCTCGGGTTGCCGCCCTGCTGCTGCTGGCCCGGTTTCTGGTTGGGGTTGTTCTGGTTCTGGTTATTCTGGGTCATTTGATTTCCTTCCAGTACTGATGACCTCGAAGACGTTTTCGAGGAGCCCTCCCGAATATCAACGTCAGGACGGAATATTCGTTCCGGCGCCGGCCTTGGATCGGCACGCCCGGTGGAACCGGCGGCGTCGATGCGAGTTCCCTTGGCAACGAAACGAAGACTGAGGAGCACCATCATGGGACGTTATTTGCTGCTGTGGCTGCTGGGCATTCCGCTGCCGATTCTGGCGCTGATCTGGGTCTTCGGCGGCCTGCATTAACCGGTTGCGCCACGCCAGCGCAGCCTTGCTGAAAACCGGCCGGCCGACGACTTTACCAAACGTCGGCCGCCGGTTCGTTGCCTCCAGCGCCGCGCATCACCGCTCGGCGTCGTCCCATTTTTCCCCGACCGAAACCGCGCGAAGACCGTCGCCGAATTGCGAAGCGGCGCGGCGGCGCTCTTTGACCAAAGACTTCACAACATGCGACCGGGACGGCGTTGCCGCTGCGCCTTGGCCCTGTTAAGCCATTGAGGTGGGGACTTCAGACCGGCTGCCGGGCCGGTCTTCTGGAAGGCGGGCATACGCATGGAAGTGTTTCTCCAGCAGCTCATCAACGGCATCACCTTGGGCTCGATCTACGGTCTGATCGCCATCGGTTACACCATGGTGTTCGGCATCATCGGCATGGTCAATTTCGCGCATGGCGACGTGTTCATGGTCGCGGCCTTTGTCGCGCTGGTCGCCTTCCTGATTCTTACCACCTGGTTAGGAGTTTCCTCGGTCGCGGTCGCACTGTTCATCGTGCTGATCGTTGCGATGCTGTTCACCTCGCTGGTCAACTGGATCATCGAGCGCCTCGCCTACCGGCCGTTGCGCGGCTCTTTTCGTCTCGCGCCGCTTATTTCCGCGATCGGCATGTCGATCTTTCTGTCGAATTTCGTCCAGGTCAGTCAGGGCCCGCGCAACAAGGCGATCCCGCCGATGGTACAGGGCGAATTCGTCCTGTTCACGCAAAATGATTACGCCGTGACCCTGTCGTTCAAGCAATTGATCATCTGGGGCGTCACCGCCGTGCTGCTGGTCTGCTTCTGGTATCTTGTCGCAAGGACCCGGCTCGGCCGGGCGCAACGCGCCTGCGAGCAGGATCAGAGAATGGCGGCTTTGGTCGGCGTCAATGTCGACCAGACGATCTCTCTCACATTCGTCATCGCCGCGGCTTTGGCCGCCGTCGCCGGCACCATGTACCTGATGTATTACGGCGTGGTCAGCTTCTCCGACGGCTTCGTGCCGGGCGTCAAAGCCTTCACCGCCGCGGTGCTCGGCGGCATCGGCTCGCTACCGGGCGCCGTCATCGGCGGATTGTTGATCGGCCTGATCGAGACCATGTGGTCAGCCTATTTTTCCATCGACTACAAGGATGTCGCCGCCTTCTCCGTTCTCGCCATCACGCTGATCTTCCTGCCGCAGGGCCTGTTCGGCCGGCCGGATGTCGAGAAGGTCTGAAATGGCAGAAGGCGCCACTAACCAGCGCATCGACACCGTCGCCGCCTTGCGCGATGCCGCCATCACGACATTGCTGGCCTTCGGCCTGTTTCTGCCGCTGATCGGTTTTCACACCGTCACCAACATCCGCAACGAGCTGGAGCTGGATACGCGCTGGTCGCTGCTGTTTTCAATTGTCGCTGTCGTCGGCGTCGCCCGGCTCGCCTATTCGTTCTTGCTGGCGCCCTGGCTGGAGCGGATCAAGCAGCGGCCGGTGGCGACGACGGCGCCGGCCTGGCGCGCATCGTTCGGCAAATGGTTCGTCCCGTTCTGCATCGGCTTCGTCATCGTCTATCCGATCATCATCATCGCGGCGACCGGCTTCGGCGGCGCGCTGAAGTGGGTCGACAATTTCGGCATCCAGATTTTGATTTATGTGATGCTCGGCTGGGGCTTGAACATTGTCGTCGGCCTCGCCGGCCTTTTGGATCTCGGCTATGTCGCCTTCTACGCGGTCGGTGCTTACGCCTACGCGCTGCTGGCCAAGGAATTCGGCTTTTCGTTTTGGATATTGCTGCCGCTGGCCGGCGTCATGTCGTCATTTTGGGGCATCCTGCTCGGCTTTCCGGTGTTGAGGTTGCGCGGCGACTATCTCGCCATCGTCACGCTCGCCTTCGGCGAGATCATCCGGATCGTACTGGTCAACTGGGTCGATGTGACCAATGGTTACGCCGGCATCAGCGGCATTCCGCGGCCGAGTTTCTTCGGCATCCCGTTCAACGCCAATGAGGACGGCTTCGCCGCAACCTTCGGGCTGGAATTCTCGCCAATCTACCGGACCATTTTTCTCTATTACCTGATCCTGGCGCTCGCACTTCTCACCGCCTTCGTCACCGTGCGGCTGCGCCGCCTGCCGGTCGGCCGCGCCTGGGAGGCGCTGCGCGAGGACGAGATCGCCTGCCGCTCGCTCGGCATCAACACCACCCACACCAAGCTCACCGCCTTCGGCATGGGCGCGATGTTCGCCGGCTTTGCCGGCTCGTTCTTCGCCGCGCGTCAGGGCTTCATCTCGCCGGAGAGCTTCACCTTCCTTGAATCGGCGACGATCCTCGCCATCGTCGTGCTCGGCGGCATGGGCAGCCAAATTGGCGTTGCCATAGCAGCTATCGCCATGATCGGCGGCACCGAGATCATGCGCGAACTCGAATTCCTTAAAGCTATATTCGGCGAGTCCTTCGATCCGACCCAGTACCGCATGCTGCTGTTCGGATTCGCCATGGTCATCATCATGGTGCTGCGCCCGCGCGGCCTGATCTCGACTCGCGCGCCGTCGGTGTTTCTCAAGGAGCCCAAGCCCGTTCCCGTCGATCTGGCAAAACAGGGGCACGGCTAGCGCATGACCGTCGCCGGCGATATCCTGCTCCGCGTCGAGCACCTCACCATGCGCTTCGGCGGCTTGATCGCGGTCGACGATCTTTCCTTCGAGGCGCGCCAAGGCGAGATCACCGCGTTGATCGGCCCCAACGGCGCCGGCAAGACCACCGTGTTCAACTGCATCACCGGCTTCTACAAGCCGAGCGAAGGTCGCATCGGCCTCTGTCACGGCGACGCCGCGATCTGGAGTGAACTCGACGCGCTGACCGAGAGCGGCAAGCGTGGCATCAGGCGCGGCAACAACGGGCTTTATCTGCTCGAACGCATGCCGGATTATCTCGTCACCCAGAATGCCCGCGTCGCCCGCACCTTTCAGAACATCCGGCTGTTTCCGGGCATGACGGTTCTGGAAAATCTTCTGGTGGCGCAGCACAACGCGCTGATGGTGGCTTCCGGCTATACTTTGTTCGGCATCTTCGGCCTTCCCTCCTATCACCGCGCCGAACGCGCCTCGATCGAGAAGGCGCGCGACTGGCTCAACCGTGTCGGCCTCATTCACCGCGCCGACGATCCGGCCGGCGACCTGCCCTATGGCGATCAGCGCCGGCTCGAGATTGCCCGCGCCATGTGCACCGATCCGGTGCTGCTGTGCCTCGATGAACCGGCGGCCGGCCTCAATCCGCGCGAAAGCGCGCAGCTCAACGAATTGCTGATGTCGATCGGCAACGAGCATGGCATTTCGATCCTGCTGATTGAGCACGACATGTCCGTGGTGATGGAAATTTCCGACCACGTGGTCGTGCTCGATTACGGCATCAAGATTTCCGACGGCGCGCCGGACGTTGTGCGTAACGACCCGAAAGTGATCGCCGCCTATCTCGGCGTGCCGGATCATGAAGTCGAGAAAGTCGGCGCGGAGATCGGGCTATGACCGCCCTCCTCTCCATTCGCGGTGTCAAAACCTATTACGGCCGCGTCATGGCGCTCAAGGGCGTCGACCTTGACGTCAATGAAGGCGAGATCGTCACCTTGATTGGCGCCAATGGCGCCGGCAAATCGACGCTGATGATGACGGTGTGCGGCAACCCACGCGCGCGCGAGGGCAGCATCGTATTCGCCGGCCGCGACATCACCCATTTGCCGACACACGAGATCGCCCATCTCAAGCTGGCGCAGGCGCCGGAAGGCCGTCGCATCTTTTCGCGCATGACCGTGCTCGAAAATTTGCAAATGGGCGCGTTGGTCGCCGATCCGGCCGCGTTTTCCGGCGATCTCGACCGTATGCTGACCCTGTTTCCACGTCTGAAGCAACGCATCGACCAGCGCGGCGGCACTTTATCGGGCGGCGAGCAGCAAATGCTGGCGATCGCCCGCGCACTGATGGCGCGGCCGCGCCTGTTGCTGCTCGACGAGCCGTCGCTCGGCCTGGCGCCACTGATCGTGAAGCAGATTTTCGACGCCATCCGCACGCTCAACCGGCAGGATGGCCTCACCGTTTTCCTGGTCGAGCAGAACGCCTATCATGCGCTGACGCTGGCGCACCGCGGCTATGTCATGATCAACGGGCTGATCACCCTGTCCGGCACCGGACGTGAATTGCTCGACCGGCCCGAGATCAAGCAGGCCTATCTCGACGGGGGATCCTGACCATGGGCACAGCGGAATCATCCGGCCTCTCAGTATTCTTGCATTTCTTTTACGAGGAAGGCTCGTCCGGCACCTTTCTGCTGGTCACCCTCATCCTCGGCGGCGGCGCCGCCTGGCTGTCCGGCCGGGCTATCGCGCTGACCTGGCGGCCGGCCTGGCAGGTTTTCGCCTACTGCCTCTGCCTCGGCTGCGTCGTACGCTTCCTGCATTTCAGCCTGTTCGGCGGCACGCTTTTGTCGCCGCATTATTATATGGTCGACACCGCGATCGGCATGGCGCTCGGATTCCTCGGGTTTCGGGCGGCGCGCGTGTCGCAGATGATTAGCCATTATCGCTGGATCAACGAGGCCGACGGGCCTTTGCGCTGGCGTCGCACTGCGCCGCGACGTAATATTGCCTAAGCTGCTTTAAACCGCCGGTTACAGTCGAAGGGGAAAACGGATGAAAAAAGCCACCACACTCGGACTTGCGCTCGGACTTGCACTCGGACTTGCTATTGCCGTTACCGGAACCGCCTCAGCCCAGATCAAGATGGGCGTTGCCGGTCCGATCACCGGCCCGAACGCCGCGTTCGGCGCGCAACTCAAGAACGGCGCCGACCAGGCGATCAAGGACATCAACGCTGCCGGCGGCATTCTCGGCCAGCAGATTTCGGTTCAATACGGCG
>CAITJJ010000381.1 GCA_903892675.1 uncultured Hyphomicrobiales bacterium | reverse complement strand
CGGCGCCGTCCTGCGGATAGATGGCGACGCCGATGGTCAGACCGACGCGCATCTGGTGGCTGTCGATGGTGATGTCTTCCTCGAACGCCGCAGCCAGCCGTTCGGCCAGCGCCTCGGCCGCCTGCGGCTGCTGCGCCGTCGGCGTGATGACGATGAATTCGTCGCCGCCGACGCGCGCGACGAAGGCGCCCTGGCAGACCTGCTCGAGCCGGCCCGCCACTTCGCGCAACAACGAATCGCCGATGCCATGGCCGAACACGTCGTTGACCGCCTTGAAGCGATCGAGATCGATGCACAGCACGCCGAAGCTTTCATTGGCGACGGCGGCGAGATCGATCGTGGCATCGATGCATTCGTTGAACGCGGCGCGGTTCGGCAGATCGGTCAGCGTATCGTGATGCGCCATATGAGCGATGCGCTGCTCGCTGCGCTTGCTCTCGGTGATATCGTTGATCACGGTGATGAGATATTTCGCCTTGCCGTCGCTGTCCTTGACCGGCAGCCGTGTCGCGGTCACGACGCGCGTGCCGTTGCCCGGCGTGACGACGCCGTGCTCGCCCTGGTAACTGATGTCGCCGGACTCGATGGCCTTTGCGTCTTCCGCGCCGATGGTGTCAACAAGGGAAGGCGGCAGGATGTCGCCGGCGCTCTTGCCGACGATACTGACGCGGTCGATGCCGAAGTAGTCCTCGGTTGCGCGGTTGACCAAAAGGTACGTCAGGTCCTTAGCGTCCTTGACGATGATGGGCGACAGCACGTTCTCGACGATCATGTCGAGAAAGGCGCGGGTATTTTCGAGTTCGCGTTCCGACCGTTTGCGCTCGGTAATGTCCTCATGCGTGGCGACCCAGCCGCCTTCTTTAGTGGGCCGGTTGACGACTGCGATGATGCGGCCATCTTCCAATTCAACTTCGTTCGTGAAAATCTTGCCATGATCGAGCGCCGCGCGCAGGTTGGCCTCGTATTTTTTCGGATCATTCGGAAGAGTGCCGGCAGCGTGGCGGACGGCCAGCAATTCGCCGAGGCTGCAGCCGCGCCGTATGACGGGCCCGAGACCAAACATTGTCTCGTAATTCTTGTTCCAGACCACCAGACGGCCCTGTCTGTCGAACATGCTCAGGCCTTGCGCCATGTTGTTGAGCGCGAAATCGCGGCGCACATTCTGCTCGTGCAGTTTGCGCACGACGCGCAGCGCGCAATAGGAAAAGACGATGGCCATGCCGAGAACTGTGCCGACGCCGAGCGCCAGCAAGCCCGCGGCGGTCCAAACGAAGGCAGGGTCCGCGACGCTGATATGCAGGACGCCAAGCGCCAACAACAGGCCGGCCGCGGCGCCGATGCCGAGGCCCTGCCAGTCGCGAAATTTCACCAGATAGGCGAGCGTTTGAATCATGGCTCCATGTCGGGTTGTCGGAAAGAGACCGTCTTTCCGCCCGTGTTGAGCCAATAACCTAGGGAATAGGGCTTTGATGCGCGTTAATATCCGCGCGTTGCAATCGTTAATCGCCGGTTAGCCCTACGACGCGGTAAACATAATTATCCCGATAATACACAGCGGTAGCCACGGTTCAGCGGGGCCGCAGGAACTCGAAATCGCAACCCTGGTCGGCGCCGGTGATTTCCTTGGCGTAAAGCCGGGCATAGCCGCGCGCCGGGGTTTCCGGCGGCTTTTCCCGCGTCGCCGCACGCTTCTGAAGTTCTGCCGCATCGACCAGCAAATCGATGCGCCGGTCCTTGACCGACAATTTGATGCGGTCGCCGTTGCGCACCAGCCCGAGCAAACCGCCGGAGGCCGCATCCGGCGTCACATGCAGCACGATGGTGCCGAACGCCGTGCCGCTCATGCGCGCGTCCGAGACGCGCACCATGTCCTTGACGCCCTTGGTGGCCAGCTTTTTCGGGATCGGCAGATAGCCGGCTTCCGGCATCGCCGACACCGAATGCGGGCCGGCATTCTGCAGCACCAGAATATCGTTGGCCTCGACATCGAGAGCGGGATCGTCGATGCGCGCGGCGAGATCGGCCAGCGAGGTGAACACCACTGCCCGGCCCTCGAGTTCGAACAGAGTGGAGTCGGCGGCCGAGCGCTTGAGGATCGCGCCCTGCGGCGCCAGATTGCCGAACAAGGCGACCAGTCCGCCTTCCGGTTCGAGCGGCTCCTTGCGTGGCGCGATAACGGTGCGATCGACCCAGGCGGCGGCGTCAACGTCGAGACGCTGGCCGAGCGTCTCGCCGGTGATCGTCATGGCGTCGAGATGCAACAGGTCCTTGATCTCGCGCAGCAGCGCACCCATGCCGCCGCCGGCGAAGAAGTCTTCCATATAGCCGTTGCCGACGGGTTTCAGGTTCACCAGCACCGGCGTGGTGTCGGACAATGTGTTGAGCCGTTCGAGCGACACCGGCACCCCGGCCCGTCCCGCGATCGCGGTCAGATGAATGATGGCATTGGTCGAGCCGCCGATGGCCAGCAGCACGCGCAGCGCGTTCTCGACCGATTTCGTGTTGACGATGCGCTGCGGCGTCAGGTCCGAACCGATCAGCCGCACGGCGAGCGCGCCGGTCGCTTCCGCCGCGCGCAGGCGGTCGGCATGTACGGCGGGAATCGCGGCGGTGCCCGGCAGGATCATGCCGAGCGCTTCGACAATGCAGGCCATGGTCGAGGCGGTGCCCATCACCGCGCAGGTGCCGGCCGTGGTGGCGAGATTGCCTTCGACCTGGTTGATCTCCTTCTCGTCAATGGCGCCGGCGCGATACTTCGCCCAGAAGCGGCGGCAATCGGTGCAGGCGCCGAGACGTTCGCCCTGGTGACGGCCGGTCATCATCGGCCCGCCGATCAGCATCACCGACGGGCGGTTGGCGGACACCGCGCCCATCAGTTGCGCCGGCACGGTCTTGTCGCAGCCGCCCATCAGCACGACGGAATCCATCGGCTGCGCCCGCACCATTTCCTCGGTGTCGATCGACATCAGGTTGCGGAATTTCAGGCTGGTCGGATTGAGGAAGACTTCGCCGAGCGAGATGGTCGGGAATTCCACCGGCAACGCGCCCGCCGCCAAGACGCCGCGCTTCACCGCCTCCAGCAACTCCGGGAAATGGCGGTGGCAATTGTTGAAGCCGGAACCGGTGTAGGCGATGCCGACCACGGGCTTGGCCAGCATCTCGTTGGAATAGCCCATCGACTTGGCGAAGGAGCGCCGCAGATAGAGCGAGAAATCGCGGTCGCCGTAATTGGTGAGACCGTTTGCGATGCCGACCGGTTTTTCGCTCATGCGGATACTTTCTCAAGCCTGGCCAAGCCGCCGGCAATTCGCCGCGACAAGGGATGAAGAAGAAAACCTTGCGACAGTGCCGGATAGCGGCGGCATAGCCAATCAAATCCCACCTGACAGCAAAAGACCATGACGACCAGCATGGTCAGGAACCAGGTGAGGAAGTGGTAGCGCGCGGTGGCGACATAGAAAAGGGCCACCGCATGTTGCGCCAGCGCCGCCGCGCCGATCAGCCGCAGCCACGGATCGAAGGGACTGCCACGCACGACGACATAGGCAAGAATGGCGACGCCGGCGGCATTGAGCGGCACGGTCCAATATGTCTCGGCCGGCCCGGACAGCCAGTTCGGAATTTGCAGCAGCGCGCGCGTCAGATTTCCCCCGCTGAAATTGAATGTCGCCAATTCATAAAGCGCCGCGGCATAAGCGGATGGCGGCATCACCAGTACCTGAGGATGCGCGGCGTTCGCACTGAACAGAACCAGAGCATGGCCGAACACCCAGTTGTGCAGCGCTATTGAAAATACCGGCAGGAAGCCGAGGCAGAGCCCGGCCAGGCGCGGCCACTGCCGGCGATAAAGCGCATAAAGCCCGGCGCCACCGAGGAACACCGCCGCGGCCGGCGCGATGATCGGCTTCATGGCGATGCCGAGCGCCAGCAGCAGTGAGCCGAACAAAGCCGGCACGAATTTTCCACCCACGGCCGGCGCCGGCGCTTCCACCAGCAGGGCCAGACCGGCAATAAAGAAGATGTAGGCGGCCGGATCGGCGAATCCGCGCGCCGCCCATTTCGCGTAGTCGATGAACGTGCTGCCGAACAATTCGCCGAGCGGCACCGCGATGAACATCAACGTCAACGCCAGTGCCCATGACGCCGGCAGGAAACGCCGGAACAGCGCCAGCGCGGCAAACGGCAGCAGCAGCACCAAAGTCAGATAGCCGAGATAGCTGTCGCCAAATACGAGGTGTTCCAACGCGCGGAAATAACGCAGACCGGGACCGCCGTAATAGAAAATCGCTTCGCCGCCTTCGAGAAATCCCCGGACATCGCCCGCCAGCAGATGCTGCAACATCCGCTGCGCGACGCCATCATAGAACAGTCCGTCGTCGCCGCCGTCGAACGGGCGCATGCCGCCGAGAAAGCTGGCATCGTCGATTGCGATCACCAGCGCCGAAAGCCCGACCAGCAGGAACGGCAGGATCGCGCGTCTCGGCTCGAAGCGGATTAGCAGCAGCGCAAGAACAGCGACGCCGGCCAGTGCCAGCAGTCCCTTGCCGAGCAGGAGCAGTCGCACCGCAAGCGGCGGTTCAAGCCGCATCGCCAGAGACTCCGGAACGATGCCGACTCCCACCACGCGCCGTCCGGCATCGGCCGGCTCAATGACGCGGCAGCCATCGCCGCGCCAGAGCGCAAAGCGCGCTTCGGCGCCTTCCCACATCACATCGCCGCGCCAGCACAATTGCCCGCCGGCATAGGCCGCCGGCAGACGGATCATTTCGAACCACGGCATTGTCAGGTGCCAGCGATGCACGCCCATCCAGAAGCGCCGGTCGCGGCTGGCGCGTTGAACGTCGCTGCCCGGATACCAGTTGTAGCGCATGTCGTTGATGAAGCTAAGCCGCAGCCAGACCGGATCGGAGAAATCCAGTTCGGTCACTGACCGCGACATGTCGGACTTGTTGAATATGCCGTCGGCGGAAAAGGCGAAGGGACGATCGGGAAATCCATGGCCCAGCCAGCAGCCTTCCGTCGGCGCTTTGCATCGCTTCGTCGGCGGATACTGCCGGTCGAACTCCTCGGCCAGGTGACGATAGACATCGGCGGGCAGGCCGCGCTCGAGTGCGCCACCGCCCGGCAAGAAGACATTATGTCCCTCGTCGATGCGCGGCGGCGCCAGCACCAGCTGCGCGGCGATGGCCAGAGCCGCGACCGCGACGGCGGCAAGCCATGCGCTTTTTTGAACGCGCACCGCGCCCGAGAATATGAAAATCGCCGAAGCCGCGAGCAGCGCGTAATCGGTGGCGTTATTGACCGGCAGACCGACCACCGCGACGGCCATTGCCAGCGCGGCCAGCTTCAAGCCCATCGGGGCGGATTGCGGGGCGGATTGGCTGTCGAGCATTCGGCTCCCATATCACTAGATCGCGCCGATCGGCAATCCGACCTGCTTTCGCAAGTCCTTGGCGGCGCTAGTGGAGCGGATTTGACGTTCGCTACCCATTGGCCGCGTCTATCTTATGCGAACGTCAAATCCAAAGCTCCACTAGCGGTCTTTCCGCCCGGACCGTTGTCCGCGAGGAAAACCCCGTGCTAGAAGACCGGCCACATGACAGCCCCGCTTTCCCAGAACAAAACCAGCGAAATTGCGTTTTTCGACAGCCATGGGGCGTCGAATGCCTATGACGTCTTTTCGCCGGATACGAACGAACGCCTGATCGACATTTTCATCCGCTTGAGCGGACTGAAGCCGGGAGCGCGCATCGCCGACCTCGGCTGCGGCTCCGGCGTGTTCAGCAATTTGTTGCGACAGCGGGGCTACGTTTGTACAGGCGTCGACCTCAGCCCGGCGTTGATCCGGATTGCCAAAAAAAAATATCCCGGGATCGAATTCATCGAAGGCGATGTCGAGAACCTGCCTTTTCCCGATGCCAGTTTCGATGGCGTACTGCTTGCCGGCATCCTGCACCATTTTTCCGATCGATCCTTGTTCGTGGCGGAGGTGAAGCGCATCCTCAAGCCCGGCGGGAAATTCGTCGCCTTCGATCC
This sequence comes from uncultured Hyphomicrobiales bacterium, assembly GCA_903892675.1. Classification (GTDB taxonomy): domain Bacteria; phylum Pseudomonadota; class Alphaproteobacteria; order Rhizobiales; family Xanthobacteraceae; genus Pseudolabrys. The sequence goes on along the minus strand of CAITJJ010000381.1, from coordinate 15,653 downwards.
GAACCGCATGAACCCGGCGATGTATCTTTACCGCGACCGTTCGTCGCCTTTGTACAGCCCCGTCGGCGTTACCGAAAACGAACGTCCGGTCATCGCGTCCGAGATCGCCGGCACATTCCGCGCCGCCGGATTTCGTGCTGGGACCGAATATCATTCCGGCATGAAGTATCGCTACATCGCCTCCGGCGCAGTTCGCTGGCTGCTGCCAGCCTACAATTTGATCGACGGGGTTTTGTTTTCTCCCGCGTTCATGCAGCGCTTTCGCGCCTTCGTCTTCACCTTCGGAGAAAAATCCGAGGCGCGAGCGTGATCCGGATCGGCATCATCGGCAGCAATTACGGCCGCATGGTCTTGTTGCCGGCGTTTCGCGCCGACCGGCGCTGCGAGGTGATCGCGCTCGGCGGCAGCAACGCCGCGCGCACCGCCGAACTGGCGAGCGCCGCCGGCATTGCCAGAGCCTATAGTGACTGGCGCGCTGTGGTCGACGACAAGGATGTGCAGGCCATCGTCATCGCCACGCTGCCGAGCCTGCAAGCCGAGATCGCCATCGCCGCGCTCAAAGCCGGCAAGCCTGTTTTCGCCGAGAAGCCCATGGCCGGCGATCTGGCCGCCGCGCGTGCGATGCTGACGGCGGCCGAGCAATCCGGACTGCCGACCGGCATCGATTTCAACTTCACCCAGATCGCGGCCTGGCTGCGCGCCAAGGAAATGCTCGACCAGGGCTGCGTCGGCGCCTTGCGTCACGTCACCGTGCATTGGCATGTCGAGAGCCGCGCCATCCAGATGCGCATGCGCAACTGGAAGACCGCGGGCGGCAACGATGGCGGCGGCGTGCTCGGCAATTTCATCTCGCATTGTTTCCACTATCTCGAATGGTTCATCGGCCCGATCGGCGGCCTGCAGGCGCGCGTCTCCGGCATGCCGGACGATGCCGAGTTGCAAACGACCGTGGCGATGGCGTTGCAATACGAAGCGGGGCCGCAGGTCAGCCTGTCGATGAGCTGCGCCTCCTATGCCGGCATCGGCCACCGCATCGAATTCTTCGGTGAGGATGGCACGCTGACGCTGCACAATCCCACTTTGGATTATATGCGCGACTTCGACCTCACTTATGCCAAGCGGCCCGGCGCGCTGGAGCGTATCGCCGTTGACGATCCCGCCGATGCGCAATATCCCGACGGCCGCATCGCGCCGGTGTCGCGGCTCGCCGCCAAATTCTTCGACGCGATCGAGACCGGCAAATCGACCGCGCCGGGTTTCGTCGAAGGCTATCGCGTGCAACGACTGATCGATGCCGCGCAGCGCTCGAACCGGCAAGGCTTGTGGGTCGATGTCGCCGCCGAGAACGGCAAGCAAGGGAAGTAAAGAATGAGCGGCGCGAAAGTTCTGGTTACCGGCGGCAGCGGCTTTATCGGCTCAGCCTTGGTCAAGGCGCTGGTCAAATCAGGCGCGCGCGTGCGCGTGCTCGACGACAATTCGCGCGGCCGCCCGCGCCGGCTGCAAGCAGTCGAGCAAGATATCGAATTCATCGGCGGCGACATTCGCGATCCCGCCGCCGTCGACGCCGCCACCAAGGGCATGGAAGAGGTGCATCATCTGGCCTTCGTCAACGGCACGGAATTTTTCTACAGCCAGCCCGATCTGGTGCTCGATGTCGGCGTGCGCGGCATGATCAATGTCATCGATGCCTGCCGCAAACAGAATGTCGGCAATCTCATCCTTGCCTCGTCGTCGGAGGTCTATCAGACGCCGCCGACGGTGCCGACCGACGAGAGCGCGCCTCTGTCGGTGCCGGATGTGCTCAACCCGCGCTATTCCTATGGCGGCGGCAAGCTGATCAGCGAACTGATGGCGATCAATTTTGGCCGCAAATATTTCGAGCGCGTGCTTATTTTCAGGCCGCACAATGTCTATGGCCCGGACATGGGCTGGGAGCATGTCGTGCCGCAATTCGCGCTGCGCCTGCAAAAGCTCGCCGCCGCGCAGAAGGACGGCACGCTGCGCTTCGACATTCAAGGGACCGGCGAAGAGACCCGCAGCTTCTGTTACGTCGACGACCTCGTGGCCGGCGTCATGGTGATGCGCGACAAGGGCGAACACCTCAACATCTACCATGTCGGCACCACCGAGGAGCTGTCGATTGCCGATGTGGCGCGCCGGATCGCCGCGCAGGCTGGCCGGACCATTGAAATAGTCCCGGGGAAATTGCAGGCCGGCGGCACACCGCGCCGCTGCCCGGACATTTCAAAACTGGCCGCACTCGGCTATAGACCCGGCGTGTCGCTCGATCAGGGCCTCAAGCCCACCCTCGACTGGTACTGGAAAAACGCCGACTTAGCGCCGAAAAATTCGGCGCCGAAGACCTAAGGAGATCTGCTTTGCCGTTCCCCACCAAAATCGCACGCGGCGCCGGCACCGGCGGCAGCGTCCCCGTCGAGCAGTGCCAGATCTGCGGTTCGGAAAAGCTCGATGCCGTGCTGTCGCTCGGCTATATGCCGCCGGTCAACCAGATGGTGCCGATCGGCCAGGTGCCGCGTCAGCAGCCGTGGTTTCCGACCGACCTCCTGCATTGCCGCGAATGCGATCTGGTGCAGCTTGGGCTGGCGGTCGATCCGGTCATTATTTTCCCGCCGGAATATCCCTACACCTCGGGCACGACCAAGCTGCTGCGCGACAATTTCGCCGACCTGCAGCGCGAAAGCGCGGCGATGCTCGGCCTCACCGAGAAGGATCTCGTGGTCGATATCGGCTCCAATGATGGCACGCTGATTTCGAACTTCCAGAAGGCCGGCAACCGCATTCTCGGCATCGAGCCGACCGATGTCGGCGACATCGCCAATTCGCGCGGTATTCCGACTATCAAGCGCTACTTCGGCAAGGCCGCGGCCAAGGAAGTCCTTGCATCGCATGGCCCGGCCAAGCTGATCACGGCGGCGAACTGCTTTGCCCATATCGAGGACGTGCACGCGATCGTCGAAGGCATCGTCGAGATGCTCGCACCCGACGGCGTGTTCATTTCCGAATCGCATTATCTCATCGGCCTGCTCGATACGCTGCAATACGACACCGTCTATCACGAGCATCTGCGCTATTACTCGGTGGCGAGCCTCAAGCACCTCCTGGAAATGCACGGGCTCGAAGTGTTCCATGCGCGGCCGATCCCGAGCCATGGCGGCTCGATCCGCGTCTATGCCGGCCGCAAGGGCCAGCACAAAATCGAAGCCAGCGTGCAAAAAATGCTGGACGCCGAGCCGCGCGGCGAGGCGATGGCAAAACGCTTGAAGGAGTTCAAGCACGACGTGCTGCTGTCGAAACTGAGGCTCTTGTCGATGCTGCGCGATCTCAAGGAAAAGAACGCCCGCGTCGTCGGCATCAGCGCACCGTCGCGCGCCTCGACATTGTTCAATTATGTCGGCCTCGACGACGGCATCATCGATTACGTCTGCGAAATTCCCGGCTCGCTGAAGATCGGCAAGTGCATGCCGGGCACGGCGATACCGGTGGTCGATGAGAGCAGGTTGTTCGAGGACCAGCCGGAATGCGCCATCATCTTCTCGTGGCACATCGCCGACGAACTGGCGCCGAAGCTGCGCGCCAAGGGCTACAAGGGCCAGTTGATCACGCCGCTGCCGGTGCCGCGGTTTCTGTGATAGGAGAACAACTGGCCGCAGCCTGCCGGTGCCGGACACGGAGATCGACCCATGGGCGAATTCCCCAAGATCAACTCCCGCCGCACCATCGAGGTCTCGCCCTGGATGAAGGTGATCGAGCGCGAGGTGGCGTATAAAAACGGCACCACCGAGCTTTACCACGCCGTCGGCCAGCAGGATTACATCGCCATCGTCGCGCTGACGCCGGACGGCCGCATTCCGATCGTGCGCCAATACCGCCCGGCGCTGGAGCGTCACACCTGGGAATTGCCGGCCGGCCTGGTCGACGAAGGCGAGGACCCGTCCGTCACCTGCGAGCGCGAACTCATGGAGGAGACCGGCCATCCGTCCAAGGCGGTCCACGCGCTCGGCATACACGCCCCCTGCACCGCCCGGCTGTCGAATCGCATCCATTCGTTTTTCGTCGAGGCCGGCGCCCGCCCGGCCGGCCAGGCCATCGAGGCCGGCATCGAGCTCAATCTGGTCAGCCCGGACGAACTGGCAGCCATGATATTTTCCGGTGAATTTCCCCTGCAATTGCATATCGGTGCGCTGATGCTGGCCGGAATGCGCGGTTTTATCGATCTGACCGCCTTCAAGCCCCGCTAGTGGTCCGATTGACCTTGGTCAATGCTCCCACTTTGGAATGCGACCAAATTCGCCTATACAAAGGGCCTGTAACCGCTCTAAAAAGCGGCGGCGGCGCTGGTGCGGGAAAGCGGAACAGCAATGAATTACAACGACTTCTTTGTATCGGCGCTGGAAAAATTGCGTGACGAGCGCAGATACCGGGTTTTCGCCGATCTCGAGCGTATCGCCGGCCGGTTCCCGCACGCGCACTGGCACTCGCCCGAGGGCAAGCGCGATGTCGTCATCTGGTGTTCCAACGACTATCTCGGCATGGCCCAGCACCCGCAGGTGATCGGCGCCATGGTCGATGTCGCCGCCCGCATGGGCACCGGCGCCGGTGGCACCCGCAACATCGCCGGCACTAACCATCCGCTGGTCGAGCTGGAGCGCGAACTCGCCGACCTGCACGGCAAGGAAGCGGCGCTGTTGTTCACGTCGGGCTATGTCTCGAACCAGACCGGCATTCCGACCATCGCCAAGCTCTTGCCGAACTGCCTGATCCTGTCGGACGCGCTTAACCACAATTCGATGATCGAAGGCATACGGCAGGCCGGTTGCGACAAGGTGGTCTGGCGGCACAACGACGTCGCGCATCTCGAGGAACTGCTCAAGGCCGCCGATCCGGCACGGCCGAAGCTGATCCTTTTCGAGAGCCTCTATTCGATGGACGGCGATATCGCGCCGATCCACGCGATCTGCGATCTCGCCGACAAGTACAGCGCGATGACTTATGTCGATGAAGTGCACGCTGTCGGCATGTACGGTCCGCGCGGCGGTGGCGTCACCGAGCGCGACAATGCGGCGCATCGCATCGATGTTATCGAGGGCACCTTGGCCAAGGCGTTCGGCTGCCTCGGCGGCTACATCACCGGCTCGGCCGAGTTGATCGACGCGGTGCGCTCATACGCGCCCGGCTTCATCTTCACCACGGCGCTGCCGCCGGCGATCTGCGCCGCCGCCACCGCCGCGATCCGGCATCTCAAGACGTCGCAATGGGAGCGCGAGCGCCATCAGGACCGCGCCGCGCGCGTCAAGGCGGTGCTCAATGCGGCGGGCCTGCCGGTGATGCCGTCATCGACCCACATTGTACCTGTGCTGATTGGCGACGCCGAGAAGTGCAAGGCGGCCAGCGACATGCTGCTCGCCGACCATGGCATCTATATCCAGCCGATCAACTATCCGACCGTGCCGCGCGGCGAGGAACGCCTGCGCATCACGCCGTCGCCCTATCACGACGACGCGCTGATCGACCAACTGGCCGAAGCGCTGGTCGATGTCTGGGAACGGCTGCAACTGCCGAAGCGGCGCCAGCAACTGGCGGCGGAGTAGCTACTCGGCCTTTGCCGGCAACGCGCCGCGCAGGCCCGCCCGATCCATCGCCGCTTTCACCAGCCCGCTCGCGAGAACGTCCTGGGTGAACGCCTTGATATAGGGCAGGCCATTCTCCCGTCCCTTCGGGATGGCGATCGCGTGCCGCTCTTCGCCCCAGCGGTCGGGCAGCACCTTTGAATTCGGCACCTTCAACGCCAGTTCAAACAAGGTCGCCTTATTGGTGGCAAAGGCGTCGATTTTTCCTTCGGCCAGCATCCCGGCGCCGGTTTGGTTTGTCGTCGCCAGTACAAGTTCGGCGTTTTTCAGATCGCGCGACAATGTCGATGCCGACGTGCTGCCGGCCGCCGCGCCGATTTTCGTCCCCTTCTGATCGATCTCGGTGGAGGCAGCGATTTTTGAATCCCCCCGCACCAGATAGCCGAGTTCGATCAACAGATAGGGCTGGCCGAAATCCATTTCTTTTTGCCGCGCGGCCGACGCATTGGTGAAGGCGACGTCGGCCTTGCCTGTCTTGATCGATTCCTGCACGTCGGCGTTCTTGGGATAAACGATCGGCTCGTAGGGGACGCCGAGATGGCGCGCCAATTCCTTGCCCAGTTCATAGCCAACGCCGCGCGGTTCGCTCGCTTTCGGATCGAGGACGGACGTCGGCGTGCCGACATACAGCGCGGCGCGCAATGAGCCGGTGGGCGCGAGTGTCTTCTTGACGTCGGCATCGTCCGCATGGGCGGCGACAAGGCCCAGCAGGGCCACAACGAAAGCAAAGCCGAATTTCCTGCGCCACATGATGTTATCGCTCCCTGATCGACAACGGCCGGGTATCACTCGGCGCGAATATTGGCGGCCTTCAAGATGGGGCCCCATTTGTCCGCCTCGGCACGCATGAATGCGTCGAACTCCTTGGGCGAACTGCCAACCGGCGAAGCGCCGGTCCTTTTCAGGTAATCGATAACCGCGGGGTCCTTGAGTGCCGCCGCGAGACCGTCATGGATCTGCGCCACAATTGCCGGCGGCATGCCGGCCGGCCCGAGGAACCCCCACCAGACCGACGTGTCGTAGCCGGGTACGCCGGATTCGGCGACTGTCGGCACCTCCGGCAAAACCGGCGAACGTTGCGCGGTCGTTATCGCCAGCGGACGAACCGTGCCGCCGGCGATTTGGCCCACGGCTTCCGATAGCGGATTGATGCTCATCGGGATGTCGCCGGCCATGACGGCTTGCAGTGCCGGCGCGCCGCCTTTGTACGGAATCGCGACGATCTTCACCTTGGCGAGGTGATTGAGCAGTTCACCGGCGAGATGCGCCGATGTGCCATTGCCGGCCATCCCGTAGGAAAGCGAGCCCGGCTTGGCGCGCGACGCCGCCAAAATATCCTGCAGGCCCTTCGCCTCACTGTTCTTGCCGACCACGACGACCAGCGGCGACGACGCCACCTCGCTGATGGCGGTAAAATCCTTGAACGTGTCGTAGGGCAGCTTGGGATAGAAGAACTGGTTGAGCGGATGGCCGCTGGCAACGAGAATGAGCGTGTAGCCGTCCGGCGCCGATTGAGTCAGGGCCTGTGAGGCGATGATGCCACCGGCGCCGGGCCTGTTCTCGATGACCGGCAACTTGCCCCAGGTCTTTCCCAGCGACTGGCCGATGGTTCGCGCCAGGACATCAACGGCGCCGCCGGCGGCATACGGCACCAGGATATGCACCGGCCGATCCGGAAATGTTTGGGCGGCCGCGTGACCCACGGCAAAGACACCCGCGACGGCACAAAGCAGCAACCGGATAACAGCTACCACGGTAGACCTCCCTGACTATTGTTCTCGTTATTCTCTATACTAGCGCGATATGTAGCGGCATGACCAGCGCGCCTCGCGCCGCGCAGGCAAGACTTAATCCTGAAACGGCGGCCGCGATTGCTTCGGTTTCGCCGCTTCATCCGGCTTGCGGCCTGCGCGCGCCTGGCGGCGTACCACGATCGGCATGGTCAGCAGGACGAAGAAGATGCGCGTCAGATGATGTGCGCCGACATAGACCGGGTCGAGATTGAGCGCGAGCGCCAGGAGCAGCATCGCGTCGACCGCGCCCGGCGCGTAGGCGATCATCACTTCGGCGAGCGGCACAGGCAGCACGTTAACGAGAATGGCGGCGAAGACCGCGGTGATGGCCAGCGCCGTCGCAAACGAGCCGAACGCGGCGCCGATATAGTTGAGCAGCATGCGCAACGGCGTATTGGCGAAACGCGAGCCGGACACCGCGCCAAAGGCGATCATCACCGTATAAGTCACCCACCACGGCAGCACGACGTGTAGCGTGTCGGTGCCGTGCAGCGCCGCCGATGTGAGCATCGCGCCGAACAAAAGACCGCCGGGAAAGTGCACCCGATGGGCGAGATAGGCCATCGCCGTCGAGGCGGCGACCAGAATGGCGAGTTCGTCGAGTTGCGCAACGTCAAACGTGCCGCCGAGGCTGCGTTGTGACTGGCCGGCCAGCCCCAGCATTGCCAGCAGGGCCGGGAAGCCGACGGCGATAATAACGACACGGATGGTCTGCACGATGGCGACCGCGCGCACATCGGCCTTCAGTTCGATGGCCAGCGCCATCACCTGCGACAGGCCGCCGGGCGCCGCGGCCAAATAGGCCGTGACCGTATCCCAGCCATGCATCATGCGCAGGTAGGACGTACCGACCAGGCTGATGACGGCGCTGGCGACAATCAGAATGCCGATGCTGATCGGATAGGTCGCCATGCCGCGCAGGGTTTCCGGCGTCACGACGGCGCCCAGCGAAATGCCGATCAACACCAGCAAGACCCGCATCATCGGTATGGGAATGCGCATTGGCCGGCCGCCAAGCGCGGCGCAGGCGACCACCAGAAGCGCGCCCGACAGGTAGCCGGCCGGCATGCCGAGAAGGCCGAAGGTCAGCCCGCCGGCGGCGGCAAAGACCAGCGTTTCCGCGACGTCGCGGAAGCCGGCCATGCGTTCAAGGAAAGAGGGCGCGGACAAAGGTTGACGACTTTCAGCGGGCGACATTCATCGAGCCGTCAGGAAAAGCGCGGCAGCGCCAAGGCCCCTGACAAGATATGGCGCGTTGCCGATCAATGGCGCGTGCCGAGGGCAACGTCAAATGCGGCCGGCACGCTATCTAATGCGGCGCGACAGGGGTAAATTTGCCAGCGATACGGGGTTGAGCCCGAAGCTGGAGATGTCATGCTGCAAGGCTGGGTCGTCATCGCGGTGGCGCTTGGGTATATCGGCCTGCTGTTTCTGGTCGCCAGCTACGGCGACCGCACCCGCGCGCAAGAGGGCGTCGCCGGCGGCCCGCCCACGCGGCAAGGCCTGCTCGGCCGTGAGGGCCGCGCGCGGCTGATGATCTACCCGCTGTCGCTGGCGATTTATTGTACGTCGTGGACATTCTTCGGTTCGGTCGGTTCGGCCTCGCGTACCGGCTACGAGTTCCTCACCATCTATATCGGCCCGGTGCTGATGATCGGCCTGTTCTCGCCGCTGCTGCTGCGTATCGTGCGGCTGGCCAAGGCGCAGAACATCACCTCGATCGCCGACTTCATTGCCGCGCGCTACGGCAAGGGCCAGGCGGTGGCCGCCGTGGTCGCGCTGATCGCCATCGTCGGCACCATTCCCTATATCGCGCTGCAACTCAAAGCCGTGTCGTCGTCGCTCGAGACCATCCTCGCCCACATCACGCCGATCAGCGACCTGACGCGGCCACTGCTCGGCGACATTGCTCTGTTCGTCGCGCTGTCGATGGCGACCTTCGCCGTTCTGTTCGGCACCCGCCATATCGACGCCACCGAACATCAGGACGGCTTGATGCTGGCGATCGCCACCGAATCGATCGTCAAGCTGTTCGCCTTTCTCGCGGTCGGAATTTTCGTCACGTTCTGGATGTTCGGCGGACCGGGCGCACTGTTCGAGGCGGCGCGCGCCAATACGACGACCGCAGCGCTGTTCTCGCGCGAGCCGGCATTCGACGCGCTGATCGTCACGACGCTCTTGTCGTTCATGGCGATCATCCTGCTGCCACGCCAGTTTCACGTCGCGGTGGTCGAGAACAACAACGAGAACGAGATCAAGCGCGCGGTCTGGCTGTTTCCGATCTATCTGGTGCTGATCAATCTGTTCGTGGTGCCGATCGCTCTAGCTGGCCTCCTGACCTTCCCGGCCGGCACTATCGACAGCGACATGTTCGTTCTGGCGCTGCCGTTGCAGACCGGCTCCTACGTGCTGACGATCGCCGCCTTTGTCGGCGGCCTGTCGGCGGCGACCGCGATGGTGATTGTCGAATCGGTCGCCTTGTCGATCATGGTGTCGAACGACCTGATCATGCCCCTGGTGCTGCAACGGCGCGAGGGACTGCTGTCGGGCCGCGAGAATATCGGCAAGCTGCTGCTGATGGTGCGGCGGCTGGCGATCTTCGCCATCCTGCTGCTGTCTTATTTGTATTATCGCGCCGCCGGCGAGGCGCAGCTCGCCTCCATCGGCCTCCTCGCCTTCGCCGCCGTCGCGCAACTGGCGCCGGCCTTTTTCGGCGGCCTGTTCTGGCGCCGCGCCACCGCCGCCGGCGCCATCGCCGGCATGACCGCCGGCATCGCGATCTGGGCCTACACGCTGCTGCTGCCGACATTCGCCGACATCGGCTTCATCGGCCGCCACATTCTTACCGATGGGCCGTGGGGCATCGCCATGCTGCGGCCGCAACATATGCTGGGCCTGAGCCTGTCGCCTCTGGTGCATGGCGTGGTCTGGAGCCTGGGTATCAATCTGCTCTGCTATATCGGCTTCTCTTTGCGCCGCGAGCCGTCGCCGATCGAACGCATGCAGGCCAATACATTCGTGCCGTCCGATTTGACGCCGATGACGCCGAGCTTCCGGCTGTGGCGCTCTTCGGTGACGGTCGAAGAGCTTGTCACCACGGTGGCCCGTTATCTCGGCGAGGAACGCACGCGCGGCGCGCTGGAAACATTCGCCGAGACCCACCGCATCAGCATGGAGGCAAAGGACGAGGCTGACTTCCGGCTGGTGCGCCACGCCGAGCATATTCTCTCCTCCGCCATTGGCGGCGCCTCGTCGCGGCTGGTGCTGTCGCTTCTGTTGCGCAAGCGTTCGGTGTCGACCAAGGCGGCACTGAAGCTTCTGGACGACGCCAATGCCGCGATCCAGTACAACCGCGAAATCCTGCAAACCGCGCTCGACCATGTGCGTCAGGGCATCGCCGTGTTCGATCGCGATTTGCAATTGATCTGCTGGAACCGGCAGTTCGGCGAAATTCTCGATCTGCCGCCCAGCCTGATCCGCGTCGGCGTGGCGCTCGCCGACATTCTGCGCTTCAACAGCCAGCGCGGCGACGTCGCGCCGGATCGCATCGAGGACTTTGTGCGCGCGCAAATCGAGCGCTACGTCTCCGGCAAGGAAGTGTTCATGGAACGCTTCGCCGAAGCCAGCATGGTGATCGAAGTACGCGCCAACCACATGCCGGACGGCGGCATTGTCACCACCTTCACCGATATCACGTCGAGCGTCGAAGCCGCCGAGGCGCTCGAGCGCTCCAACGAAACGCTGGAGCGGCGCGTGCGCGAGCGCACCGAGGAACTGACATTGCTCAACGTGGCGCTCGCCCGCGCCAAGGGCGAGGCCGACGCCGCCAATATTTCCAAGACCAAATTTCTCGCCGCCGCCAGCCACGACATCCTGCAACCGCTCAACGCCGCGCGGCTTTATGTCACCAGCCTGATCGAGCGCGGCGGCCGCGACGACCGCCGGCTGGTCGACAATATCGACGCCTCGCTCGAGGCGGTCGAGGAAATCTTCGGCGCGCTCCTGGATATGTCCCGGCTCGACACCGGCGCGATGCGGCCGGAGTTCTCCTCGTTCCGCATCGACGACATGATGCGGCAGATCGAACTTGAATTCTCGCCGCTGGCCAGCGCCAAGGGCATCGATCTGAAATATGTGCCGTGTTCGCTGGTAGTGCGTTCCGACCGCCGGCTGTTGCGCCGGCTGGTGCAAAATCTGGTGTCGAACGCGATCAAATACACGCCGACCGGGCGCGTGCTGATCGGCTGCCGCCGCAAGGGGCCGTCGCTGCGCATCGACGTCTATGACACCGGCGTCGGCATTCCGGAATCGAAGCGTCGCGACATCTTCATCGAGTTTCATCGCCTCGAGCAAGGCGCACGCATCGCCCGCGGCCTCGGCCTTGGCCTGTCGATCGTCGAGCGCGTGGCGCGCGTGCTCGACTGTACCGTCGAAGTCGGTCAGCCGGCGTCCGGCGGCTCGCATTTCGCGGTAACGGTGGCGCGCTCGAACGCCACGCCGGTCGAACTGCCGGCGCGCGATACCGCGCGTATCGATCCGAGCCAGCTCGCCGGCACGACCGCGATCTGTATCGACAACGAACCGTCGGTGCTCGACGGCATGGAAATGCTGCTGCGCGGCTGGGGCTGCGACGTGATCAAGGCGCCCGATCTCGACATCGCCATGGCGGCGGTCGCCGAGGCCCCGACTCCACCGAACGGCCTCCTGGTCGATTACCATCTCGATCAGGGCAACGGCATCGAGGCGATCATCGCGCTGCGCAAGCGCTGCGGCCCGCTGCCGGCGATCCTGATCACCGCCGACCGCTCACCGGCGGTGCGCGAAAGGGCGCGCGCCGAGGACATTCAATTGCTGAACAAGCCGCTCAAGCCGGCGGCCCTGCGCGCGCTGCTGGCGCAGTGGCGGGTGATGCGCGTGGCGGCGGCGGAGTAGACGTTGTCGTCCCCGCTTTCGCGGGGACGACAATTAAATCACCCTTCCGCCGTGGCGCCGGACCAGTGGCCGGTCTCGATCTTGGCGGCGGCGATCACGGCCTGCGTGCGGCTCTCGACGCCGAGCTTTTGCAAAATCGCCGAGACATGCGCCTTCACAGTGGCTTCGGAAACGCCAAGTTGATAGGCGATCTGCTTGTTGAGCAGGCCTTCCGACAGCATCATCAAGACGCGCACCTGCTGCGGCGTCAACGTCGCCATCCGCACCATCAGCGCCGCCGATTCGGCGTCGGAGCCGGCGGACAGATCGACGTCGGCCGGCGTCCAAACGCCGCCATTGAGGATGCGTGAAATCGCCGCACGCATCTCCTCGACGCTCAGGGTTTTCGGAATGAAGCCGGAGGCGCCGAACTCCATACAGCGGCGGATGGCGGCCGGATCGTCATTGGCCGACACCACGATCACCGGCACGCTCGGATACTGCGCGCGAATATACATCAGGCCGGAAAAGCCGCGCACGCCGGGCATGGCCAGGTCCAGGAGGACCAGGTCGGTATCGCCGCCTTTATCGAGCAGCGCCACAACCTCGTCGAAAGTCCCGGCTTCGGCGATCTCCACCCGTTCCAGAAGGCCGGACACCGATTCGCGCAAGGCGCCGCGGAACAGAGGATGGTCGTCGGCGATCACCAGCTGATAGATATCGAGCTTCTCCACCGATCGAACTTTCTTCTTGCCGGGCGGCGGCCATTTACCGGGCGCCCCAGCGCCGATACTTCTTTAGTCCAGTGTTCCACCCCGACAGGCGACAGCGCAAGGGCTTAGAATCAGACTACCGCCGCTGACTGCCGACGAACTGGAAGATCACCTCGCGCGCATGCGGCCTTCGCCGATGCTCGACGAGATAAAGCCCCTGCCAGGTGCCGAGCGCCAAGGCGCCGTTCATCACCGGCACATGCAGCGACACGCCGGTGAGCATCGCCTTGACGTGCGCCGGCATGTCGTCCGGCCCTTCGGCGTCGTGAACCCAAAACGCGCCTTGCGGCGCCAGCCGTTCAAGCGCGGTGACAAGATCGGTTTGAACGTCCGGATCGGCATTCTCCTGAATGGTCAGCGACGCCGAGGTATGGCGCAGAAAGACCAGCAGCACGCCATAGCGCCCGCCGCTGTCGGCGAGGAAGGCACGGGCGTCGGCCGTGATGTCGGTAAAGCCAATACCGGGCGTTTCGACACGCAAGGTCGCGGTCGCGATTGTTTGCACAGGCGCTTCAGTGAAGACGGAGAGCTTGCGGGGCATGGGCGACCTTATCCCTTCCGCCCGCCGCCCTTCTGAAATTCCGCGACCATGTCGACAAACTGGCGCCAGACCTTCTCGATCGCCTCGCGCGCCCATTTGATGTCTTCGTCGCTTGGCAGTTTCAGCGTGAGCGTCTTGCCGTCGTCCTTGCGCGGCGTCAGGTCGCCCGGCGGGCGCGGCGGTTCGGCCGGCGCGCGCAAGGCCGCGATCTCGGTCGTCAGGCGATCGACCTCGGCCTGCAGGCGCGCGATTTCGCTGTCCAGCGCGGCACGGTCCTCCGGCACGGCCTGACAGGCCCAGCCGACATTGCGCTGGCTGCACAGGGTCACCTGCCCGCTGCTATTGTCGAGCCGCAGGTAACCGTCATCGACGCGGTTGAACGTGTAGCGCGGCGACGCCTCGGGCGAGGCCGGCGCGTCGACTGTTTGCGCCGCCAGCGGACCGCCGGTCAGCGAGGCCATGCCGGCAAAGGCGGCTATCCTCAGGCGTCGCATTGTCTTCGTCCTCCGCTTTGGCCCCGAAAATACAGTTTAGCACCGGCGGAAGCCGGGCTGAACCAGGACGGCGCGGCTTCCGGTTCGCGATCATGCCGCAGTGCACGCAACCGGCTTTTCCGGACCGGCCAAATTTCTGCTTTTAGTCCTTGATTTCAATTACTTAGGCGAACACCCCCCTTCCTTGACTCCGCTGGACCCGATCAGTATGGTCCGCGCGGCTTTTAGGGCGGCGGAACTAGAACGGGGCCTTCAAACTACGCGAGTCGAAAGCATGGCTGACGACAAGCGCGGGCAAGGCGATCGCACAGAACCACCGGCCGACGAGGCTGCTCTCTCCGCGAGGCTCCAACGTCTCGGCGACCGGCTCGCAGATGCGAACCGAATTCCCGAAAACGAGGCCGCTTCTCGCGCAGGCGCCGATGCGTCGGCGTACGCACGCGGTTTCCGCATGTCGACCGAACTGGTCGCCGGCGTGCTGGTGGGGGCGATTATCGGCTGGCTTCTCGATCGCTGGCTCGGTATTTCGCCGTGGGGGCTCATTGTTTTTCTGTTGCTCGGCTTCGCGGCCGGTGTTCTCAACGTGATGCGGGCGGCGGGTGTCGTTCGCGACCAATCCGACCGCCTAGAGCCGAAATAGAGTTCGAAGAAAACAAATGGCCGCCAACGACCCGATCCACCAATTCCAGATCATCGATCTCTTGCCAATCGCCAAGATCGGCACCTCCGAGATCGTTTTCACCAATTCGGCCGCGTTCATGTTCGCCGCGGTCATCGTCATCACCGCCTTCCTGGTGATCGGCACCGCCAAGCGCGCTCTGGTGCCCTCGCGCCTGCAATCGGCCGCGGAAATCTCCTACGAATTCGTCGCAACGACCGTGCGCTCGACCGCCGGTTCGGAAGGCATGAAGTTCTTCCCGTTCGTCTTCACGATCTTCATGTTCATTCTGACGCTGAACTTCATCGGGCTGATCCCGTACACCTTCACCGTCACCAGCCACATCATCATCACCGCCGCGCTTGCCATTACGGTGTTCCTCACCGTCCTTTTTTATGGCCTGTACCGGCACGGCTTGCACTTCTTCAACCTGTTCATCCCGAAGGGCGTTCCGCTGCTGATCATGCCGCTGATCGTCTTCATCGAAGTGCTGTCGTTCATTTCGCGGCCGATCTCGCACTCGGTGCGTCTGTTCGCCAACATGCTGGCCGGACACATCACGCTGAAGGTTTTCGCCGGCTTCATCATCCTGATGGGCAGCGCCATGGGCGCCGTCGGCTGGGCCGGCGGCATCCTGCCGTTCGGCATGATCGTCATTCTCACCGCGCTCGAGACGCTGGTGGCGTTCCTGCAGGCCTATGTGTTTGCAATTCTCACCTGCATCTACCTCAACGACGCAATTCACCCGGGCCATTAAGGCCAGGCGAACTTAAAAACGAAACGGAGCTTGTTATGGATCCAGTAGCAGCGAAGTACATCGGCGCGGGCATTGCCT
>CAITJJ010000380.1 GCA_903892675.1 uncultured Hyphomicrobiales bacterium | reverse complement strand
GTCATGATGCGGTAGCCTTCGGCTTCCAGCGCCATCGACACCGAGGTGAGGATGTTGCGGTCATCGTCGACGAGAGCGATTGTTGGCATAGAGCCCCTCTAATGCGTCGTCTGAAAAAATTGCGTGACAGCCCGCCAAGATTGACGCCTGGAACTAGGTTTGAAGCCCAGAAACAGGGTCTGAAATGTGGCCTCTTTGCAACAACTATGTGATTCTGTAGCGAATTCAAGGTCAATGGCGTCACATGGACGCGAATACACGTTACGGCCGACAGTTTAAGGAGCGCGCATGGACGCAGGCACCGGCGACAATGAGAGCAAAAGCGACGCCGAACAGCCGCTTCCTGGCGTTATGCCGGGCCGCACACCCGAGAATGCGCCGCAAGCGGCCGATTTCACGCCGATCCCGCTCGCCAAGGGGCTGCTGCGCGCGGCCCGCACGGGCACCCTGGCGACGCTCGACAGGAATACCGGTCACCCATTCGGGTCTCTGGTTAACATCGCCACCGACGCCGACGGCGCGCCGCTGATCCTAGTCTCAAAGCTGGCGACGCACACCGCCAATCTGGAAATCGACGGCCGCGCCTCGCTGCTGCTGGCAACGACCGGCAAAGGCGACGCGCTGACCCATCCGCGGCTGACCGTGCTCGGCCGGTTCGAACCGGTCGGCGCCGATCACGCCGATGCTGAACGCATGCGCCGCCGCTTTCTGGCGCGGCATCCGAAATCGAAACTCTATGCCGGCTTCGCCGACTTCGCCTTCTGGCGCATGCAGGTGGCTTCAGCCCATCTCAATGGCGGCTTCGCCCGCGCTGCCGATCTGACCGCCGCCGATGTGTTGACCGACATTGCCGGCGCCGGGGCATTGCTCGACGCGGAGGCGGGCGCGGCCGCGCATATGAATGACGACCACGCCGAAACATGTCGGCTCTATGCGTCCAAGCTTCTCGGCGCGCCGGCCGGCGACTGGCGTTGTCCCGGTCTCGATCCTGATGGTCTCGATTTGCAAAACGGGCCGGACGCGCTGTGGCTGCCGTTTCCGCGGCGCGTAATCTCGCCGGGCGAACTGCGCGCGGTGCTCAGGGAAATGGCCGAGCAGGCGCGGGCGCGCTGAAGGCTGATGGGCTTACGGGCCGCTGCCCACGTTTTCCTTTGCGGCGTGCGATCGCGGCGCACGCTTCCGTGATCGCAGGGCTGCGCCAGATGCGGCACACTCGCTGCGAACAAAAAACTCAAGGGGGCGAAACGATGCGTCATTTTACATTTGTTAGCGCTTTCGCGAGCGCGCTGGTCATGGCCGCCGCGCCGGCTGTCGCGGCCGAACCAATCGCGCTGCGCGACATGGGTTCGTTCCACATCGGCGGCCGCATTGCCGAGGTCTCCGGCAAGGAGGTGCGCATGATCGTGCGCCAGCCGGGCGGTCCGCAGACCAAATACGATCCGAACGGCCAGTTCATGGTCGAGCAGATGTATGTGCAATATTTCCTGCCGCAGAACCGCAAGGGCAAGGTTCCGCTGCTGATGTGGCACGGCGGTGGGCTGACCGGCGTCACTTACGAGACCACGCCGGACGGCCGCGAAGGCTGGCTCAACATGTTCGTGCGCAAGGGCTGGGACACCTATGTGTCGGACGCGGTCGAGCGTGGCCGTTCGGGTTTCGCCTCGCCCGACGTCTGGCCGTCGGAGCCGACCTTCCTGAATTATCAGGACCCGTATGAGCGCTTCCGTATCGGCCAGGGCGAGGGTTCGTGGAACGCCGACCCGCAAAAGCGCAAACCGATACCCGGCACGCAGTTTCCAGTCGAAGCCTACGAGAATTACATGAAGCAGTCGGTGCCGCGCTGGCTATCGACGGACGATGCGATCATCGCCGGCTATGTCGCGCTGGTCGACAAGATATGTCCGTGCGTGGTGTTGATGCACAGCCAGGGCGGCGCTTTCGGATTCAAAGTCGCGGAAAAGCGTCCGGACAAGTTCAAGGCGATCGTCGCCATCGAATCGGCCACCGCCGGCATCGTCGCCAATGCGGCGAAGCTCAAGGATGTGCCGGTGCTGATGGTGTTCGGCGATCACGTCGACGAACATCCGCGCTGGGCCGCCTTCAAGAAAATCGATCTCGCCTATGGCGACGCCGTCCGCGCCGCCGGCGGCAAGGTCGACGTGGTGCATCTGCCCGAGGTCGGCATCAAGGGCAATTCGCACATGATGATGCAGGACAAGAACAACGGCGAGATCGCCGACGTGATCCAAAAGTGGCTGGCCGACAATAAACTGAACGACTGATCGAGAGCATGGAGGCGATGCGTTGAAGCCCAGACGCCGCGCGTATGCGCGGCGTCACGCGCTTTCGATCGGAATAACCAGACTAAAACTTGTTCCGCGCACACTGGCTGGATTTGCGAGGCTCGCATTCAATTGCTGCGATAGCGCCGCGACCAGACGTGTCCCCAGGCGTTTGCTCTTCGTGACATCGAAACCGGGCGGCATGCCGACGCCTTCATCGCGAACCGAGACGCTGACGGAGCGGCCTTCGATCGGAGCGACGGAGATCCAGATCGGGCCGGAGGCATCGTCCGGATATGCATACTTCCCGGCATTGGAGACAAGTTCGTTGAGGACGAGGCCAATCAGGATGGCTCTGTCGCCTGCGATCCTGATTTCTCCCGGCGCTTCGAAATGAATGACGTTCGGTGCAACGGTGACGCTCAACTCGTTGAACACTTCACGAAGATACGAAACGAGATCGATCTTTTCATAGTCGGCGGCGTAAGCGAGGTGATCATAGGCCCGGCCGACGGTCGAAATCCGCGACGCGGCTTCGATCAGGCTGGCGCTTAATTCGGTATCGGCAGCGGCGCTCGCTTGCACGCGAAGCATGGCGGCCACGACCTGAAGGCTGTTCTTGACACGATGATTGACTTCCTTGAGCAGCAACTCATGGCGGTCGAGCGCGTTTTGCAGTTTAAGCTGTGATCGCTGCTGTTCGATCGCCATCCCGAGTATGTTGGCGGTCCCTTGCAAGAAGGCGACATCGTGTTTGCCGAACTCGCCGGGCGACCTGCTGTCGACTTCCAACACGCCAAATGGCGCATTGTCGCCTTGCAGAATGACGTTCATCGCGCGGCGAATGCCGTGTTCAACCAGCAATTCCGGTGTCCTGAATCGTTGCTCGTTCTCGAGATGGTTGGAGATGACGGGCTTGCCGGTGTGCAAAGCAAAACCGGCGGGCGAGGCCATGTCGGCGCCGACGGTCGCGACCCCGACGACGCCTTCGTTCCAGCCGACCCCCGCGCGCACCAGCAATCGGTTATCCGAGGGAATAAACTCGAGAATCTTGCAGTATTCGGCCTCAAGGCCTTCTGCCGCCAAACTGGCCGTGAGATTGAGCAGGTCGAGAAACGCGGTCCCCTGCAACGCATGCACGCCGAGTTCCGCGAGAATTTCCTGCTGCCGAAGGCGCAGATGCAGCGTCCGTTCGGTCAAGTCCGACTGATTAGCCACGGCTTTAGCCTCGACGACTGGCTTCCCGGGTTCGGATGATTGGCTCATGGAGCGGTCTAACACGGAAGCACGAACTTGCCCGATCTTTCGCCGCGACGGGCCCGGACGATGTAACGATCCACGCGCCCGAGAAGTTCATGCCATCGAACCGCGGCATTGGTAAGACATCATATGATTTATAAAACATCATTTCGCACTGCGGCGGCGCGTTAACTCATTGATGCAACGCAATGCGATCTGCGTCTAATGCATGGCATTTGACCTTGGCATTCATGGGCTTGATGAGTATGGTCCCGGCGCCGTGGACCTCGGTATAAACTAAGGTCTAATGTTTACAGGGCCGTGAGGCCTCGAACGGGGCGCGCTGCAACAGCGGCCCGACTGTGTGGGAGAGAAGCGTGCAAGAAACAGGTGTGCGGAACGACGCCTTCGGCGCCGACAAATTCGGTTTGACGGGCCTTGAAGCGGTTCACTGGAACCTGACCGCCCCGACGCTCTATGAGTATTCAATCCGCAACGGCGAAGCCAAGATGGTCGAAGGCGGCGCGCTGTCGGCCTTTACCGGCCATCACACCGGCCGCTCGCCCAAGGACAAGCACACCGTCGACGACAAACTGACGCATGACGTTCTGTGGTGGGACGGCAACCGCAAGCAGACCGAGGAACAGTTCGCCAATATGCTCGGCGACTTCCGCGCCCATGTGAAGGGCAAGACCCTGTTCGCGCAGGACCTATATGGCGGCGCCGATACGAGCTACCGCATCAAGGTGCGCGTTTACACCGAATATGCCTGGCACTCGCTGTTTATCCGCCAGCTTCTGATCCGCCCGGAACTCGCCGAACTGGCCAGTTTCACGCCGGAACTCACCATCATCGACCTGCCGTCGTTTGTGCCGGACCCGAAGCGTCACGGCGGCCGCGAAGGCTCCGACACCCAGGTCGCCATCGATTTCACCAACAAGATCGTGCTGATCGCCGGCAGTTCCTATGCCGGCGAAATGAAGAAGTCGGTGTTCACCACGCTCAACTTCTATCTGCCGGCGCAGAATGTCGTGCCGATGCACTGCTCGGCCAACGTATCGCACGAGGGCGAGAGCGCGCTGTTCTTCGGCCTGTCCGGCACCGGCAAGACCACTTTGTCATCCGATCCCGATCGCATCCTGATCGGCGACGACGAGCACGGCTGGGGTCCGAACGGCATCTTCAATTTCGAGGGCGGCTGCTACGCCAAGACCATCAAGCTGTCGAAGGAAGCCGAGCCGCAGATCTGGGACGCGACCAACCGCTTCGGCGCGGTGCTGGAGAACGTCACCTACGATCCTTATACC
>CAITJJ010000379.1 GCA_903892675.1 uncultured Hyphomicrobiales bacterium | reverse complement strand
TGAGCTGAAGTGAATTGCCGTTCTTCACCATGTTCAGTCCGAAGTTCGTATAGAACTCGTCGGCGACATTCATGTCGGGAACCGACAGCACGAACTGGTCGAGCGAATGGACGCCGAGCGCCCCGGATTCGGTGGTGGGGGCGACGTAACCCTGAATAGCGGTCATGAACTAACTCCCTTGGCCGTTTGCGGGGGATATATGTCGCCATCATATGCCGGCGAAGGCGCGCCGCAAACCGCTTCCTGATCAACGTTTTCCGCTGCGACGGCGTGAAATTCTGCCCACCCGGACGCACAACACGCCGCCCACGGAACGAAGACGGCGGTCCCGGCATTGTCGGGCATGAACACATCGGATTCGGAAGGCCTCGGCCTGTCACTGCTGGTCTATATGGGCGCCATTTTGGGCGCTTTCGCCGTATTGGCGGTGCCCGTTTACGTGGCGACCAAACCGCATGTCTATGCCAACCCGCCGCTGGCCAGCGCCAATCCGCTGCTGAACGGGCCGATCGTCGGCGAGCGCGTTGCCGGCCGCTTGCCGGTGGAGGTTTTGCAGCGCCAGGCCATTGCCGATGCGGAGTCCACTAAATGGCTGACCGCGCGCAACCGTAAGGCGGAACCGGCGCCGCGCGGGGCGCAACGTGTGGCGCAGCGTCAGAACGCGACTGCCGACGAACCCGCGCCGGCCGAGTTGCAGACACGACGGCGAACCCGGGTCGCGGTATTCCCATTTAGTCTGTTTTAGGCCCGCGACAGCGGCCACGGTTCGCCGGCGCCGGCGGCTGCTATTTTAACTTGCGCGAGACCTGCAGGATATAGGCGAGCACTTCGGCCACGGCGCGGTAGAGGTGCTCCGGAATTTCCTCATCGATTTCGACCTGCGAAAGTGCGACCGCGAGCTCCGCGTTTTTCGAGATCGGCACGCCGCTGGCGCCGCCGACGTCAAGCATTCGGCGCGCGAGTTCGCCGCGACCGATCGCCGTGACTTTAGGAGCGTGCGGCGCACGATATTGAAGCGCGACCGCCAGCGTCTTGGGATTTTCAGTCATGTCGCGTGATCGACATAGAGGCCGCGCTCCGCCTCGGCCGCAGCCGGCTGCCCGTGCTGGCAAATAAGATGGCCCGGATCGAGCGCGGCATTGCGCAAACCTGCTTCCAGCAGCGGCAGCCCCGCCGCAAGGCTTTGCGCACTTTCGGCCCGGTCGGCGTTGAGGGTGACGACCGTCTTGCCACCTTGCAGGGCGATACGGACATGGACGGAGCCGATCGGCTCGACATCGACAGAGAAATTTGCGCGCCATACCGTTTCGGCGGAACCGGAGTCGTTATTGCGCGGCGCGGGCTCGCGCTCGATACGTATCTGGGCGACACCGGTTCCCGTCGCCGTCGCGAGTGGAATATCGAAGGTCATGCGGGTGGCAGCGGGATCGCTCCGCTTTGCCGTCGGATCACTAAAATCGGGCAATGACGCGATCTTCAGCAGCATCTCACGGGCGATGGCGGCATCGGTCTTGTCGAGAAGATGCAGCGCAAGTTCGCCCGGTGTCGCGTTTTGTGCAATCGAAACTGCGGGCTGCGCTTGCGGCACGGTCGGGCCGTTCGGATAAGGCAACATCGGACCGGGGGTTGTTTGCACGGCAAGCGGTCTGGCGGGCGCTGGCCTTTCGGCTGTCGAAGTCGATGCGCGCTCGAGGCTTTCCCAATCTTTCAGCGCCTGACGCAGCGACAGCAAAACCGCCCTGACATCAAGCGGTGGCGTCGCCTGCAACAGTTCGCTCGACCCTACCGGGGTGCCGGTGAGGCCCGACTGAACCAGCGCCGTTTTGATGTCGTCGGCGGAAACGCCGGCGGGACCCGTCGTATCGAGCCGAAGCGCGAACAATTGTCTGGCAGCCGTGATGACTGGCGCCGGCACCGTGATGTTTGCGCGCGCAAGGCTGGCCGCGAGATCGGCATAGAGTTGCGCCACGCCGCCCTGTCGCGTGGCGGCATCGCGGACGATAGCCGCCGCGGCCTGACCGGCATTGTCGGTCGGCGGGGCGATTGGCGTTGCGAGCGTTTGTGTCGAGGTATTTGTTGTTGCCGCAAGTCTCGCGGGCATCGCACCGTCAGGAAGCGGGGTCACGACGAGTCGCGGCTGGCTTGCGCTGCCTTCGACAGCGAGCTCGACGCGCGTACCGGGAATCAGCGGGATATCGGTTTGAATGTCGAGCGTGCCGGTCGGAAGCTGAAGCCGGAACGTCGTATCCTTTATCAGCGATAACACCAGGGCGTCGATAATCTGACCCGGCGCAAGCTGCGGCGATTGGGCCAGTAATGCGCCAGTTGCGGAAAACCCGAAAGGCGACAACGTGACGAAGGGCATTGTATGACTGCGGCTGGTGTCGAGCTGCGCTAGACTACGGCCCCCGGCATTAAGAACTTATTAAGCATAAGCGCGCGCAGCCGCTCATTTGGCCCAAAGCAAATGCCCGTTCACCCAACAAAAAAGCCCGGCATCGCTGCCGGGCTTTTCCTTGAATACTTGAAACCTGTTTTTCAGTCTTCTGGCGTGGCGCCGTCAGCCTTTCAGGCCGCTTCTTCCTCGGTCGCGTCGTCGCTGGCGACTTCCTCGGCGGGCTTCGGACCGCGCCGCGGGCCCTTGGCCAGCGCCGCTTCGATTTCCTTGACCGCTTCGGTCTCGGTCACCTTCTGCACGGCGGCGATTTCGCGCGAAAGCCGGTCGAGCGCTGCTTCGTACAACTGACGCTCGGAATAGGACTGTTCCGGCTGGGTGTCGGAGCGGAACAGGTCGCGCACGACTTCGGCGATGGCGACGATGTCGCCGGAGTTGATCTTGGCTTCGTATTCCTGCGCACGGCGCGACC
>CAITJJ010000378.1 GCA_903892675.1 uncultured Hyphomicrobiales bacterium | reverse complement strand
TTCAATACGCAGTCCGGCGGCATCCTCGGCATGTTCAACATGTTCTCCGGGGGCGGCATCCACCGCATGGCGATCTTCGCGCTCAACATCATGCCGTATATCTCGGCCTCGATCATTATTCAGTTGATGACGACAGTGTCGCCGCAGCTTGAAGCCCTCAAAAAGGAGGGCGAAAGCGGCCGCAAGGTCATGAATCAGTACACGCGGTATCTCACCGTCGTGCTGGCGACGTTCCAGTCCTACGGCATCGCCGTCGGCCTTCAGGGCACCGGCAGCGTCGTCAGCGAGCCGGGCGTGTTCTTCCTGATGTCGACCACGATCACGCTGACCGGCGGCACCATGTTCTTGATGTGGCTCGGCGAGCAGATCACCGCGCGCGGCATCGGCAACGGCATTTCCTTGATCATTCTCGCTGGCATCGTCGCCGAGCTGCCTTCGGCCATCGCCGGCACGCTCGAACTCGGCCGCCAGGGCGCGATCTCGACCGGCCTCATTTTGCTGATCATCGTCATGGCCGTTGCTGTCATTGCCTTCATCGTCTTCATGGAGCGCGCCCAGCGCCGGCTGCTGATCCAGTATCCAAAGCGCCAGGTCGGCAACCGCATGTTCGAGGGCCAGTCCTCGCATCTGCCGCTGAAGCTCAACACCTCGGGCGTCATCCCGCCGATCTTTGCCTCGTCGTTGTTGTTGTTGCCGACGACCGTTGCCAATTTCAACGCCGGTTCCGGTCCCGAGTGGCTGACCACGATGACCGCGCTGCTCGGTCACGGCCGGCCGCTATTTCTGGTGCTGTATATCGCGCTGATCGTGTTCTTTGCCTTCTTCTATACGGCGGTCGTCTTCAATCCGACCGAGACCGCCGACAACCTGAAGAAGCACGGCGGCTTCGTGCCGGGCATTCGTCCCGGCGAGCGTACCGCCGAATACATCGACTATGTGCTGTCGCGCATCACCGTCGTCGGCGCGCTCTATCTCGCCATCGTCTGTCTGGTGCCGGAAATCCTGATCTCCTACGCGGCGGTGCCGTTTTACTTCGGCGGCACGTCGCTGTTGATCGTTGTCAGCGTCACCATGGATACGGTCGCCCAGGTGCAGGGCTATCTGCTGGCGCACCAGTATGAAGGCTTGATCAAACGGTCGAAATTGCGGGGGCGCAATCGATGAGACTGATTCTGCTCGGCCCGCCGGGGGCGGGGAAGGGCACGCAAGCGTTGCGTCTGGTCGCGAAGCACAGAATCGTGCAGCTCTCGACCGGCGACATGTTGCGCGCTGCCGTCGCCGCCGGTACGCCGGTCGGCCTTCGTGCCAAAAGCATCATGGATGCAGGGCAACTGGTGCCCGACGAAGTCGTCGTCGCCATCATCGCTGACCGCATCGGCCAGCCCGATGCAAAAAACGGTTTTGTGCTCGACGGCTTTCCGCGCACCGTGCCGCAGGCCGAGGCGCTTGATAAGCTGCTGGCCGAGCGCGGCCTCAAGCTCGATGCGGTCATCGAACTCAAGGTCGACGAAGGCATTCTGGTCAAGCGCATCGAGACGCGGGTCGCGGAAATGACCGCGCGCGGCGAGCCGCTGCGCAAGGACGACAACCCGGAAGTGCTGAAGGGACGACTCGCGGCCTACCGCGCGCAGACCGCGCCGCTCGCCGGCTATTACGATGCCAAGGGCATGCTCAAGGGCGTCGACGGCATGGCGCCGATCGACGACGTGACTGCTGCCATTGGCCGCATTCTGGGCGGCAAGGCTGCTGCAAAAAAGGTTTCCAAGAAGCCGGCCGGCAAATCGGCGGCTAAGGCCAAACCGGTTAAAGCCAAGCCGACCAAGGCGAAAGCCAAGACCAAGAAAGACGATACGAAAGCTGCCAAGAAGGCCGCCAAAAAAGCAGCGAAAGCCGCCAAAAAGGCCGCCAAGAAGGCTGAGGCCGCCAAGAAAGCGGCCAAAAAGGCTGCCAAGAAGCTGGCTGCGAAGGCTGCGAAGTCTGCAAAGAGCGCCAAGAAAGCCAAAAAAGCTAAAACCGGCGGCAAGAGCCGTTCGGGCAAAGGTAAGCCGGGACGGGTCAAGGCCAAGGCTCGACGGAGGTTGACGAAGGCCTCATGAATCCCCTAATAAGTAACGCATTCAGAGTCTTGGCGCGATGCCGGTCCCCCGAAGGGCGGGGGCGGGTGTCGTGTTACGCTTTGCGCTATCCCCTTCAGGGGACAACAGAATTCG
>CAITJJ010000377.1 GCA_903892675.1 uncultured Hyphomicrobiales bacterium | reverse complement strand
CCGACCTCGGGGAAAATCGACGGCGGCGCCTGAAACAGCCAGTCGATGTCGTCGGAAAAGCGCGCCGCGATCCGCGCGAAATCGCCCTTGCGATAGGCATCCTGTATATCGGCGACGACCGTGCGCACATGGTCGGCGGCTGCGCCATCGTCGCCGGATTTTCCCGTCACCAGTCGCAACATATCAAAGCTCGATCAGGCGGCCGAGTGCCTGCTCGGCCTGATCGAAGCTGTCGGCGAATTCGCGGAATTCGATCACCTTGCCGCCGGCGACCCGGATCAGATTGGCGGCGCGAAACCGCAGCAGCCGGCCGGTGGCCAGTTGCGTCAGGCTGACATCGGCCATGATCGCGGCGCGGTCATCCTCGACGATGGTGAAATCGGGCTCGTAGTCATGCAAGGAATAGGACAAGCCCATCAGCGCCAGCGCCTGCAACACGGCCGGCCGGCCGCGCCGCAATCCGGCGAAAGGAAACACTTCGATCGGGCCGTGGATGATCCAGTCGATATCGTCATGCAGCAGCACGGCGAAGCCCGTGAAGTCACGCCGCCGGTGAGCTTGCAAAAGCGCCGCCAAGGTTTCGCGCGTTTCGCTTTCGCTCACCCTTATTCTCCCCTATCCGTATAACAAGTATTAGCATACCTCCGGCGTCCGCCAAGCCCCCGTTGCCGATATCGGTTAAATCGTCCAACACTTTATACGACGACCACGTGACCGACGGCCTGTTCGACCTGATCGAAGCTGTCGGCGAATTCACGAAACTCGATCAACTGACCGTTCCTGATCCGCAAAAAATTCGCGACCCGGAAACGCAGCGTCCGATTGGTCGCCCGTTGCTTGAAGCTGACATCGGCCATCAATGCGGCGCGGTCGCCATTCACGAGCAGGACTTCGATCGCGTGCCGTTCCAAGGCATAGCTTTCGACGATGCCGCCGATCGCCTGTAAAACGGCGGCCCGTCCCCGGCGCAATCCGGCGAACGGAAAAATCTCGACCGGGCCGTGAATCATCCAGTCGATATCTTCGTGCAGCATGTCGGCGAAGCGGTTGAAGTCGTGCCCGGTGTAGGCACGGTAAAGCGCGTCAACCGCCGCGCAGGTTTCCATTTCGCTCTCGCCCACGAAACCCTCCCCCGAGATCGACATGAGTATGTCGTTACCTCAAGGGCGCGCCAAGGTACCCCTCGGCGTTTTCAGTCACATTCGTTTATTTGAATTCCGCGCCTCACCACCACGGCTTGGCGACGAAGCGCCCGGCCTCACGCTCGATCACTTCGCCGAGTGAGAACAAGGTCTCCTCGTCGAAGGGCCGGCCGATGAGTTGCAGCCCGAGCGGCAGGCCTTGCGCGTCCGAACCGGCCGGCACCGCGATGCCCGGCAGGCCCGCCATGTTCACTGTCACCGTGAACACGTCGTTCAAATACATCTCGACCGGATCGGCGCCGCCCTTCTCGCCAATGCCGAAGGCCGCCGACGGCGTCGCCGGCGTCAGCATCGCATGCACACCGGCGGCGAAGCATTGCTCGAAGTCGCGCTTGATCAAGGTGCGCACCTGCTGCGCCCGCAAATAATAGGCGTCGTAGTAACCGGCGGAGAGGACGTAAGTGCCGATCATGACGCGGCGGCGCACTTCGGCGCCGAAGCCCTCGGCGCGCGTCTTCTCGTACATGTCGGTGATGTCGCGGCCCGGCACGCGCAGGCCGTAGCGCACGCCGTCATAGCGCGCGAGGTTCGACGAGGCTTCCGCTGGAGCGACGATGTAGTAGGCCGGCAGCGCGTATTTGGTATGCGGCAGCGACACGTCGACCAGTTCGGCGCCGGCGGACTTCAGCCACTCGCAACCCTGGCTCCAGATCTTTTCGATTTCCGCCGGCATGCCGTCGAGCCGGTATTCCTTGGGAATGCCGATGCGCAGACCCTTCACCGATTTGCCGATAGCTGCCTCAAAGTCCGGTACAGGCCTATCGACGCAGGTCGTGTCCTTGGCATCGGGACCGGCCATCGAGCGCAGCATGATCGCGGCGTCGCGCACCGTCTTGGTGATCGGGCCCGCCTGATCGAGCGACGAGGCAAACGCCACCACGCCCCAGCGCGAGCAGCGGCCATAGGTTGGCTTGATGCCGACCGTGCCGGTGAAGGCCGCCGGCTGGCGAATGGAGCCGCCTGTGTCGGTCGCCGTCGCGCCCAGGCACAATTGCGCCGCCACCGCCGCGGCCGAGCCGCCCGACGAGCCGCCCGGCACCAAAGGCGTGTTCGAGCCTTCCCGCCGCCACGGCGACTGCACGGTACCGAAAGACGAGGTCTCGTTCGACGAGCCCATGGCGAATTCGTCGTTATTGGTCTTGCCTAGCATCACCGCGCCGTCGCGCCAGAGCTGCGATGTAATGGTCGACTCATAGGTCGGCACGAAATTGTCGAGAATGTGCGAGCATGCCGTCGTGCGCACGCCCTTGGTGGCGAACAGGTCCTTGATCGCCAGCGGAATGCCTTCGAGCGGACCCGCCTCGCCATTGGCGAGACGCGCATCGGAGGCTTTCGCCATGCTCACCGCCTGCTCCGGCGTCTCAAGCACGTAAGCGTTCAGCGCACGCGCCTTCGCCACCGCCACGACATGGGCGTTGGTCAGTTCGACGGCGCTGATGTCTTTGTTGCGCAGACGGTCGCGGGCCTCGGCAAGCGTCAGCGAAGTCAATTCGGTCATTGCCAATTCTTTACTGCGGAGTGTCACACACAAAAGAGGCCTTGGATTTAGTATTTTTGGCTTTGGTTTTTTTGGATTTCAGCGCGGCGATCTCTTTCGGCGAACGCTGTTTGATGACGATTGTGCCGTCCTTCTGCTCCTCGCGGTATATTTCGCCCGGCAGCGGCAGTCCCATGGCGCGCAGATCGTCGAGCGTGTGGCCGTCCGGCAGCTTGCCGGTGGAGATGATCTCCACCAGCTCCCACAGACGCTCCTGTTCGCCCATCTCGCAGGCCATGCACATGTCAGTTACTCGATCACTTTTGGAACGAGGTAGAACCCGTCTTCGCTTTGCGGCGCATTGGCCAGCACCGCCTCGGCGTCGCCGCCGTCGGTCACTTCGTCGACGCGCATCTTCATCGCCATCGGCGTCACCGAGGTCATCGGCTCGATGCCGGCGACATCGACTTCCTGCAACTGCTCGACGAAGGCCAGCATGGCGTTGAGTTCGCCTTGCAAATGCTCAACCTCATCCTCGGCGACCGCGATGCGGGCGAGACGGGCGATACGGCGGACGGTGTCGGCGTCGACGGACATTTCCAAGGCCTCGAAGACAATGCTGAGCCGCGTATAGCAGACGGCCGTTTGTCATCGCAATGGAGGCGAAATCCGCCGCATTCAGGCCGCTTCCTGCCCGTGGACGGCGCAAGGATGCACCTCGATGGTGACGTGCGACAGGCCGGCCAGCCCCGCGAGCCGCTCTTTGTAGACGCCCCGGCGCCTGCGGCCGGTCGGAAACCACCGACGCGATGACGCCGGTATGCCCCGGCCCGAGCCGCCATAGATGCAGGTCGCTCACCCGGTCGCCCTCGACTTCGAGCCGCTTGCGGATCGAACCGGCCAGATGCCGGTCCGGCACCATGTCGAGCAGCACCGTCGCCGATGAGCGGATCAGCCCGACCGACCAGCTCAGGATCACCGCGACGCCGATCAGCGCCATCAGCGGGTCCATCCAGACCCACCCGTAAAACCGTCCGGCCAGAAGGCCAGCAATTGCCAGCACCGACGTCATCGCATCGGCGAGCACATGCACGTAGGCCGCCCGGATATTGGAATCCTGCGCATGCGCTGGCGCGTGGCCGTGATGGTCCACATGATTGTGAGCGTCGTCGTGCTCGTGAGTATGACCGTGATCGTGGTGATGATCGTGTTCATGCCCGTTCCCATGATGCCCGTGATGATCGCTGTCGAACAGGAACCAGACGCTGGCGAGATTGACGCCAAGCCCCACCACAGCGAGCCAGGTGGCTTCCTCGAAATGGATCGTCACCGGCTCGTATATGCGCAGCACCGATTCATAACCGATAGCCGCCGCGATTAGTGCCAGGATGATCGCGCTCGAAAACGCCGCTAGTTCACCGACCTTGCCGGTGCCAAAAGTGAAGCGCGCGTCGCGCGCGTGGCGACGGGCAAAGCGGTAAGCGAGCGCGGCGATCGCCAGCGCGCCTGCATGCGTCGACATGTGCCAGCCATCGGCGACCACCGCCATCGAACCGTAGAGGGTGCCGCCGACGATCTCGGCCAGCATCATCGCCGCCGTCAGCGCCACCACGAACCAGGTGCGGCGCTCGTGCCGGTCATGCTTGGCGCCGAGGAAAACATGCGGGTGCTGCCAGGATTCGACCGAATGGGTATGCATCGCTGAACTCCGCTGGCGTTACTAGGCGCCGGATTCCGGCCCCGCCGGACAGATATACCCAACGATGGGAGATGCAAGCCGCAACTAGGATTAGTATCGTATAATTGCATGGCGCCGCCGCGCCGCTTCAAAAAACAGGGGCGATGGCGCGCGCGTTGGCGCAACTTTCATCGCGTGCTAACGCTCGGCGGATGGGAGTTAGCATGGGACTTGTCGTGCCACTCGTCGACGCCGCCGAACATTTCGCCGTCCGCGGCGGACTGATCGGACTCGATCTCGGCACCAAGACCATTGGCGTCGCGGTCAGCGATCCGGACCGGCGGCTGGCGATCGGCGTCGAAACCGTGGCGCGCACGAATTTTACCGCCGACGCCAAACGCCTGCTGGGGCTGGCCGCCGAGCGCGGCGTGGTCGGTTTCGTGCTCGGCCTGCCGATCAATATGGACGGCTCGGAAGGCCCGCGCGCCCAATCGACCCGCGCCTTCGCCCGCAATTTCGCAAAGCTGACGGAGCTGCCGATCGCATTATGGGACGAGCGGCTGTCGACGGCGGCGGTCGAGCGCGGCTTGATCGAAGCCGACATGCGCCGCGACAGGCGCGCCGAGGTCATCGATCAGCATGCCGCCATGTTCATCCTGCAAGGCGCGCTCGACCGGCTTGCCCGTCTCGCCGTACAGATGCCGGAAAGCAAAAAGGGCGGACCTTGAGGCCCGCCCTTGCCGGAAGTTCTTGGACTGTCGCCAGTTAGCAGGCGCCGTAATAGCCGTAGCCACGCGACGTATCAGTGGCGATCCAGCAACCGCCGCCACGATATCCGCGGCGCGGCGAGACATAAACCGGCGCCGGCTCGTAAGCGTAACCGGGGGCGTAAACGGGCTCCTGGTAATAGTAGCCCGGGCCGCCGTAATAGCCGTTGTTCGAATTGGCGATCGCCGCGCCGAGCACCGCGCCGGCGGCGAAACCGCCAATGGCGGCGGCGTTGCGGCCGTTACGCGCTTCACTGGGCGAGGCCAAAGCCAGCGCAAAGGCGCCAGTCAGGGTCGCCGCCACTGCGAACTTCACAAATTTGTTCATCGATGCCTCCATTGGCCCGCAAAATCGGGCGGTTCGCGCAGACAACCCCGGAACAGCCATTCTGGTTCCGCCAATTTGTTAATACTGCACGCGACTTCGTCGGTTTCGTGGCTGTGGATCGGCGATACCCGGACTTGCCCACCGCAGGCCTTGCGCCTATAGAACTGGCTTTAATGACCAATTCGCCGAAATCCTCATTCGTCCTCAGCCGTCGTCATTTGTTGGGGATCGAAGG
The DNA here is from genome assembly GCA_903892675.1 of uncultured Hyphomicrobiales bacterium. Taxonomy (GTDB): domain Bacteria; phylum Pseudomonadota; class Alphaproteobacteria; order Rhizobiales; family Xanthobacteraceae; genus Pseudolabrys. Next base: position 90 of record CAITJJ010000377.1, on the reverse strand, counting down.
GCTTTCCGCGGCCGATATTACCGGCCTGCTCGACCTCGGCGAAGAATTCGTCACCCTCAACCGCCAGATCGACAAGAAACAGGCCTCGCT
>CAITJJ010000376.1 GCA_903892675.1 uncultured Hyphomicrobiales bacterium | reverse complement strand
GTCTTTTGCGCCAGAGGGCTCGTTGCCGGATCAAGGTCAATAATGCCAAGGAACTTCCGAACCCGCTCAATGTACGAACGCGGCGTATGCCAATCATTGTCGCCAGTAAATGCAGCCTTCGCGTAAATCGTACCGTGCATAAACTTGGTGGTTATCTGCTCGCCATCCTGCTCGGTCTTGCTTCGCCACTTTGCTACGCGGCCTTCAAAGTCATTGGCTGATAGCCCGGCGAGCTTCTGAGCGCGGCTGGAAAGCTTGTAATCGATGCCAACAGTGGCAAGGGTCGGATGTGCCCTGCCGTTTTGGAAGGACACAATCTTTGCTCCTCGTCCACGGGGGTTGCCCCGAGCGCCGGGGTTTAGTCCGGCGGTCTTCTTCTGGAAACGGATCATCTCGCCCAGCCGCCGTTCGGCGCGGAGTCGGATTTCAGCGGCGTCGATTTCCAGCCTCCGGTTCTTCGCCTGACGTGCGTAGACCCTCATTGCCTCCGCCTTGTCTCGGATGGCCTTCACCTCATCCACGGCCATTGCCTCGGCAATCGCTCGGCACATGAAGTCGTATTTTACGAGCGCATTCATAGGATGCCTCTGATGGAATGCAGACCGATCCCGAAATTATAACTGGGCTCGTAGCCCCCAGCGCCCCGCCTATTAGGGCTAGGGACTCCGATTCATATTCCTCTCACCCACCCGCGCACCAATTTTCAAAATATAGCTCCAAAGCATCCTTTCTAAACATCCAATTCGACAGCCAAGTTGGGTCCTCGCGCCATCAACTAACTTTGCAGTAAGCCAGATGATTAAAAACTCAGAACACTGTGGATTAAAGGAGAACACCTTTTCTGGGCGTTGACCGATACTACGCATGTTGTAGTCCTGAAAGACATTTTCTTTCTAGACAGGAGTACGCATGTCAAAACGATTCCTTCGCAAGCGACAAGTTGCCAAAAGATACTCTGTTCACGAACGGTCCATTGATCGCTGGACTAAAGACGGACGGCTACCCGCACCACAATATCGTGGAACCATTCCGCTGTGGGATGAGGCCCGGCTCGACAAAGCCGACCGTGCCGCGATGGCTCGCCCGCGTTTGACACCAGCCACTTAACGCAAACCGCCGCCTCCTGATCGGGGCGGCGGCTGCAGATCGTTGGGTTATCAGTGGTCTAGCGCCGACTGAATACCCGACCGCAGAAACTAATGCAACGGGGTATCATGTCGTCATCAAACAACTCTCGAATACCAAACCAACCCGCTTCGGAAAACTTCGGGCTTGGCTCCGCGTCCTACCTGAGTAGCGCGATTAGTAGCGCCTCAAGCGACTATCAAAATTATGTGTTGGCCGAAATCCGGTGCGCCGCATTGCGAGCGCAGCTTTTGCACAATGACATCTTGGCCATCAGCCTAGCGCTGAAGGCCAACCTTATCGACGCCCGCTGTCCGGTTGAGCATCTGTGGATTTGCGATGCGCTTCGGCTGGCCGGGTCACCATCGGCATTAACGCAGGCATCAACATGACTGACAGAGAACAAGACGCACAAGAGCTTGCAGATCGCACCATGCGCGGTTTGCCCCCCGGGCCGACCAACAGAGTCACCGCAATCAACGCGGATGATGCGGATGACGCGGATGACGCGGCTGCCGGTGGCAAACCGGTCGAGAAATGTATTCTTATGGTCGAAAAAGGGGAATTGCCGGAAGTAGCCGAAAAATTGCGGGACATCATCGCGGCATCGAGTGACTTTTTTGATCGTGGGGTTCCGGTTAGCATCATTAAGAAGGCTGGAAAAAAGCTACCAATCGCATCGCCATTAACGAGCCATGGCGTCGTGCGGGCGGCGCATAAGCTTTGCCGTCCGTCCAAAGATGGCGCGAACGCAACGTTGCCTGATCGGGTTGCCGCGCTTTATCTCGACATGGCGGGTGAATGGAATCTACCGGCGCTGGTGGCAATCAGCACAGCACCGATCTTGTTGGCAGACGGCACCATTCGGAGCGTTGAGGGATATGACCGGGAAACTGGAATTTATTGCTGCAACGTTCCGAAATTGGAATTGCCAGATAAGCCAACAGAAGACCAAGCCGAGGCTTCTCTTCTGCTATTACGGCAAGCATTCAGAACATTTCCGTTTTCTGATGCAGAACGAAAAAAAGATAAGGCGCTCGGTCTCGATGTTGTCGATCACAGCAAACCCATGGGCCATGACGAAAGCGGCTTTCTAAATGGCTTGATGACGGGAGTCTGTAGGCAGAGCCTCTATTTGGCCCCGGGGCTTTTGCTCAATGCTCCATCAATTTCCGGGGCGGGCACTGGCAAAGGATTGTTGGGCAAGGCCATTGGAGTCATCGCCTACGGTAATTGCCCTCGCGCATTTACGCCCGGAACTGACCGCCATGAGATGGACAAGCGGATTGTCTCCGAAATCATCGAAGGCAACCCCATGGTCTTCATCGATAACATAAACGGCCAACTACTCCGGTCGGACACATTGGCATCATTCCTGACCGAGCGGCGCTCAGGCGTTAGACCTTTGGGGCGATCCCAGATGATCGAACTCGACATTGCTAGCTTCTTCGTGTTGACGGGCAACGGCCTAAGTCTCTCCGAGGATTTGGCGCGTCGATTCATTTATGGGGAACTCGATGCACAAATGGAGGACCCGGAACAGCGCTTCTTCAAAACTGGATTTCTGAAAAATATCGAGCAGCGTCGATGTAAATTACTGGGGGCCGCCCTTACGATTTGGAGATGGGGGCGTCAGCATACCGCGCTCCGACACGGCAAGGCGCTGGGAAACTTCGAGGAATGGGGTGAGTGGGTTAGGGACCCGCTCCTAGCCCTCGGCTGTAAGGACCCTGTAGACCGCCTCGGTGAAATCAAAGCGCGTGACCCTGAGCGTCAACTCGTGATCGAACTGTTTGCAGTTTGGTGGAAAGTCCACGGCAGCAACCCGGTGAAGGCAAGCGAATTAGGGTCCGAGGTCGAACAGATAGCCGATCCCAGCAAGCATTGCCGACAGTATGTTGCTCGGGTGATTGGCAACCTCGCAGGCACTCGCCTAGGTGGCTTCGCGCTCGAACGGCTTGGGAATCTGCCTAATTCCCGCAAGGAAGGGGCGCAATATAGACTGCTGCAAATTTCCTCGCCTCGGGATGAGGCTGAAGCATCCGCATCATCCGCATTATCTGCAGGTTTAGAAAAAACAGACGTAAATTCAATAAGAAAAGATAGCGGGGACGCTGCGGATGATGCGGATGACTTGGGACAATTCTGCACCGGACAAACGGAAATGGTCTGCGCCCAATGTGGGGCTGGGCCATCAACTGGGGGCGATGTGCCGAACGTGAGGGTCAAGAATGGGGACGGCGAGGCCTTGGTTCATATGCAATGCCATCGGTTCTGGGGCGAGGACCATCCTCAATGAAGGCGGTGAAAGCGGCCCCAAAAAACGGAAAATCTAAGTGAAACGATTTTTCCCCGACCGGCGCGATGACCGTGAATGCAGGCTCGGAAAGAAGGGCCTCGCTGATTCACAGAAGCGGAGCGTCACGGCTATGGCACGGAGCGAGCGACCCTAGCCATGGCCCGCCCCGCAATCATTCCCGCTGGTTCTTGGCCGCTGCCAAAGCGCGGGTTATCTCGCATTGAGGCGGCGAATTACATCGGCGTAGGAGCTTCTAAATTTGATGAGATGGTGAAGGATGGTCGGATGCCCCAACCGATACAAATCGATAGGCGTGTGATTTGGGATTGCCGTAGACTTGACGTAGCGTTCGAGGAACTTTCCAGCGATGCTGGCATCAATCCTTGGGATGAAGCATCAGCTTCAACTGGCAGTGCATAGATGGTCAAACTTCGTTTTCGATATGTGGTGGAGGACGTAGATCGGCACGGAAACGCACGCCTTTATTTTCGGCGCAGGGGCCAAGCTAAGATACGCCTCTTCGGCCTGCCGGGTTCCGTTGAGTTTATGACCGCCTATTCCACTGCCTTGGCGTCTTCCGAGCAGCAACAGCCACCACGTCTTCATCGAGCCAGCAAAGGGTCTTTCGGATACGTTTGTCAGGCTTACTACGCCAGCACGACGTTTAAGGCACTGGATGCCAGCACCCAATCGTGGCGGCGACGGGCGCTCGATTCTATTTGTGTAAATCATGGTGACAAGCCCGTCGCTCAAATGTCGGGTAAACATGTCCGCATGTTACGCGATGAGAAGATAGCCTTACCGGGAGCAGCTAGAAACCGGCTCAAGGCATTGCGGGCTTTGTTCCGCTGGGCAGTGGAGAAAGACGAGGCACCGCACGATCCGACGATCGGCGTTAAGGCGATTGCCTATGTCACCAAGGGCCATCACTCTTGGACAGCCGACGAGGTAGAAACCTATGAGCGGCGACACCCACTCGGCACCAATGCCCGGCTCGCTATGGCGATCCTGCTTTACACTTCATGGCGTCGTGAGGACGCTGTGAGACTCGGCCCGCAGCACGTTCGCGGTGGTCGAATTAAATACCGCCAAGCAAAGAACGAACATCGCAATCCAGTCGACATGGATATACCGCTTCTGCCCGAACTGGCCGAAGCAATTGCCGCGTTGCCACCAATGCACCTCACCTTTTTGGTGACAGAATATGGAAAGCCTTTTACCCCGAGTGGCTTCGGCGGCGCTTTCAAGGACTGGTGCCGCCAAGCGAACCTCCCGCACTGTTCTGCCCATGGTCTTAGGAAAGCATTGGCAGCCCGGTTAGCGGAGCGTGGCGCTACGCCTCACGAAATCATGGCAGTTACAGGCATCCAGTCATTGGACGTAGCTGAACTGTACACACGCGCAGCGAGGAAATCGGTGCTTGCCGACAGTGCGATGTTGAAGCTCAAATGATGAACACAAAGTGTCCCACCTAGATGTTCAGTGGGACAATTAGGAGAAAAAGCGATGAAATATCAAAGGCGAAATTCGGGCTTGGCGCTCCCTAGGGGAATCGAACCCCTGTTTCAGCCTTGAGAGGGCCGCGTCCTAACCGCTAGACGAAGGGAGCTTTGCTCAGGGGCTTCGAGATAGCCGCGATCCGGCGGCTGTGCAAGCACATTGCCGCTGAAAACGGCCATACCGCCGCTTTAAGGCCTGGTTTCCAGCCGCAACCGGCCAAGCGGCTGCAGGGTATCGGGATCGAAAGTGCGCAGTTCAGTTACGCCGCCGGCCTCGATCGTCACCACGATATGGTCGTTGCCGATGACGGTGGACAGCACTCTGGCCCCTGCCGTCAGCGCAACGGTGACATCGGCGGGCTTTGCCGCCATATCCGGCACGCTGTCGCCCGATCTATAGACTTTGTAGCCGATGACGCCGAAAACAATCGCGATGGCGACAAACGTGGTAACGGAAGCGATCATCATCAGACGGCGGATGCGGGCAAGCTGCCTTGTCTGCTCCGGATCGAGTGGTTTTGCATCGTCGGACATCGGCGGGCCTTAAACGTTCAAGAGACCAGTATAAAGAGCATGACGGACGAAGCGACGGAAGCAATCGGCAGCGTGACCATTCAGCCGGAAGAAGCCGGCGGACGGCTCGACCGCGTATTGGCGGCGCGCATTCCTGCTTTGTCGCGCTCGCGGCTGAAAGCGTTGATCCTCGACGGCCAGGTCGCCGTCGACGGCCGGACGATCCTTGATCCGTCGGCCGACGTCAAATCCGGCGACGTCGTCAGCGTCAATCTGCCGCCGCCGGAAGAAGCCGTGCCGCGCGGCGAAGCCATCCCGCTCGACATTATTTATGAGGACGACCAGCTCATCGTCATCAACAAGCCGAAGGACCTTGTGGTGCACCCGTCGGCGGGCCACGCCTCGGGCACCTTGGTCAATGCGCTGATCGCGCATTGCGGCGACAGCCTGTCCGGCATCGGCGGCGTCAAGCGGCCGGGCATCGTGCACCGGCTGGACAAGGACACCACCGGGCTGATGGTCGTCGCCAAGAACGACCGCGCCCATCGCCACCTGTCCAAGCAGTTCGCCGACAAGCTGGAAAGCGGCCTGCAGCGCGGTTATCTCGCCGTCGTCTGGGGCGCGCCGGACCGCATAAAGGGCACCATCGACGCGGCCCTCGACCGCAGCCCGATCAACCGCGAGAAGCAGGCGGTGCGCGAAGGCGGCCGCGACGCCATCACCCATTGGGAAATGCGCGAGCGCTACGACGCGCAAGATATCAAAAGTGAAGGCAAAGACGCCGGCAAAAACTCCCATTTGCCGATCGCCAGTCTGCTCGCCTGCATGCTGGAAACCGGCCGCACCCACCAGATCCGGGTGCATCTGGCACATATCGGCCACCCGATCATGGGCGACGAAACTTACGCCACCGGCTTCAAGACCAAGGCCTCAAGGCTCGCCGCGCCAGCCCAGGCTGCGCTGGCGGCGCTCGGCCGCCAGGCGCTGCACGCCGCGGTGCTCGGCTTCGAGCATCCGATTACCCACGAGCATCTGCGCTTCGAGGCGCCGCTTCCGGCCGATATGAGCCTTCTGGTCGAGAGCCTGCGGCAGGGCTGAGTTCAGCGGCCCTTGAAACCCTGCCGTGCAGGCTTATTTATCCGGCAGTGAGACCCCACAGTTCGAAGACCCTGCCCAGAAACCCGCGTTCCGCCCGGAACGATCGGGGCATTTGTGTCGTTATCATGGTGACCTGCCCCGCTGATGAGCGCCCGGCAGAAGCCGAGCGAACAAAATATCTGCAATAAAACAAAGACTTACACTTGCATTGCGGGGTCACGGCGACGTGACGGCGGAATGCTTCCACTACCCCGCCCGAACCGTTATGCTGCACCTGCGATCAACCTTTCGCGGTCGCAACACGGTGCACACCGTCGGCTCGGGGAGCGACGGAGTAAACCGCCCGCCGATCCGTCGGGGGCAACCATTAGGAGGGCGCTACCATGGCCCGTTCAGCCGCAATGC
>CAITJJ010000375.1 GCA_903892675.1 uncultured Hyphomicrobiales bacterium | reverse complement strand
TCCGGTCACAGCACGACCGGGTACTGGCCGAGAAAATAACAGCCAAGCTCGGCATGCCTCTCGCCACGGCATTGCGCCTCGTCATGGCACGTCATCGGGGTGTGCTTCTGCCGTATCTAGAACTCGATTTTGATGACCTCGGCATGGTGCCTGTCGCCACCGTGCTCGCTGATCCAAACCGTTATATCGGCGAGACGTTGGCCGATCCGCTGGAAGGTGCCGAGTACGGGCGCAACAAAGCCAAGGTTATGAAAGCCGATGATGGTGGCTTGTTCATTCACAGCTTCGCCCATGGCCGGGGGATCTATCATCTCCGACACGACGGACGATCGGCCAAAGCTGCAATAGCGAAAGCCCCGGCCGACGGCCTGGTCGATTACGCTATGGCGATCATGGCTGCGACCGACATGGAACCAGACGAGCTTGCCGACTTCGCCGCAGCTGTAGCCAAGGCCGCCAATATTGGTGTGCGGGCCGTAATGGCGCGGATAGCCAAGGAACGTCAGAAGCGGGAACAAGCCGAACGGAAGGCGGCCGTGGCTTCAGGGTCTGATGGAAGAATCATTAGACCGCGTCCTGAAACTGATGGTGAGTTGATGCCGACCGTGACCTTCCTGGACCAGCTTCTCGCGTCGGATCAACGAGAGGAGCCGCCGATGCGGGATGCGTCGGGCAATTTGGTCGAGGTGCGTGTCCGGGAACCTTGGAGTCTGCACCTGCTGACAGCGGACGGCACTAACAACGCCGCCGATGACGCCAATGCAATGAAGGCACCGGCCGAGCCGGGTCTCGTGCAACTCACGCCGAGCTGTATCGAGTTACTCATCGAGAGGCATGTCCGTTGGTCCGTGCAGAAAAAAAACATCAGCTATTTCGGAGCTCTGCCCCGAGCATACATCGATGCATTGATGCAGTACCCGCCAAGCACGATTCCGGTGGCGCGGGCGATCAACACGACTCCACTGGTCACGATGTCCGGAAATATTATCGACGGTGTCGGGCTCGATCGTGACACCGGACTGATCCATCGGATCGATCCAGCTCTTCGCGCCTGCCTCCCCACCAAGCCGCCGACCGAAAAGTTCGTCCAGGACGCACTAACTTTCCTCTTCGACGAATGGCTGGTTGACGTGGCTCTGGATCGGGTTGGCAAGAGCATTGCAATCATGCTGGCGCTAACGCTGATCGAAAGAGTGCTTCTCCCCGAGCGGCCAGCATTTTTCGTGACCGCTGGACAACGCGGCGGCGGCAAGACAACGCTGGTAAACATGATCACGCTTGCGGTGCTAGGTCGCAGAGCGGCCGCTGCCGGATGGTCAGGAAATGCAGAGGAACGCAAGAAGGCACTGTTCTCGTATCTCCGCCAAGGTGTAGCGAGTCTCGCCTGGGACAATATCGCCCGAGGATCGGCCATCAGCTGTCCGCATATCGAAGCGGCGCTAACGGCGTCCGAAATATCCGATCGAGTGCTGGGAGTTTCCCGTGTAGAAACGGTGCCATCGGCAACCGTTCAGATTTTCACTGGAAACTCCATCACTCCGCGCGGCGATATGGCGAGCCGATCGCTAATGATGGCGCTGAACGTCGACCGCCCGGACCCAGAGAACCGTACATTCGAACACAACGATCCGTTGGCATGGACACTGGCTCACCGGCCAAAAATATTGCGTGCGCTTTACGGCCTGCTGATCGCGGGGGCATTGAACCGCACGGAGCTCCAGACGGCAAAGACCCGCTTCAAGACTTGGTGGAGCGTCGTTGGATGGCCGATGGAATACGCTGCCGACTTGCTCGGGACGACGGTGAACTGCACTGAGTTGATGCGTATTGGGGAAGCCGGAGACGAAGAAGCATCAGCCGCATCAGCCGCGTTGACCATGCTCCACGGAATTTGGGGCGGCGACGTCTTCACTTCCGGGGCCGTGGTGAAGGCTATGACGCCCGAGCCGAAGCAGGAAGCCTTTTATCAAAAGGTAGATGACGCCAGCAAAGCACGGGCTGATGCTATCGCTGACGCACTAGGCGAACTGGTGGGTAAGCGGCTGGATTTCCCGACGGCGCACAGCATTGGGAAGCTTTTTCAAAAGCGGCTGGTCGGACGGCCTACGTGGATCAATGACGGGCAGACCGTCGCCACACTGGTGAAAACCAGCGGACACAACGAAAATACCTACCGCGTCAGCGTGGCTGCTTCGGGGCAATCCCAAAACCCGCCTACCGCCAACACGTTTTCTCCCGCCGATACCGGCCAAAAACATTCCCGACATTCCCCGCATTCCCCAAAGAGCAGCCCTCATGACGGGAATGTGGGGAATGTCGGGAATCTTTCAGTCGTCACCGCCCAGGAGGAAACTCTTTCGCCCGACGACGATCGAGGCACGCTAGGCTGGAGTACACGGCTATGAGCGCGGTCCAGGCTCTCAAGGCGGCCCGCGCCGCCGGTGTTCATCTCGGGATCGACGGCGAGGATCTGGTGCTGCAAGCAACAGCCCCACCGCCGATCGCCGTGGTCGAGGCACTGTCGCGCCATAAGGCCGACATCGTGGCGCTGCTGCGACCAACAAAAGATGGATGGACGGCTGAGGATTGGCAGGCGTTCTACGCTGAACGCGCCGGTATCTTGGAGTTTGATGGCGGGCTGTCGCGCACAACAGTAGAGGCACAGGCGTTTGAGGCGTGCATCATCGAATGGCTTAACCTCAATCCGGCCCCATCGCCAGCAGGCCGCTGCGCATGGTGCAACGGGCATGAAACCGATAGCGCCGCAGTCGTGCCCTTCGGGACTGAGCCAGGAACCCATGCATGGCTTCACGGCGAATGTTGGCAACCGTGGCAGGAAACCCGCCGCACCGAGGCAGTGGAGGCACTTGGCCGAATAGGGATCCGCTCGGATGCGACACCGGGCGAGCGAACTTAGCTATGACCAAGCCCCATTGCATTTCGGGAGCCATGTTCGGATGCGGTATTCCGATTGAGCAATTGCCACTTTTCGCGAGTGATAGAGAAATCGGCGCAGCCTTGCTCGGTTTTGAACGCGCTTGTGAATGGAAGGCGCTGGCCCCATTGTACGAACGGAAGGGTTTTCCCAAAATTGATTCAATCATGGGTGGCCGATACGTTCCTGCCATCAAAGCATTCTTTGACAACCAATACGGACTCGGCTCGATCATCCCGACTACATCGGACGGCACAGACAGGCCAGAAACATGGAAAACACCCGTAGGCCAAAAGCGCCAGGATTGAAGTGGCGTAAACGCAAGGTCGGCAACGACGTTCCGTATTGGATTGCATCGCCAGCTGCAATTGCGGCCGGTTTTCCAACTAAATCAGCACGACTGAACGCGCTCGACGATGACCGTTTGATTATCGGGCGGTGCGAACGTCTTCAAGCCGAGATGTTGCTCTGGCTTGATAGCCAACGTGATAGCGGCGCGATATTCGATGGCACGTTTGGCTCGCTGCTCAAAATCTACCAGACCGACGTCGACAGCACGTATCACAAGCTCAAGCCGTCATCGCGCTACCCATATGATGTCTACCTAAAAAAACTGATCCCACATATCGGCGGTCGTAGTATCGCTGCTGTCACCGGCAAGGACCTGAATAAATGGTACGCACTTTGGTCAGATGGCGGTCAGAAGCTGGCCGCAGCACGAATGGCGCTTTGCGTAATCAAGGCCGCAGTCAGGTTCGGTATCACCTTGCGGAAGCCCGGTTGCGCCGAGTTTCGCGTAATCCTCGATAACATGACGTTCGCAGCGCCAAAGCCGCGTGTTTTTTATCCCACTGCTTCCGAGATTGAGCGCGCACGCGCGGCGGCAAGGCAAGCCCAACGCCCGCTACGCGCGCTTGCTTATGCAGTCCAATTCGAGACGACACTACGCCAACGCGATGTGATCGGTGAATGGGTTGATCTGTCCGATCCCCGCCCATCGGGCGTCCTCGGCTATGGTCAGAAATGGCTTGGGCCGACATGGGCGCAAATTGATCAGCATCTGATTTTGCGCGTGACACCTAGCAAAACCGAAAACACTAGCGAAACCAAAGTTGCTTTCGGCCTCACGGAATGCCCGATGGTCATGGCCGAATTGGCAACGATCCCAGACGAGAAACGCAAGGGCCCGCTGATTATCGATGAGCGGACCGACCTACCCTATCGGTATGACGTCTGGGGGGCGGGTTGGCGTCGTGACCGCAAGGCAGCCGACATATCCCCGCAAGTATGGAACCGTGATTTGCGTGCCGGAGGTCTCACCGAAGGTGACCTAGCTGGCTCAAATCCCGACGACCGCTCCAAAATAGCTGGACATGCCAACAGACGGATTACGGCTCGTGTTTATGAACGGAACACACTGGAAGCACATCGACGGCAGGCCACTGCCCGCAGAGTACACCGTGGCAAGAGCGACGGAGAGGATTTGTGAGGCTAGAACGCGCCGGGAACATTCCTAGGAACGCGCGAGGAACGCGGTATCTAAGCAATTGCAAAGGCTTAGTAATCAGAAATCCAAGGTTAACGCTCTGCTAACGGGCCCGGACTAATGTGGTGACCTAGATTGTTGTGCAGCGTTGGTGCCGCGATGAAGTCGACTGCCTAACCTACCCTCGCTGGCCTGGTCGATCTGGCCTGCCGCGACGGCGTCGATGTCAGACCGACGCTTTTGCGCGTCGTGACCGACCTTTACG
>CAITJJ010000374.1 GCA_903892675.1 uncultured Hyphomicrobiales bacterium | reverse complement strand
GTCCGAGAACGCGCGCTTTGCCGAGATCCTCAACGATCACGGCCTGCACTTCATCGGCCCGAAGGCCGAACACATTCGCATCATGGGCGACAAGATCGAAGCCAAGCGCACCGCCAAGCGCCTCGGCATTCCGGTCGTGCCCGGTTCAGACGGCGGCGTCACCGACGACGGCGAGGCCGCAAAAATCTCCGACAAGATCGGCTATCCGGTTCTGATCAAGGCCGCCGCTGGCGGCGGCGGACGCGGCATGAAAGTCGCCAAATCGCGCGAAGAACTCTCGACCGCTTTGTCGACCGCGCGCTCGGAAGCCAAAGCCGCCTTCGGCGACGACGCCGTCTATATCGAAAAGTATCTCGGCAAGCCGCGCCATATCGAGATTCAGGTGCTCGGCGACGGCAATGGCAACGCCGTCCATCTCGGCGAGCGCGATTGCTCGCTGCAGCGCCGTCACCAGAAGGTGCTGGAGGAAAGCCCCTCGCCGGCGCTTAACGTCGCCGCCCGCAACAAGATCGGTGAAACCGTCGCCAAGGCCATGCGCGAGATTAACTATCTCGGCGTCGGCACCGTCGAATTTCTCTACGAAGACGGAGAGTTCTATTTCATCGAAATGAACACCCGCATCCAGGTCGAGCATCCGGTGACAGAAATGATCACCGGCATCGATCTGATCTTCGAGCAAATTCGTGTCGCCGCCGGCGCGCCTCTGTCGATCACGCAGGAAGACATCGAATTCCGCGGCCATTCAATCGAATGCCGCATCAATGCCGAGAACCCGGTGTCGTTCCGGCCCTCGCCCGGCAAGATTTTGCATTATCACGCGCCGGGGGGCTTGGGCGTGCGCATCGATAGTGCCGTGTATCAGGGCTACACTATCCCGCCTTATTACGATTCACTGGTCGGCAAACTGATCGTCCACGGCAAGACCCGTACCGAGGCCCTGATGCGGCTCAAGCGCGCGCTCGACGAAGTTGTCGTCGACGGCATCGAGACGACGCTGCCCTTGTTCCGCGCACTGGTGCGCGAAGCCGACATCATCGACGGCAATTACCATATCCACTGGCTCGAGCAATTCCTCGCTAAAGGCGGCATGGAGCCGTAGCGGCAAAGCAAGGCCCTCCCCAATCGCGCCACGCCGGCTTACACTAGCGGGCAGCCATGGCCAACCGCGAAAATACCTATATCGAGATCACGCCGGATGTGCTGCTCAAGGCCTATGCCTGCGGCATCTTTCCGATGGCCGAGAGCGCCGACGACCCGGCGCTGTACTGGATCGAGCCGGAACAGCGCGGCATCATTCCGCTCACCGGCTTCCATATTTCGTCGCGGCTGGCGCGCACGGTACGCACGACGCCGCTGATCGTTCATGTCGATCGCGACTTCGACGCCGTGATCGACGGCTGCGCCGAGCCCGCGCCCGACCGCGACAAGACCTGGATCAATGGCCGCATCCGCAAGATCTACCGCGCGCTTTACGATATCGGCCATTGCCACACCGTCGAAGTCTATGACGGCGAGCATCTGGTCGGCGGGCTTTACGGCGTCTCGCTCGGCCGCGCCTTCTTCGGCGAGAGCATGTTCCACCGCGTCCGCGACGCCTCGAAGATCGCGCTGGTGCATCTGGTCGCGCGGCTGCGCGCCGGCGGCTTCAAACTGTGCGACACGCAATACGTCACACCGCATTTGAAAACCTTCGGCGCCGTCGATGTGGCGAAGAAGCGCTATCATCGCCTGCTTGAGGAAGCGCTCGCCGGCGACGCCGACTTCGCGGCGCTGCCGGTGGTCCGTCCGGTCAGCGGCGACGAAGCGCTCGCGCAGTTGAAAGATTAGCGGATGGTGGGCGCCGCGGCGGGCGGCAATTGCTGCGCGCGCGGCTGCGCCGCTTGTGGCGGCTGTACCGCCGCCGGTGCCCGCGCCGCCGGCGGACGCGCCGCCGGTTTCGCCGCAGGCTTTGCCGCGGGTTCGCCCGGCGCTTCCGCCACTTCCGGACCGGTGCCGCCTTTGCAGTCGGTGATCCACACGTCGTAGATCGGATGTTCGACCGCGTGCAGGCCCGGACTGGCGGCGAACATCCAGCCATCGAATATGCGCTTGACCTCGCCCTGCAGTGTCACTTCGTCGACCTGCACGAAAGCGTCGGTGTTTGGCGTCTCGGTCGGCGGCCGCGTATAGCAGACGCGCGGCGTCACCTGCAGCGCGCCGAACTGCACGGTCTCGTTGATGGCGACATCGAACGAAATGATGCGGCCGGTGATCTTGTCGAGGCCGGAGAACACGGCGTTCGGATTGGCGATGCGCTGCGGCGGCGGCGCCACCACCACTTCGTCGCCCGGCTGCGGCGAGGTGTCGGCCGGTTCCTGTGTGCCGCGCGGCTGGCGAATGCCAGGCAGCAGGCCCGGCGTCGACCGCACAACGCCCAGCGGCACTTCGCCTTGCGGCGGCGACGGCGATAGCGGCACGGCGGGTGGTGCCGCGACTCCGCCCGGCGGCGGCGCCAGAGGCTGGGCTTGAATCGCCCCCGCGCCCGGACGGCTCGACGGCGGCAGACTCATCGGCGGCGCTTGCGGCTGCGATGGCGGCAGGTCGCCGCGTCCGGGATCGGGCGGCGGCAACGGCTGCTGGCCGCCGCGCGGCACATTGGCCGGCGGCCGTGGCGGCGCGTCGCCGAAAATCGAACCGAACTGCGCGCCGGCCGGCAGCGTCAGGAATGCCGCGTTGATCGCTACCGCGAGGATCGCCAGCGCTGTGAGCCTGGAACGCGCCATCAAGACAGGCTTTCCCGAACGTTGATGCTGAGCGCACTCAAAACAGGCGCCGGAAACCTTTCGCGGATTCGCGAAACTTCCGCCAGCGGAGCGTCCGGTTAACATGGCGAATGCGGCGGCGGAAGGGCGGCCCTTCGGCAAGCCCGGTTAAGGGCTCCACGCTTTGTAGTCGCCGGTCGCCTTGGGACGGTGGCCGGAGGCGAGCGTCGAGCCCGGCGGTCGATAGGCGCCCGGCGTGCCCGTCAGATTGGCGCGGTGCGGCTTCTGCCAGTCGCGCGGCTTGTAGTTTTCCTCGGTCGGCGGCGTATCGACCGTGTGGTGCAGCCAGCCATGCCAGGACGGCGGCACGGAAGACGCCTCGGCATAGCCGTTATAGATCACCCAGCGCCGCTGGAAGAGCAGCGTCGGATCGATTTTGCCGCCCCGGGTGCGGTAATAGGTGTTGCCGAATTCGTCGGTGCCGACCTTTTCGCCGAACCGCCACGTCCAGAACTGGGTTCCGAAAGTCTGGGAATTCCACCAGGTAAACAGCCTCAGCAGGAAACTTTTCATCGCCGCCGCGCATTTCTATTGGGGACACCAAGCGTATTGCCACCTCACTGCCTCCCTGTCCAGCGCGCCGGCCGTGGCGCCGGCCCGTCATCCACCCCCGTCACGAAAGGCCAAACGCAGCCCAATGGATTCGCTTCGCACCCTTCTTGCCGAGGTCATCGGCTGGCTGGCCTGGCTGCCCAATCCGGTGGTCGGCGTGCTGGTCGTGCTGCTGTCGGCCTCGATCGCCTATTCCCTGCACAAGACCGTGCGGCGGCTTCTGCGTCTGTTGCTGGCGAAGCGTCACCCTTATGTCCTGTCGGTCCTCACGCAAATGCGCGGCGTCACCCGGCTCGGCCTGCTCATTCTGGCGGTGAGCATTGCGCTGCCGGTCGCGCCGTTCGACGCCAATGCCGCCGACATGCTGGCGCGGCTCATGGTCATCGCCGTCATCACCCTGGTCGGCTGGGCCGCGATCACTGCACTGCGCATCGGCGCCGATCTTTACCTGCTGCGCTTTCGCATCGATACCGCGGATAACCTGCTCGCCCGCAAACACCTGACGCAGGTGCGCGTGTTGATGCGCACCGCTGACGCGCTGGTTGTCGTCGTCACCCTCGCCGCGGCATTGATGACCTTCGAGCCGGTGCGGCAGTACGGCGTAAGTCTTTTTGCTTCCGCCGGCGTCGCCGGTCTTGTCGCCGGCCTCGCCGCGCGCCCGGTGCCATCCAATCTGTTCGCCGGCGTGCAGCTCGCGATGACGCAACCGATCCGCATCGACGATTCCGTCGTCGTCGAAAACGAATGGGGCTGGATCGAGGAAATCACCGCGACCTATGTCGTCATCCGGCTCTGGGATCTGCGCCGGCTGATCGTGCCGCTGACCTACTTTATCGAGAAGCCGTTCCAGAACTGGACCCGCGAAAGCTCGGCGATCCTCGGCAGCGCCTTTCTCTATGTCGATTACCGCGCGCCGGTCGCCGCCATCCGAGAAAAGCTCACCGATATCGTCAAGCAGTCGACGCATTGGAACGGCAAGGTGGTCGGCCTCCAGGTCACCGACGCGAAGGAACGCACGATCGAACTGCGTTGCCTAATGAGCGCCAATTCAGCCGGACAGGCATTTGACCTTCGCTGCGAGGTACGCGAGCAGCTGATCGACTTCCTGCAGCGCGAACACCCCGAGGCGCTGCCGCGCGAGCGGGCGGAAGTTGCTCATGAGACGGCGGACGGCGGCCAGGCCCTGACCCCATCCTCCCGCAAACGGGCCGCGCAAGGCTGATCCAGCCGATATTGCATTTGCTTAAGTTGCTGGCTATGGTGCTTAAGTATTCAGCAATGACAGTGCCGGGTGTAAAAAGGCGGGCCTTTAAAAGGGTCCGCCTTTTTCTTTGGCCGTTGCTCCGCGTGGCCGCCTAGTCGTGGTCGCGATGGCCGGCCAGGCTGCTTTCACGGCCGAGCGTGCTTTCGACCAGATGCTTCAGTTTATGAGTTGCCGCGGTGATGGCCTGATCGACGCTGGCCTCCTGGCTCGTCACCGCGATCGGCGGCCGGCCGCCGATACGGACCTCCATGACGCATTTGGTATCCTCGCGGCCTTCCTTGTTGCCACTTTCATCGGTGAGATGGACTTCGACTCGGGTGATGCGGGAGGAGAATCGCTCCAGAGCGGTCTCGACATGTCCCTGAACGTAATGGGTGAGTTTCTCGCGGCCATCGATGTGGCTGTCGGTGCTGACGTCGATTTGCATCTCGTCTCCATTTTTTTGTTGTTGTCGGGACGTTAAGTTCCGCCGAGGCCGGATCGTTCAGTCGCAAACGGGCCTATTTTCGGTACTCGCGTCCATGATCGCGGAATTCACAGCCTTGTGTGGCTTCCCCCCACTGTCCAAGGCCCGCCGTTCACAGGCTAAGGCTCTGATCGCCTTTCGAGAATCAGCGACTCTGGAACCCGCTTTGCCGGGTTTATCCCGCGCTTTTCCAGAGTTCGGGGCGAACGCAAAAGAAGTTGTGGGTGGCCAGCGATCCCCATTTTGCGTCATTTTTCCGTCATCGCCCTAGGGCGGAAAACCTAAGGCCGGCCCGCGACAAAAAGGCTTCCCGAGGCCGATTTCTGGCTCAATACTGACCCTGTTCTCAGATGCCGTTGTCCCCGAAATTCACCGACGGGACACAAGATTTAGGGATTTAGTTACTCCTACCCACTATCTGTTGTTGACGACGGCGGTGAGTCCTCTTAGTTTTGTGACTGTTCGGTGTGGGTGAGTTCAAAGTTCCCTCCGGATATTCAAACGACGTCAAAGTCGTGCTCACCCCGCGCCGAAAGGCGTTTGGGGACAGGGATTTGCTGTGTGGCCGGGATCAAAACCCCGGGAGTAACCGGTGCCGCATCAGAGCATCGGACTTAAATGAGGCAGGTGGTCGAACGGCTGGACGAGTCAAAGAGGCGGGCTTTTGCGAGCCTGTCATGGAATAATCGTCGGCGGTCGACCGCCGCCCGGACATTAAGGGGCTTTCGAAATGCGGATTGAACGGCGCTACACCAAGGAAACGACCACCGGAAACGTGACCCTCGGTCATGACGCGGCCCAGGATGCCGCCTATGCCGGCATGGCGTTCCGGCTGACCACGTCCGAGATCAAGAATCCGGACGGCTCCATTGTCTTCAAGCTGGACAATGTCGAGGTGCCGGACTTCTGGTCGCAGGTCGCGTCCGACGTGCTGGCGCAGAAATATTTCCGCAAGGCCGGCGTGCCGTCGCGCCTCAGACGCGTCGAGGAAAACACCGTTCCCTCCTTCCTGTGGCGCTCGGTCGCCGATGAGGAAGCACTGAG
>CAITJJ010000373.1 GCA_903892675.1 uncultured Hyphomicrobiales bacterium | reverse complement strand
GATTGGCCGGCGTTAAAAACCAGGTGCACGGCCCGCCGTCGATGATCGCGCGCAGCGGATGGTTCACGCGGCCGGAGGCAATCACCATATGCGTGCCGGCGGTAGTGGCGATCTTGCCAGCTTCTATTTTGGTAATCATGCCGCCGCGCGACAATTCCGAACCGGAAACGCCGGCCATCGCTTCGATCTCCGGCGTGATGCGTTGCACGACAGGGATGAGCTTCGCGCCGCTGCCGGCGGTCGGCGGTCTGTCGTAGAGGCCGTCTATGTCCGACAGCAGCACGAGAAGATCGGCGCTCATCATGGTGGCGACGCGCGCGGCGAGGCGATCGTTGTCGCCATAGCGGATTTCGGAAGTTGCGACGGTGTCATTCTCGTTGATCACCGGCACCGTGCGCCACTCGAGCAATTTGTCGACGGTCGAGCGGGCGTTGAGATAACGACGGCGCTCCTCGGTGTCGCCGAGCGTCAGCAATACCTGGCCGGTGGCGATGCCGTGCGCGCTGAAGCTTTCCGACCATGAGCGGGCCAGTGCGATCTGGCCGATGGCGGCGGCGGCCTGCGCTTCCTCGAGCTTGAGCGCGCCCGTCGGCAGTTTGAGCGTAGCGCGGGCCAGCGCGATGGCGCCGGAGGAGACCACCAGCAAATCGCGCTTCTCCTTGTGCAGCGAGGCAATGTCGGCGGCGAGCGAAGCCAGCCAGTCGCGCTTGAGCGCGCCGGCGGCATGATCAACCAGAAGCGACGAGCCCACCTTGATGACGATGCGGCGGAAGGTGGTGAGGGCGGGCGCTTGGACAGGCGTTTGGGACATGGGATGCGGCGACTACGATCTGGTCAGGAGGTAAAGGCGCGCGCTGTCTAGCACGGCTCCACGCAGCCGTCATAAAGGCGAAAAGATGAGCCGTTTTGTCAGGAAATTCAGCTATTTCACCGTCACCGAACCGCCCCTATATTCAGGCGTTGTCGGGACGCCGGCAGGCCTTTCAGATTTGGGTTGGTGAATGTCCTTCATCGTCTATTTCTTCGTGGTTCTGATCGCGGCGGGCAGCGTGCTGTTCGGGCTCGATCCCGAGCCGGCGCCGATGTCGCCGATGCCGGCGAGCAAATACGAATTGCGCGCCGCCGTGCCGCCGCCGCCCGCGCCGGCGATGGTCAGCATTGAACCGAAGATTGAGCCGGCCGCAGTGCCAGCCGAGGCGGCAAAGCCGCCGGCAGCGATAGCCGCCAGACCCGTTTTCGGCCCGGTCGCTCCCACGGCGCTCGACCAGCAGCCTGCCTCGATTGCCGCGGCCGAGCCGGGCAGCGCCGCCGCCGCGGCTCGCATCAGGCCATCGCCGCCCGCTTGCAACGTCGAGGCATGCGCCGCCGCCTATCGCTCGTTCACCGCCGCCGACTGCACGTTCCAGCCGAGCGACGGGCCACGCCGCCTTTGCAGCAAGGGCGCGCCGCCCGCTGCTCCGGTGGCCGCCGCGCCGGCAACGCCGGCGCAGGTCACTCCCGCGACGGCAATAACTGCAGCGGCGCCAGCGGCGGAAGCGCGCGCGCTGGCCTGCAATGTCGCGGCCTGTTCGAAGAGCTATCCGCGTTCGTTCAGCGCCGCCGACTGCACCTTCCAGCCTGCCGAGGGTCCGCGCAAAGCCTGCACGAAATAGAAGACGGAACTCAGCGCCGCACAGCCGCGTTACTCCCGGACGGGTGAACAGGGGATCCGGCGCGATGCAGCTTTCCAGCTATCGATTGGCCGATTACCGGCTGGCGGCCTATGTGGTCGCAGCCGCTGTGATGGCCGGCGGCGTGACATTCGCTTTTGACCGGCTGACGGCGCCAGCCAGTAAAGTTCAAGCCAACGGCGCGCCGCCTTCATCCGGCGCGGTGCGCCAAATACCTATCGCGCGCACGTCGGCCCCTGATCGTGGCGATCCCGACAACAAGCTGTCGCCGGTCTATCCGGCCAGTCCAGGCAAGGATCTGCCGGTCAAGGATACGCCTGTGGTGCAGGCGGCAAAGCCGGTTGAGACCAAT
>CAITJJ010000372.1 GCA_903892675.1 uncultured Hyphomicrobiales bacterium | reverse complement strand
GCGCCATGCCGTTGATCTGGCCGATCGTCTGGTGGCTCTCGTCGATGAACAGCAGCGCATTCTCGGGCAGATATTCGAACAGCGTCGGCGGCGGCTCGCCTGGCATGCGGCCGGTCAGGAATCGCGAATAATTCTCGATGCCGGCGCAGGAGCCGGTGGCTTCCATCATTTCCAGATCGTAATTGGTGCGCTGCTCGAGCCGCTGCGCCTCGAGCAGGCGGCCGGCATCGTTGAGCTGGCGCAGGCGCATGTTCAGCTCGGCCTTGATCGAGTTCATCGCCTGGATGAGCGTCGGGCGCGGCGTGACATAATGCGAGTTGGCATAGACCTTGACGAATTCCAGCTCGTCGGTCTTTTGCCCGGTGAGCGGATCGAATTCGTGGATGCTTTCGATTTCATCGCCAAAGAGTGAGACTCGCCAGGCGCGGTCTTCATAGTGCGCCGGGAATATTTCGATGGTGTCGCCGCGGACGCGGAACGTGCCGCGGAAGAAGTCGGCTTGCGTGCGCTTGTATTGCAGCGCGACCAGATCCGCCATCAGCTGGCGCTGGCTGATCGCGCCGCGCTGCTTCAGCGTGAAGGTCATGGCCGAATAGGTTTCGACCGAGCCGATGCCGTAGATGCACGAGACCGAAGCGACGATGATGACGTCGTCGCGTTCCAGCAGCGAGCGCGTCGCCGAATGGCGCATGCGGTCGATCTGCTCGTTGATCGAGGATTCCTTCTCGATATAGGTGTCGGTGCGCGGGACGTAGGCTTCCGGCTGGTAGTAGTCGTAGTAGCTGACGAAATACTCGACGGCGTTGTCGGGAAAGAAATTCCTGAATTCGCCATAGAGCTGCGCCGCGAGCGTCTTGTTCGGCGCGAGGATCAAGGCCGGACGCTGCGTCGCCTCGATCACCTTGGCCATGGTGAAGGTCTTGCCTGAACCCGTTACACCAAGGAGCACTTGCGTGCGGTCGTGGCGCTTGATGCCCTCGACCAGTTCGGCGATGGCGACCGGCTGGTCGCCCTTCGGCTCGAAGTCCGACTTGATGACGAATTTCTGGCCGCCTTCGGATTTTTCCGGGCGCGGCGGGCGGTGCGGCGTCCACACCTGCTCGGTGACCTCGGGGCGGCCCTCGCGCAGCAGGCGCTCCAGCGACTCGGCGGTGGCGGCGACGCCCATCGATGACAGCCCGCCGGGGCCGGTCGGCAGGTCGGCCTTCGGGAGCCGGTATTTCGGATCGCCGCCGGCGTGCGCAATGCGGGCCTCGAGAATCGATTTCTCGCGGTCGGCCTCGGTCGAATCCTGGCCGTCGCCGAGGCCGAGTTCCTGCGCCAAAGCCGGGTCGAGGCCGGTGACCGGCGCGCCGGTGTAGTCCGCCTGCGGCGCCTCGCCCATGCCTGGCGGCAGTGGCACGGATTTCGGCAGCGAGCCTGATTTGGACTTGCGCGCGGTGTGCGCGGCGGAAAAATCGCGGCGGCGGTCGAAGGAATTGTCCGGCGGCGGCTGCAGACCGGAACTGCTGCCGGTGCCCGAACCCAAACCTGTTCCTGACCCCATGCCGGCGGTGCCCTTTTTGATGCCGGGATTGAGAATATCGGCGAGCGAATCCGGCACGGCTGCGTCTTCCGGGCGCGAGGCCTTGGCGCGGGTGGGCTTTATGCGTTGCTCGGCTCCGCCTCGCGGGGCAGGTCCTTTCGGCTTTTTCGGGGGTGTCGCCATCGGGGGAATATGGGTGGAGTCGCCGGGCGATGGAAGGCCGGGGCTTTGTTTCCCGCTTGGGTTCCGCATGGTGGGCGCGCGGCACTTTAATTCCGGACCGGCGGTAGGAAATTGCTCATCTTCGGCGGTCACTATGGCCGCAACCGACCGAAACCGCATCCTGCGTGTGTGAATTGTCATGACCGAGTTGCCTGCCTATCTCACCGCCACCCCGCCGGCCCTTGAGGCCGACGGCGGCATTTTCGACCTGGCGCCAGTGTCGCTGTGGCTCGAGGATTACAGCGGCGTCAAAGCGCTGTTCGACGAATGGCGGGCGGCCGGCGTGACCGCGCTGCGCGCGCATCTCGACGGCCATCCGGAGCGGGTCAAGGCCTGCGCGGCGCGCATCAAGCTGCTGCAGGTCAACCGCAAAACTCTCGATCTGTTCAAGGCCGACGGCTTCGATCATCTCGTGAGCAATCTCGACCGTGTGTTCCGCGACGACATGCTGGTGAGCCATGTCGAGGAACTGGCGCAGCTGTGGGACGGCCTGACCGAATTTTCCAGCAACGCGGTCAACTATACGCTCTCAGGCGAGCGGCTCGACATTCAGCTCAAGGCGGCGATCCTGCCCGGCTTCGAGCATGACTGGTCGCGCGTGCTCATCGCCATCGAGGACGTCACCGCGCGCGAGGATGCGCGCCGCCTGCTCATCGACAGCGAGAACTATTCGCGCGGCCTGTTCGCGCATTCGCCGGTGTCGCTCTGGGTCGAGGATTTCTCCGGCGTCAAGAAACTGATCGACGAAATCCGCGCCCAGGGCATCACCGACCTGCGCGTCTTCACCGACGTGCACGAGGAATTCGTCGCGCGCTGCATCAGCGAAATCCGCATCGTCGACGTCAACCAGCACACGCTCGACCTTTTCGGCGCGCCGGACAAGGAGACGCTGCTGCGCAATCTGTCGTCGGTGATGCGCGACGAGATGGAGCCGTGCTTCCGCGAGCAACTGGTCGATCTGTGGGACGGCAAGCTGTTCCAGCAGCGCGAGGTGATCAATTACGCGCTCGACGGCAGCAAGCTGAATCTGCTGCTGCAGTTCTCGGTATTCCCGGCGCACGAGCACGACTGGTCGCTGGTGCAGGTGGCGCTCACCGACATCACCGCGCGCAAGAAGGCCGAGGCCTATCTCGAATATCTCGGCAGCCACGACGCGCTGACCAAACTGTCCAACCGCTCGTTCTTCGTCGACGAACTCAACCGCCTGGAGCGAAAGGGTCCGTGGCCGGTCAGCATCGTCATGATCGACCTCAACGGCTTGAAGGCGGCCAATGACGAACTGGGACACGCCGCCGGCGACGCGCTGCTGCGGCGGGCCGGCGAGGTGCTCAATTCGGTCATTGAAAAGCCGGCGCGCGCGGCGCGCATCGGCGGCGACGAGTTCGCGCTGATCCTGCCGGCGGTGGAGCATGCCGAGGGCATGGCGATGATGAAGGTCATTCTCGATCTCGTCGCCATCAACAACGAGTTCTACACCGACCTGCCGCTGTCGCTGTCGATGGGCATTGCGACGAGCCAGCCGGCCGAGCGGCTTGAAGCCGTGGTCAAACGCGCCGATCTGGCGATGCTTGCCGCCAAGCGCGAGCACTACGCGCAGGCGACGGAAGAGCGGCGGGCGGTCGGGGCGTAGGCCCCCAAGTTCCATCCCTTGGTTACGGCGCGGTTACCCCGCCGCTCAGGCTTCATTCATCTCCGCCGCCGCAATATCGGCGGAGTTTGAGCGTGTGAGTGGGGCGGGGCGGCAAGTGACGAGAATCGCGCATGGCGCTCGATCCCAGGATTCAGGCGGCGACATTGCTGCACCGCTTCGGCTTCGCGCCGAAGCCCGGCGGCCTTGCGGCTTTTTATAAAGACCCGCGCGCGGCGCTGCTGGCGGAACTCGACAGACCCAATGCCGGCCTGATCTTCAATGACGACCTGCTGAGCGCCGGCGAAGCCGCGCGCGCCTCGTTCGATTTCCGGCAGGAGCGCAAGGCCGAGCGGCTGGCCCGCCGCGCCGGCGACGAGATGGATAAAGCGGCGGCCAACGCGGCCAAGGAAGCCGCTAAAAATGCCACGTCGAATCCGATGGCGACGCCGCTCGGCGACGCGAAGCCGGAGATGGCCAAGCCAGACGCGGCGCCACAAGCAGCCGACGCAAAGCCGAAACAGCAGCCCGGCATGCCGCAGCAGATCTATCTCGAAGAAGCGCGCGCGCGACTCGACAACGCGCTCAATGCCGAACTCGGCTTCGCCGAACGGCTGGTGTGGTTCTGGTCGAACCATTTCTGCGTTTCCGCCGACAAGGGCCAGGTGCGGCCTTTGTGCGGCGCCTTCGAGCGTGAGGCGATCCGGCCCTTTATAGCCGGCAAATTCGCCGACATGCTGCTGGCAGTCGAGACCCATCCGGCAATGCTGCTCTATCTCGACAATGTGCGCTCGCTCGGGCCGAACTCCGTCGCCGGCCTGCGGCAGGGCAAGGGGCTCAACGAAAATCTGGCGCGCGAAATTCTCGAACTGCATACGCTCGGCGTGCGCACCGGCTATTCGCAAGCGGACGTGACGAGCTTCGCCAAGGTCATCACCGGCTGGACCATTACACCGCCGAAGCAGCCGGAGAATGGCGGCGACTTCGTTTTCAATGCGCGCATGCATGAGCCCGGCCCGCAGCACGTCATCGATCGCGACTATGATGACAACGGCATCGCGCAGGGCCGCGCTGTGCTGGCGCGCCTCGCCGTGCATCCGGCCACCGCCAAACACATCGCCTCGAAGCTGGCGCGGCATTTCGTGTCGGACGCGCCGCCGCAGGCTTTGGTCGACCGGCTGGCCAAGCGCTTCATCGACAGCAGCGGCGATCTCAAAGCCGTATCGCGCGAACTCGTCCTCGCGCCGGAAGCCTGGGACGCGCCGCGCACGAAAATGCGCCGGCCCGGCGAATGGCTTGTCGGCGCGCTGCGCTCGACCGGCATCGCGCCGTCCGACGTGCGGCCCTTGGTGCAGGCGCAAAATCTTCTCGGCGAGCCGTTGTGGCGGCCGCCGGCGCCGAACGGATTTTCCGACGACAGCGCGGCGTGGATGGACGGGCTGGCGCAACGCCTCGACATTTCCAATCAGTTCGCGCGGCGCACCGGCGACCTGATCGATCCGCAAGCGGTGGCGGAAGCAAGCTTCGGTCCGCTGCTGTCGAAGGATACGCAAGAAGCATTGGCGCGCGCCGAAAGCCGCCAGCAGGGCGTGGCGCTGCTTTTGATGTCGCCCGAAATGCAACGACGATAAGAACTTGGCAGGTAAATTCCCATGACCTTTAAACCGCATCTCGCCACCCGCCGCGAATTGCTGCTCGGCTCCGGCGCCTTGTTCGCCTGGGCTTACATGCCGAAGCTCGCCCAGGCGGAAGGCCGCGATCCGCGCCTCATGGTCATCGTGCTGCGCGGCGCACTCGACGGCCTCGCCACCGTCGCGCCGTTCGGCGATCCGGACTGGGTGCGGCTGCGCGGCGATCAGGGCCTGCGCCTCGATGGTGACAATGCCGCGCTCAAACTTGACACTCTGTTCGCGATCAATCCGGCGATGCCGAATTTCTATCGGCTCTATCAGGCGAAGCAAGCGGCTGTCGTGCACGCGGTCGCCTCGCCCTATCGCGAGCGTTCGCATTTCGATGGCCAGGATGTGCTGGAAAGCGGCGTCACCGCGCCGGGCGCCAGCGATAGCGGTTGGCTCAACCGTGCCTGGCACGCGCTGACGCCGGCCGATCAGGTCACTGGGCGGCAGGCTTTCGCGGTCGGGCCGATCACGCCTCTGGTCGCGCGCGGACCGGCGCCGGTGATGTCGTGGACGCCGAGCAAGCTGCAGCCGGCGAGCAACGACACGATGAGCCGATTGCTCGATCTTTATCGCCACACCGATCCGGCGCTCGGCAAGGCGCTGGAAGAGCGCGGCGCGCTGGCGGCAATCGCGCAAGGCGAGGCGAAGGGCATGACGCCGGCCAAGGTCGCGGCGACGCCGGGGATTCCCGGCGCGGCGGTGCGCGCTTATTTCGCCGAGTCCGCCGGCGCTGCGGCCAAATTCATGGCGCGCGCCGACGGGCCGCGCGTCGGCGCGCTCGCCTTCGACGGCTGGGATACGCATGCTCAGGAAGGCGCGGCGCATGGGAGGCTGTCGGCGCTGCTCGGCGCGCTCGATGGCGCCATCGGCGCGATCGAGACCGGCATGGGCGCGGCGTGGAAGGAAACCGCCGTTGTTGTCGTCACCGAATTCGGCCGCACCGCGCGCATCAATGGCACCGAGGGCACCGATCATGGCACCGCGACGGTGGCGTTGCTCGCCGGCGGCGCGATTGCCGGCGGCCGAGTCATTGCCGACTGGCCGGGCGTCAGCGAAGCGGCGCTGTATCAGGCCCGCGATCTCAGGCCGACCACCGATTTGCGTGCCGTGTTGAAGGGCCTCTTGAAAGACCATCTGCGCGCCGACGAGCGCGCGTTGGCCAATGTCGTGTTCCCCGGCAGCATTGCGGTGAAGCCAATGACGGGATTGATGGCGTAGCGAGACGCTTGACCCGCGGCGCGGATCGATCAGACTGGCGCGTCATTCACGGAGACGCCCCATGCTCGCTTTGCGCCCATCCTGCGAATGCTGCGACAAGGATCTGCCGCCGGCCGCGGCCGACGCGATGATCTGCACCTTCGAATGCACGTTCTGCCGCGATTGCGTCGAGACCAAGCTCGGCGGCGTCTGCCCGAATTGCGGTGGCAACTTTGCGCCGCGGCCGATCCGCCCCGCCGGCAAGCTGGCGAAAAATCCGCCATCGACAACGCGCGTGTTCAAGCCTCAGGGCTGCGGCAAGGCGGCCTAAGTTCGCGATAGAACACAGGCGAGACCTTGCCGGCGACGGCGGCTTCGACGGTTATTTCGATGTCGGGATCGATGACCCAAGCATGCCGCCTGACCGCGTGGCATTGCGGGCCGGGAATGGACCGGGGGTTGTAAAGTCAAAAAAGACACTGTTACACTGCCCGCCGGTATGGGGGTGCAGCATGTTCGGTTCCGACATTATCGACGTCGCCATTGGTATGTGCCTGATCTTCCTGATGGCCAGCCTTATTTGCACAGCCATTCAGGAAGGCTTCGAAGGCATGCTGAAAATGCGCGCGGCCGACCTTGCAAAAGGAATCCGCGAATTGCTCAACGATCCGGACGGATCCGGCATCGTCAAGGCGCTTTACGATCACCCGATGATCTATTCGCTGTTCAAGGGCGAATACGATCCTTCAAAACATAAAAATCTGCCATCCTATATTCCGGCCGCAAGCTTTTCCAGCGCGCTTATCGATATCGTTGCGCGGGGCGGTCTGCAGCAACCCAACTCGCCTTACCCGACGCCGGGCGCCGGATTGGTGCCGACCGTCGCGCAGCTTCGCTCTGCCGTGCAGACCTTGCCGAGCGAGCGCTTGCAACGCGCCTTGCTGGTCGCCATCGATCAGGCAAAAGGCGACATGGACGCGGTCAAGACGAATCTGGAAACCTATTTCAACGCGTCGATGGACCGCGTCTCCGGCTGGTACAAAAAGCGCACTCAGATTGTTCTGTTTTTTATCGGGCTCGTCATGGCCGGCGCGCTCAATATCGACGCGATCTACGTCGCCAATCGTCTCGGCCAGGACAAGGCGCTGCGGCAAGCGGTTGTGTCGCAGGCGGAGAAGATGGTGCCGGACGGCGCTCAGGCGGCCGCCCTGACTGACCTGCAGAAGAAATCTTTCGAGCAACTGCGCGGACAATTGACAGGAATCGGATTGCCCGTCGGCTGGAGCTGGCCGCCGCGGCAATACACCAACTGCGAGGAAGCCAAACCCGCGACGGCCGTCGCCCCGCAGGTGGAATGTCCGTCCGGCAAGCTGTTCGGCGTAGACCATAAAGTTTTTACCGGCGCCTACATGGTCGTCGGCTGGTTCATTACCGCCTTCGCGGTGATGCTGGGTGCGCCGTTCTGGTTCGATGCGCTGAGCAAGCTCATGACGGTTCGCAGCACCGTCAAGCCCAAGACCGAAGCCGCGGCGGATAAACCCGAGGACAAGCCAGCGGCCGCTCCCGGCAAACCGCCAACCAAGGCGGCCATGGCCGCAGCAGCGGCGGCTGCGCCTTCGCTGCCCGAGGTAGAGTTCGAACCGCATAGCTGGGCGACCGGAAGCAAAGACAAAGGTGTCCTATGAGCGCAGGAGCGAATTCCGACAACGCGAAGCCGAACAAGGACCTGACGTTGCTGGCGCCGAAGTTTCGCGTGCTGGTCCAGGCGGCAATCGATGAATGCAACAACGATAGGAACAATCTCATGGCCATGGTCTATGAGGGCTATCGCAGCGACCAATTGCAGAAGATCTATTACGCGCGCGGCCGCACGGTGATCCCGCCGAGGCACACCGTGACCAACGCGCCGACAAACACCACGAGCTGGCACGGCTACGGACTGGCGGTCGATGTCGTTCACCAAACAAAATACTGGGAGCCCGTGGGCGGCGAAGCCTGGTTCGCCAAAGTCGCCAGGATTTTCAAGGCCAAGGGACTGAGCTGGGGCGGCGACTGGAGTCATCCCGACACGCCGCATTTCCAATGGGGAGCCTGCAAGCCCAGCCCGTCGGATCAGGCGCGCGCGCTATTGGCCAGCGGTGGCGTTCAGGCGGTGTGGCGCGCGCTCGGCGCCGATTGACCGGATCCCCGATTGCCGCCACTGCGCGTCGACGACGCGCTATTGGCAGCGGCCGGAATGACGGCGCTAAAACCCCTTGACCGCTTCGCTCATGTGTTCGACGGAAGGCGGCGCGGCGAAGCAATGCGCGACCAGTTTGCGCCATTCCTGAAAATCGGCCGAACCGCGAAAATCGACGGTGTGGTTTTCCAACGTCTCCCACTCGATCAGCAGCCGGTAATGCTGCGGCCGCTCGACCGTCGCCATCAACCGCATGGCGCGGCAGCCTTTGGCGCGCTTGAACACGGGCGCGGCCTTGGCGACGCCGGATTCGAATTCCTTTTCCATGCCGGGCTTGACGTCGATCTGGGCGATTTCGGTGATCATTGTTTCCTCGCTTATTTTTATGCCGCACGGTCACGAATAGCAGGCCGCCGGTGCGCAGGCTACAGGGCGCGCAGCCGCCGCAAGGCCCAGAAGGTCACGGCGCCGGCGGTGAAGGCGACCATCATAGCGAACCAGGTGCCGCCTTCGGTGTTCTGGAACGGCATGTCCTTGGTGTTCATGCCGAAGAAGCCGGTCACCAAAGTCGGCGGCAGCAGGCAGGCGGTCAGGATCGACAACGTGAACAGCCGCTTGTTGGTCAGCGCGCTGACCTTGGCCGAGGCCTCGTCCAGCAGCAGGCGCGCGCGCTCGTACAGCGAGCCGACCTCGTGGTCGATGGCCTCAAGCTTCTGCGCCAGCGCGCCGATCGCCTCGGCGACGCGCGGATTGTGCGCGGCGAGCCGTGGCTCGATGCGTGCGAACATCGACTTGAGCTGCGCCAGTTGGCGATGGACGCGCACCGCCTGAAGCCGCACGCGGCCGATGCGGCGCTGCTCGTCGGCCGGCTCGTCCTGCATGACATTGTCCTCGACGCTGTCGAGTTCATTGCCGAGGCGCTCGGCCATGCGGCCAATGGCGTCGGCGAACTGGTCGATCACCGCGTCGAGAAACGACACCGCGGTCGGAAAGCGCTTGCCGCTTTCGATGGCGCGCCGGTTAATCTCGACCGAATGCACCGGCTGCTGGCGCGCCGTGATCAGCATACGCTCGGTCATGACGAAGCGCAGCCGCACCAGGTCCTCGCTTTCATGCGTCAGTTCCTGATGCAGGTCAGGCACCACGCCGACAATCTCGTGGCCGAGAATGTCGAGCCGTACATGTTTGTCGGGCCCGCCAAGAACTTCGCGCGCCAGTTCGGACAAAGGCGGGTGCTGCGCGATCCAGCCGCGGCAGCGCTTGTCGGCGAGCGCCAGATGCACCCAGACCCAGCCGCCGCCGTGCTCGGCCAGGGCCGCGTCGACGCTTGCGTTTGGGATCGGCACGGCGCTGCCGTCGGCGGCGAAGCGATAGGCCCAGACGATGCCGGAGGCGTAATCGGCCATATCGCTGGTGGTTTCGATGGTTTTTCCGATCGGCGGCATGTCGGTCCCCTCGCGCAATTTGTCGCATAGAGACGGCCGCGTCGATGACAGGACGATGACAACCGGCCAGCGGCCGGCAGGTTTATCGGCCGCTATCGGCCGCGCCTTGCGCCGCCGCCAGCCGGCGCAGACAGGCCGGACACAGGCAATCCTGCGCGGCCGTTTCCGGCATCGGCAGACGAAAAGGCTCGGCCATGCACCAGCATTCGCCCGACAGGTCGCAAGCGAATGCGGCGCCGCATCCGGCGCAGATAAGGCTCCGCGTGGCTTGACGGGAATTGGGCAAGGCCTGCATCGGCGCATTCTGCGCCGTACGGGTACGATGCTGCAAGGCGGACCCGTCGGCGTCCCGCACCGGGCGCGCTGCTCTAAGCCTTACGTCAATGCGTCATCAATGCGCCGCACTGGGTCATGAACGGCTTGCGGGAGCGCGCGGGAATCGCGCGGAAGAATTCCAGCCCGGTGTATTTCTCGACCACCTGCACCGTGACCTGGAATTTCTTGAGATAGTCGAGCGCCTCGGTGAAGTCGGCGGTGTCGCGATGATTGATGTTCGGCAGGATGAAGGCATTGGCGCGTTTGTTGCGGGGATCATAGACGATCTTGAACAAAGCGGACGGCACAGTCACGCCGGCGTCGCAACTGGTCTTGGCGCCGCAGACGGATTGACGCTTTGGCGGATCGAGCACGATCTTGTTGCGGCAGGCGTTGACGCTGTCGCTGATGGTGATCTTGCCGTCGCCGGATTCGCCGCGATAGACCGGGCCGGTGATGACATACAGCTCGCCGCGATCGCGCGTGACGTCGCGGACGTGGTCTTCCAGCTCCTTCCAGATGCCGCGATTAAAGCCGACGCCGACCTGCGGCACGATATTGGAAAGAAAAAAACTCTCCACCATCCAGTCGCGGTCTTGTTTGAAGTCGTCCGACGGCGCCTGATGGCCGCGGTCGAATTTGCTGTTGGCATAATCCTTGTCGACGGCGCGCTTGTCATCGGCGACAAAAGGCTCCGGCTGGAATTTCATTTTCGGCCGCTTGTTGGTACCGCTGACCTGGGCGCGCGTGAGATGTTCCAGCACCCAGTCGGGCGTCTTGTCTTCGTTACTGTGCGACAGCGCATATTTGGTATGGCAGACGATTGTTGTGTCGCGCTCGTCGTCGCGGGCATAGTCGGGCAGGCCGACGCCTTTCCACAGATCGGCGCAGGTCTCGGGATCGTTCTCCGGACCCGGCGTGAACGGGGCCTGTTGCGCGGCGGCGGCGCCGGCCACGCTCAACGCAGCCGCAATGACGAACATCGGGAATGAACGCATCGGATGTGCCCTCCTTGAGAGGCCGGCGATGGGCGCTATTTCTTCACGGTTTTGGACACGAGATAGGTGCCGCCGCTGATGCCGAGGAGGATCAGCACATTCGGCGGAATGTCGACGAAAGTGCCGGCTTCGATCGACAGCAGCAGGAACAGGCCGGAGACAACGAAGGTGAAAATCAGGAATTGAAAGCGCGAGAGCGAGGCCTTCGAGGAACCGACGGTCTTTCCCGGCCCAGGCACTTCGGCGAGCAGGCCGTCCAGGCTGATGGCGCCGCTGTGGATCTTCCACAGGACAACGAAGGCGAAGAGCAGCAGGATCAGGCTGATGATGCCGAAACTGATCAGGGAGATATTTTGCGGGTTCACGTCGTCCTCCTGTTATTTTAGGCGTGCGATTTTGCCGGCGAGATAAATGCCGTTGCTGCCGATGAGCAGCATTAAAAGCTGATCGGGAACGTCGGGGAGCGTGGCCTTTTCGCTGACGTCGGCGTGCAGGGCGAGATAGGCGTAGCTGGCGATGACGACCGGAAACACCATCATCGAGAGCGCGCGTTCCGGCGCGACGTCGGCGCCGCGACTCCTGGCCAGCAGCCCGTCCGATTTGAGCTCGCCGTTGAGCACGCGCGTGATGATGATGAGGGCGAGCAGAACCAGCCAGGCCAGAAGTCCGGCAGCGAGAGTGTGCGTGATGAATTGCATGAGGCGTGCCCCGCGCAGAGGGCAATATCTAAATAGGTTTACCTCAGGTTGTAAATAGCCCGGCCGCCCCGGCCCACGGATTTTACTCTCGTGGCGCCCGGATTTTTTATTGCGGCTCGCCGCCGCCGATATAGCCGCCGATCTTCCAGACGCCCGCTTCCTTTACGTAACAGATCTGGTCATTGCCGAATGGCGCCAGCGCGTCGATCGAGACATAACCGGTCTTGCCGGACGGCGTGACGATGCGCTGATAGGCGGCCGAGCCCGGCTTGGTCTCCGGCATGATGCGGACGAAATGCAGGCCGAGCTTTTCGAGCACCGGCGCATTGGCCGCCGCGGTGGCGTGCACCTCGGTGCCTGCCGCGGCGGTGTAACCCCATTCGGCGGACTCGGTTTGCGTCGCCTTCAGCATGCGATCGAAAGCGGCAAGGTCGTAACCCGGATCGGCGGGTGCGCAGACAACGCCTTTGCGGCCCGGCGAGGGTGAGGCGGTGGGGTCTTCGGCATAGCCAGTGAGAATGTCCCAGCCGGCGCTGTCCTTGCTGCTCAAGCCCAGCGCGGTGGACAGATTTTCATAGCCGGTGCCGCGCTTGTTGGCGGCGTCCTTTTGATCGCGCTGCCAGAAGAAGCCGGTGCCGACGACCAGCTTTGCCAAAGCCGTGGCGTCGCGTTTCTTTGTTGCCTCGCCCAGCCGGCCGCGCAAGGCGATCAGCGTGGCGTCGGTCATGTCGGTAGGCGGCACGACGGCGACCGCCTTGTAGGGGGTGGCCGGCGCCACGGCCTTTTGTGCCTGCGCGGGCGCGGCGAGCGCCGTCACTACCAGCAGCGCCAATGTCATCGTTCTGCTCGCCATCGCTGGCTCAGGCCTCCGCTATCGTCGGTCCCTCTATCATAGGCCGATACGGCGAAATGACGACCGGGCGCACGCGATTATTCAGGCCTGCGCCGAACGAAGGCGGCGGGCAGGCGTTAGCGCGCGGTCATGCCAGAGACGCAAGGCGTTGCGGCGTCCTGGCGATGCCGCTAAATCCGGCG
Organism: uncultured Hyphomicrobiales bacterium; assembly: GCA_903892675.1. Taxonomy (GTDB): domain Bacteria; phylum Pseudomonadota; class Alphaproteobacteria; order Rhizobiales; family Xanthobacteraceae; genus Pseudolabrys. Next base: position 2,528 of record CAITJJ010000372.1, on the reverse strand, counting down.
TAACGCGCCACTCCTTAACGAGAGACGATCATGCCCGCATTCCTGCCCGGTCTTTCGCCTTACCTGCTGCCGATCGCATTGCTGGTCGGCTCCAACGTCTTCATGACCACGGCCTGGTACTGGCATCTGAAATACAAGGAGGTGCCGCTGATCAGCGTCATCTTCATCAGCTGGGCTTTGGCATTTGTCGAATATTGTCTGGCGGTGCCGGCCAACCGTTTCGGCAGTACGGTTTATTCGGCGGCGCAGCTCAAGACCATGCAGGAGGTCATCACTTTGGTGATCTTCGCGCTGTTCTCGACATTCTATCTGAAGGAGGCGCTGACCTGGAGCCAGGGCTTCGGCTTCGTGCTTATCGCCGCCGGCGCGTTCTTTGTGTTTCACAAATTGTAGGTTGCCGTCATTCCGGGGCGCGCGTCAGCGCGAACCCGGAATCCAGAAAGCAGCGTCAGAATTAGCACTTCTGGATTCCGGGTTCTCTCGCTTCGCTCGAGCCCCGGAATGACAGCTCATTACTTCCCCGGCACGACGCGCAGGATGCGGCCGGCGTCGGCGTCGGTGAGCAGATAGAGCGCGCCGTCCGGTCCCTGCCGCACGTCGCGGATGCGCTCGTTCAGGCCCTGCAACAACCGCTCTTCTGCGACGACGCGGCCGTCCTTGATGTCGAGCCGCGACAGCAACTGGAATTTCAGCGCGCCGTTGAACAGGCTGCCCTTCCAGGCCGGGAAAAGATCGCCGGTATAAAACGTCATGCCGGATGGCGCGATCGACGGCGTCCAGTGCCAGAGCGGTGGCTCCATGCCGGGCGCTTCCGACCTGCCGGTGCCGACCTTGCTGCCGTCGTAATTGACGCCAAAGCTGACGACAGGCCAGCCATAGTTTTTGCCGGGCATTATCAAATTTATTTCGTCGCCGCCCATGGCGCCGTGTTCCTGCTCCCACAGCAATCCGTCAGCGGGATTGATCGCCAGCCCTTGTGGATTGCGATGGCCATAGGACCAGATTTCAGGCAGCACGCCGGCGCGGTCGGCAAAGGGATTATCTTTCGGCGCCGCGCCATCCGGCGTGATGCGGACGATCTTGCCGAGATGGCTGTCTAATGTCTGCGCGCTGTCGCGGCCGGTGAAATGTTCGCCGTTGCTGACGAACAGGTTGCCGTCGGCGCTTTGCGCGATGCGGCCGCCGAAATGATTGCCGCGCGAGGCCGGGCCCTGTTGCCGGTAGATGACCTTGACGGCGCTCAGCGCCGGCGTTGCGCCAAGCTCGAGCTGCGCGCGTGCCAGAGCGGTGCGGCCGCCGCCTTCGAACGGTTCGGCATAGCTGAAATAGACCGTGCGGTTGCGGGCGAAGTCGCGGTCGAGCGCGATGTCGAGCAAGCCGCCCTGGCTGACGGCGAAGACGCGCGGCACGCCGGCGAGTGGCTCGGACAATTTGCCGTCGCGCGCGACGATGCGGATGCGGCCGGGCCGTTCGGTGACCAGCATGCGGCCGTCCGGCAGGAAGGCGAGCGCCCATGGATGCACCAGCCCGCGCGCGATCGTTTCGACCGCGAGCGGACCGGCAGAAGAGTTAAATGTCTGAGACTGCGCCGGCAGCGGCGCGGCGATGACGAGAAGAGCGAGAGCGGCAAGGCACGGCTTCATGCGGGTTAGACTGACTCTGACCCGGCGCGGCCGCAATGGCCTAAGCCTAATGGTGGTGGCGATGCTGGCGCGGCGGCAGGAAGGAAAAGCCGCCGATCGCGATAAAAACGAGGCCGAGCACCAAAGCGATGGCGAACAGGCCGCCTTCATTGTCGATTACGCCATCGGCGACGCCGGCGCGGGCGACGCCCATGGAAATCACCGTGGCGGCGACCAGCGTCGACACGATCAGACCGCCAATGGCGAACAATTCGGCCAGCACCAGACCGCGTCGCTCCTTGACGAGCGCGCGCTCGACGGGGGCGGCAAAACCGGCGTTTTCAAAATTGCTGCTCATGACTGACCCACCTAACGACGGGACCATAATGTCCAATGTCAGGACCCTAACGTACGAACCGGGCATTGGTTCGGCCCGATTAAGGCAAAGCCGTTCGCGAACCGCGGCGTTTTCGTGACGTTTTTGGTTAATGGCAGGTTAAACAGCGGCTTGCCGGAGAAACCGGCGACGCATTTTCGTCCGCGCCGGCCCGCTATTCGGCCGCTTCCGACCGCGGCTCCCAGTCCATCGGCACATAGCCAGCTTCATTGCCGACGCGTTCGAGCCAGGCGCGCACCGCCGGATAGCGGCCGAGGTCGAAGTCGCACTGGTGCGCCAGATGGGTGTAGGCGTAGAGCGCGATGTCGGCGATGGTGAAGCGCTTGTCGACGAAATAGTCGTGCGCCGAGAGGTGCATCTCCATGACGCCGAGCGCCCGGTAACCATTTTCCATCCAGCCTTCCAGCGCGTGGCCCTGCAGGTCACGGCCGCCTTTGACCAGGCACAGCCAGAAATTGGCGGCGCCGATATTCGGCTCCAGGCTGTGCTGCTCGAAGAACATCCACTGC
>CAITJJ010000371.1 GCA_903892675.1 uncultured Hyphomicrobiales bacterium | reverse complement strand
TGCAATTTCACGCCATTGACCAGAAGTATGGTGAGCGGGATTTTTGCCTTGCGGACGTGATTGAGAAAAGTGTCTTGCAGGTTTTGTGCACGTTCGGCTGCCATGGCCTCGTTCCATTTTTTAGCTCGCATCTTAACGCGCGAGACATTCGTTGCCCTTTGTCCTTCAACATGCCCTTCGGACATGAACCGCCTGCCCCACGCAGGCCGGTTTGAAGTTTGGGAGCCGGTATTAGATGGCAGGGCGCTTCCCGGCGCAAGCGGAAGTTAGGGAGCAGTGCGGCAAGTTGCTGAAATAAATGCTATTTTTACCCGTATTCACAACAGCTTGACGGGCATTCGCGGCCGGTGCGGCGGTTTAGCTGAATTCAGCCTGGCTGTGATAGTCGCGGCGCAGAGCGCAGGCGACCAGACCCGGCGCGCCATTGCCAACCGGCCTGCCGTCGATCGAAACCACGGGCATGACCAGCTGGCTGGCCGAGGTGACGAACGCCTCGCGCGCGGCATAGGCCTCCTCGACGGTAAAAGGCCGCTCCTCGAAACCGAGCCCCTCGCGGGCGATCAGGTCGATGACGACCGAGCGGGTGATGCCGGGCAAGATATCGCCCGACAGCGGGCGGGTAACGAGCTTGCCGTCGCGCGTGACGATCCAGGCATTCGACGAAGCGCCTTCGGTAACGCGGCCTTGATCGTCGACCAGCCAGGCCTCCTTGGCGCCCTGCTCGCGCGCCGTCTGCTTGGCCAGCACGTTGGGCAATAACGCCACCGATTTGATGTCGACGCGCTGCCAGCGCAGATCCGGCATAGTGACGACAGCGATACCATCGGCCGCCTGCTTCTCCAGCTTCGCGGTGTCGTGGCTGCGCGCGGTGACGACAATCGACGGCCGGGTGCCCTCGGGCGGAAAAGGAAAATCGCGCCGCATCTCGCCGCGCGTCACCTGGACATAGACGATGCCGTCACGCACGCGATTGCACCGCACCGTCTCGCGCATGACGATACCGAGCGCCGCCGGCGTCATCGGATGCGCCATGCGCAGTTCGCGCAAGGAACGGCCGAGCCGCGCCATGTGGCGGCGTTCGTCGACCAGACGGAAGCCCCTCACCTCGCAGACTTCATAGACGCCGTCAGCGAACTGGAAGCCGCGGTCCTCGATGCCTACCATGGCGTGCGCGTGCGCGATATATTGGCCGTTGACGTAAGCGATACGGGACATAGTGGAATCTCAACCAATACCTAAAGCTTTTAGCTTGCGATGCAACGCCGAGCGCTCCATGCCGACGAATTCGGCGGTGCGCGAGATGTTGCCGCCGAAGCGGGAAATCTGCGCCACCAGATATTCGCGCTCGAACACTTCGCGCGCGTCGCGCAGCGGCAGGCCCATCAACTGCTCGCCGCCGGCGCCGTTCGGCATCGCCGGCACCATCGAGCCGACATCGGGCGGCAGCATGGTGGCGTCGAGGACTGCGTCCGGATCGCCGCCGGCCAGAATCATCAACCGCTCGATATTGTTGCGCAGCTGGCGCACGTTGCCGGGCCAGCTATGCGATTGCAGCACTGCCATGGCATCGTCGCCGATGCGGCGTTTCGGCAGGCCGGACCCTTGCGAAATCTGGTCCATGAAATACTCGATCAACTCAGGGATATCGTCGCGCCGCTCCGCCAGCGGTGGCACGCGGATCGGCACCACCGAGAGGCGGTGATAGAGATCTTCTCGGAAGGTGCCTTCGGCGATCGCCACTTCAAGATTGCGCGAGGTCGATGCGACAATGCGCACATCGACGGCGACCTTGGCGCTGCCACCAACGCGCTGGAAGGTCTGATCAACCAGCACGCGCAAAATCTTATTCTGGGTTTCACGCGGCAGATCGGCGACGTCGTCGATAAACAGCGTGCCGCCATGGGCGTCTTCGAGCGCGCCCAGTTTGCGGCCATCGCTGCCATTGGCCTCGACGCCGAACAACTCGGTTTCCATGCGTTCTGGCGTGATCGCAGCGGCATTGATGACGATGAACGGCCCGCTGGCGCGCGCCGACAATTGGTGCAGCGTGCGCGCCGCCAGATCCTTGCCGGCGCCGGAGGGACCGACAATCAGCACCCGGCTGTTGGTCGGTGCGACGCGCTCGATCGCCTGACGCAACACCGACATCACCGCCGATTTGCCGACCAGGACCGAGGGCTGTGGCGCCAGTTGCTTGAGCTGCCTGACCTCGCGCTTGAGCCGCGAGGTCTCCAGCGCACGGTCGGCAACCAGCACCAGCCGGTCGGCCTTGAACGGCTTCTCGATGAAGTCATAGGCGCCGTGCTTGATGGCGGCGACGGCGGTTTCGATATTGCCGTGGCCGGAGATCATGACGATAGGGATTTCCGGGTGCTCGGCTTTGAGAATATCGAGCAATTGCAGCCCGTCGAGCTTGGAGCCCTGAAGCCAGATATCGAGGAAAATCAGGTTCGGCCGTCGCGCCACGATTGAGGCCAGCGCATCGTCGCTGTTGCGCGCGGTGCGGGCGACATAGCCTTCGTCCTCGAGAATACCGGCGACCAGATCGCGGATATCGGCTTCGTCATCGACGATGAGAATTTCTGCGGCCATGCTTTTCTACTCGTTCAACGTCAGTTGCGGCGACGGCTGCGACGTCGCGGTATGCGTTTCTGTCGCGGTTGGCGCCGGCGCTTCGGCTTTGCCGGCGGCGGCAAATCGCATGCGAACCCAGGCGCCGCGCAAATTAGGGTCTTTGCCGGGAACTTTGTCGGCGGCGTCGCGCAGTTCGATGGTGCCGCCATGCTCCTCGACGATGCGGCCGACAATAGCGAGCCCCAGGCCTGTGCCTTTCTCGCGCGTGGTAACGTAAGGCTCGATCAAACGGCTGCGGTTTTCCTTCGGCAGGCCGATGCCATTGTCGACCACATCGATGACGATGGTGTCGCCGTCGCGCGCGGCGGTCAGGTGAATCTTACCCTTGCCAAGTTCTTCCGGCGGCACCGCGGCGATCGCCTCGGTGGCGTTCTTGATCAGATTGGTCAGCGCCTGCGAGATCAGGCGGCGGTCGAACTGCGCCGGCATCGGGCTTTCGGCGATGTCAGCGTCGATATCGATCTCGGCATTGCCGACGCGCATCAGGAAAACCGCCTGACGCACGGTGTCGGCGACGTCCTCTGCGAGGATGACGGGCTTGGGCATGCGCGCAAACTTGGAGAATTCGTCGACCATGCGCCTTATGTCATCGACCTGGCGGATGATGGTGTCGGTGCATTGCTCGAAGATGGCGCGGTCCTCGACGATCACCTTGCCGTATTTGCGGCGCAGCCGTTCGGCCGACAACTGGATCGGTGTCAGCGGATTCTTGATCTCGTGTGCGATGCGGCGCGCGATATCGGCCCAGGCCGAGGTGCGCTGCGCGGCGACCAGTTCGGTAATGTCGTCAAGCGTGATGACGTAGCCGTGGTCGGCCTCGGCCGACTGCTCGCCGGTGACCCGCACCGACAGATTTCGTTCGCGGCCGTTGCGCGCGATGGTGACCTGATCCTGGGTGCGCGCGCCGGTGGTCGCGGCAAACATGATGTCGGCCAGTTCCGGGAAAACGTCGTTGAGCGGCTTGCCGAGCGCCTCGTCCTCGCTGCGGCCGATCAGCTTTTCCGCCGAGCGGTTGAGAATGCGCACGAGGCCATGGCTGTCGACGCCGACGACGCCGGCCGAAGCGCCGGCCAGCACGGCTTCGGTGAAACGCCGCCTAGTATCGATCACGTCGCGGGCGCGCACCAGATCGTCGCGCTGCGTGCGCAGTTCCTGGGTCATGCGATTGAAGGTTTCGCCGAGATGGGCGAGATCGCCCTCGGCCGGCCGTACTGGCACGCGCACGAACAGATTGCCTTCCGACACCGCGTTGGCGGCGCCGATGAGGCGGCGGATAGGCGCCACCAGTTTGTTGGCGAAGTTGAAGCCGATCCACACCGCCGACAGAAGTACGATCAGCGCGATCACGGTGTACATCAGCGCGAAAGCGACCTGAACGCCGACGCGGCGCGCCTCGATCGCCGTGTATTCGTTGACGCTCTTCTGCGTCTCGCGCAGTTGCGGCACGACGCGCGGATCGAGCAGCCGCGTGACGTAGAGATAGCGATTCTCGAAATTCGGCAGCTTGACGATGGCCGCGACGTAGTTGGTGTCGGGAAGCAGCACCAGCTGCGGCTCCTTGTCGCTGATATTCGGCAGCGCCTCGCGCGGCGGCAACGCGAATGTCAGGTTCGTCTTGACGTCGGCGCGCGCGACCACGTCGAGATCGGAATCGAGCACGATGACCGCGCCGAGCCCGCGCACGGCGGCCTGGAAGGTCAGAAAATCGCCGAGCTTTTCCGGATTTTGATCGAACACCGCCTTCGAGCGCGACAACTCGATCGCCACCACCAGAATATCGGAACGGACGATCTGGGCGTGCTCGTTGAGATAGGCTTGCGCCACGATCAACGAGTTTTCGATCGCCGCACGCGTGCGGGTCGAAAACAGACGGTCGAGGCCGCGATCCAGCGTAACGCTGGCGACGATGGCGACCAGGATGGCCGGCGCCGCGGCGATCAGCGAGAACAGGCCGACGATGCGCACATGCAGTTTGGCGGCTGCCCGTCCCGAGCGGCGTGCCTGTACCACCTGCCAGACCTCGCGCACGATGATCGCCAGCAGCAGGACGACGCTCGCGGCATTGACCAGCAGCAAGGTGACGACGACGTAGTGGGTCGGCGACACCGGCGTCAGATCGGCCAGCACGACGAAGGTGACGAAGGCCGAGAACAGCGCCAGCCCAACGGCCAGCGGCCCCATGATCCGCCGCTCCTCGCGGCGCGCAAGCGAGGCCGAAAGCCCGGAATCCGCAGTCGTGGGCTGATCGACGCTCATGAGGCTTTGAGGTCCCTAGGCAACACAATGACGGGCACGGCACGGATCGCCAGCGAAGGCAGCGCCTTCATCGACGTTGATGCTTTTATACAACAATGTTGCCAAAATACGACAAGACTGCGGCGCCAAACCACAGTTTCGGTTAATGCGCCGGGAAAGCAGTCTTAGGCGGCTGTCGCGCCGACCATCTCGCGCACCAGCGGCGCGACCTTCCGGCCATAGAGCTCGATACAGCGCATCATTTTGGCGTGGGGCAAGGGACCTGCCGAATATTTCATATCGAAGCGGGATGCGCCGAGCGTCTTGACCGTGTTGGCGATCTTGCGCGCAACGGTTTCCGGCGAGCCGACGTAGAGCGAGCCGTGCGCGATCTCGCGTTCGAATTCCGCCTTGCCGAACGGGGCCCAGCCGCGCTCGGCGCCTATCTTGTCGCGCATGCGCTTGTAGTCGGCATACAGTTCCTCGCGCGCCAGCGCATCGGTCTCGGCGACGTAGCCATGCGAATGCACGCCGACCGGCAGCATCGGCTTGCCCTCTTGCGTTAGCGCGCGCTTGTAGAGATCGACGAAAGGCGCAAAGCGCGCCGGATCGCCGCCGATAATCGCCAGCATCATCGGAAATCCGTAATGCGCCGCGCGCACCACCGACTCCGGCGTGCCGCCGACGCCAATCCAGGTGGTGAGCGTTCCGGATTCCGTTTTCGGAAAGATCGGCTGTTGGTTGAGCGGCGCGCGGGTGCGGCCCTGCCATGTCACCGGCTGCTGTTTGATCACGGCGGCGTAGAGATCGAGCTTTTCGTTGAACAGTTCTTCGTATTGATTGAGATCGAAGCCGAACAGCGGAAACGATTCGATGAACGAGCCGCGGCCAAGGATGACTTCGGCGCGGCCGTTCGACACGGCGTCGAGCGTGGCGAAGCGCTGATAGACGCGGATCGGATCGTCCGACGACAAAACGGTGACCGCAGAACCGAGGCGAATACGCTTGGTGCGGGAGGCGATGGCGGCCAGCACCATTTCGGGCGAGGCGACGGCGAAGTCGGCGCGATGATGTTCGCCGACGCCGAGGAAATCGACGCCGGCCTCGTCGGCCAGCACGCCCTCCTCGACCAGATCGCGGATGACTTGCGCGGCATGTTGCGGCTTGCCGTCCGGGCCATCGGTGACATCGCCGAACGTGTCGAGGCCGAGTTCGATGGGTGGGCACATGCGTTATACCTCGCGCGTCCCGCACCGCGCGGGCGGAAGCGTTGATACGCCATGCCGATTTAATTGCAACGGCCAGACAGCTAGTACCGCCGATTTGAAGTTCCTGCATCGCTTGCCGCTAGTTCGATCAGGAACTTCAAATCGATAAGCGGTACTAGAATCATATACTTGCTAGTGCCCCTTTGTTTCCGAAGTTCGTGTCGGAGCTTGCTGCGATGTATCACGAACTTCGGAAACGGGGCACTAGCGCGGCTAATTCCCGCCGCGATAGACCTGAATATCGAGGTCGCGGATTTTCTTGCGCAAGGTGTTGCGGTTGACGCCAAGCAGGTCGGCGGCGCGGATCTGGTTGCCGCGCGTGGCGGCCAGCGCGGCGGTCAGCAACGGATATTCGATCTCGCGCAATATCCGGTGATAGAGCCCGGCCGGCGGCAGTCCGTCCTCAAAGCCGCCGAAATAGGCGGACAGATGGCGCTCGACCGCGGCCGAGAGATTTTCATCGGCGCGCGGCTCGTCGCCGCCGACCGGCAGCGCCGGCTGCGACAGCTCGGCGTCCATGACCGCGGCGGTGATGGTTTCCTGCGGATAAAGCGCGGCCAGGCGGCGCGCCAGATTTTCCAGTTCGCGCACATTGCCAGGCCAGCGATGCCGCTTGAGGCGTTCCTGCGCGCCTTGATCGAGTTGCTTGGGCGGCAGGCCCTCGCGCGCGGCCTGTGAGAAGAAATGGCGAATGAGATCGGGAATGTCCTCGGTACGTTCGCGCAACGGCGGAAGCCGCAGCGGCACGACATTGAGGCGGAAGAACAGATCTTCGCGGAACAGGCCCTGCTGGATCAGCTGCCGCAAATCCTTGTTGGTGGCGGCGATGATGCGCACGTCGCTCTTGATCGGCGTGCGGCCGCCGACCGTGGTGTATTCGCCCTGCTGCAGGACGCGCAACAGCCGCGTCTGCGCTTCCATCGGCATGTCGCCGATTTCGTCGAGGAACAAAGTGCCGCCCTCGGCCTGCTCGAAGCGGCCGGCCGAGCGGGTGTTGGCGCCGGTGAAGGCGCCCTTCTCGTGGCCGAACAATTCTGACTCGATGAGGTCGCGCGGGATCGCCGCCATGTTGATCGCAACAAAGGTGCCGGCGCGGCGCTTGCCGTAATCGTGCAGCGCCTTGGCGACCAGTTCCTTGCCGGTGCCGGATTCACCCGAGATCATCACCGTGAGATCGGTCTGCATCAGGCGCGCCAGTACGCGGTAGATTTCCTGCATCGCCGGCGAGCGGCCGACCAGCGGAATGGAGTCGAATTCCTCCGGCTTGGCAGCGGCTGCGCGCGGCTCCTTCGGCTCCGACAAAGCGCGGCCGACAATGCCGATCAGCTCTTTCAGGTCGAAAGGCTTCGGCAAATATTCGTAGGCGCCGCGCTCGGAAGCGCGAATGGCGGTCATGAACGTGTTCTGCGCGCTCATGACGATGATCGGCAGATCGGGGCGTGCTTTGCGGATGCGCGGGATCAGGTCGAAGGCGTTCTCGTCCGGCATCACTACGTCGGTGATGACCAGATCGCCGTCGCCCTGGGAAACCCAGCGCCACAAGGTCGCCGCATTGCCGGTCGAGCGCACTTCATAGCCGGCGCGCGATAATGCCTGATTAAGGACGGTGCGGATCGCGGCATCGTCGTCGGCGACAAGGATACTTCCCGTCGGCATCGGTTACCTCACGGGCTCTGGACGGACGGCGCATCGTCGATGACGTCGTCGCCACTGTAGATGGGCATCAGCACGCGGAAGGTGGTCCGCCGCGGCTGCGATTCACATTCGATAATTCCGCCGTGATCGCCGACGATCTTGGCGACCAGAGCAAGGCCGAGGCCGCTGCCGGTCCGCTTGGTGGTGACAAAAGGATCGAACAGATGCGGCATAAGATCTTCCGGAACGCCGGGGCCGTTGTCGCGCACGCAGAATTCGAGCGGCAGCGACACGCGCGCATTTGTTCCGGGGACGGCAAGCCGAACGCCTGGACGGAACGCGGTGGTCAACTGGATTTCGCCATCGGCGGCGCCCTCGCCGATCGCCTCGGCAGCGTTCTTGACCAGATTGAGAAACACCTGAATGAGTTGATCCCGATTGGCCAGAACCGGCGGCAGCGACGGGTCGTATTCCTCAACGAATTTGATGTGGCGGGCAAAACCGGTCTGCGCCAGCCGCTTCACATGGTCCAAGACAACATGGATGTTGACCGGCTCGCGCTCGACCGGGCGTTCGTCAGCGAACACCTCCATGCGATCGACCAACTTCACGATGCGGTCGGTTTCGTCGCAAATGAGCGTGGTGAGCTGGCGGTCTTCGTCGCCGGCGGACTGTTCGAGCAACTGCGCCGCGCCGCGAATGCCGGACAACGGATTTTTGATTTCGTGCGCCAGCATGGCGGCAAGCGCGATCACCGAGCGCGCCGCGCCGCGATGCGTCAACTGCCGGTCCATCTTGTCGGCGATGGTGCGTTCCTGCAGCATGACGATGACGTGGCCGGCATATTCCGGCAGCGGTGCGACGTGCAGATCGACCAGCCGTTCGCCCGGATTGCGCGGCGTGGCGAGATCGACCTTGTATTCGTTCACAGCCGAACCGCCGCGGCGGACCTGCTCGATCAAGGTCAGCAGAGGCGAGCCGAACGGCACCAGATCGCGCAACATGTTCCGCCGCAGCATCGGGATCGACGCTTCGAAGAATTGCTCGGCGGCGACATTGGCGTCGGCGATCTTGCCGTCGGCCGCAATCATCAGCACCGGATGCGGCAACGCGTTGAGCATCGCGTCAGCCGAAACGGTTTCGCGCGCCGACAAGGTCTTGGACGAAATCTGCGCGCGGCTCATGCGGCGGCCCTCCAGCCGAAAGCGTCATAGGCTTCGGCCAGATATTGGCGCGCCGCGCGCGGCTCCTCGGCGGGAAGGACGCGGCCGCGATGCAGCTTCAGCAAATCGCCGGATGCGCCGGCGCTCTGCGCCGCGGCGTCGAGCGCCCAGCCAAGATGCTTGCGGGCGTGCTTGCGGCCGATTTTCAAACCGTGATGCGTGAGCATGTCGTCATACATCGAGTCGATCAGCGCGAGTTGTTCATGCAAAGGCGGCGCTTCTTCGCGCACGCCGCTGTCGAGATAGCGCGCGACCTGGCCGGGAAACCACGGCCGCCCCTGCGCGGCGCGGCCGACCATCACCGCGTCGGCGCCGGAGGCATGAAGCGCGCGATCGGCATCCTCGAACGATCGGATATCGCCATTGACGATGACGGGGACCGTCACTGCGTTTTTCACCGCGCGCACGGCATCCCAGTCGGCGCTGCCGTCATAGAACTGGCAGCGCGTACGGCCATGCACGGTGATCATCTTGACCCCGGCACCTTCCGCGCGACGCGCCAATTCGGGCGCGTTCAGCGAAGTGGTGTCCCAGCCAAGCCGCATCTTCAGCGTCACCGGCACCTTGACGGCATTGACGGTGGCATCGATGAGCGTGAGCGCGTGATCGAGATCGCGCATCAGCGCCGAACCGGCCGCGCCGTTGGTCACCTGCTTGGACGGGCAACCCATATTGATATCGATGATCTGCGCGCCCTGGCCTTCGACGATGCGGGCGCCTTCGGCCATCCAGTGCCTCTCGCAGCCGGCCAGTTGCACGACATTGATGGCGACGCCCTCGCCGCGGCTGCGCACATTGGCCTCGCGCTGACCTTGCGCCAGACCGGCGCAGGCGGTCATCTCCGACACCACCAGGCCCGCGCCGAGGCGCTCGGCGACGCGGCGGAACGGCGCGTCGGTAATGCCGGACATCGGCGCCAGAATGACGCGATTCGGCACCGCGACGGCGCCGATGGTCAATTCCGGTACATGAAAACCGCTGATTTGGCCCCGCCGGGGGCTAATGCCCATCATTTAGGCGTCACCTTTCGTTGCTTAGAGTTTAGCCAAGATACCGGGCGGCGCAAGTGCTGCACTGCAATATTCTGTACATGCTTAAAGGCGCGCCGCGCATAGCTCGGCCTTTTCCGCCGACGCCCGAACGCGGTAAAGCGGACAGGCATTCACGGAGCGGCCTCTAGCATGGCGACTGGACCTCAGGAAAAAGTCGCCGCGATTATCGTCGCGGCCGGCCGCGGTACGCGCGCCGGCGCTTCCGACGTGCCGAAGCAGTTCCGGCCGGTCGGCGGTGAGATCATGTTGCGGCGGACGCTCGCTCTGTTTGCAGGCGCGCCGGAGGTGGCGCTGGTGCAGACCGTCATTCACGCCGACGATGATGCGCGCTATCGCACGGCGGCGAACGGCTTTGATTTATTGCCGCCGGTGCATGGCGGTGCGACGCGGCAGGCCTCGGTGCGCGCCGGCCTGGAGGCCTTAGTGGCGCATGCGCCTGATATCGTCCTCATCCATGACGCCGCCCGGCCCTTCGCCAGCGCCGCGCTGGTCGGGCGCGCGATCATTGCCGCGCGGCAGACCGGCGCGGCGATCCCGGCCATTGCCGTTACCGATACGATCAAACGCGTCGATGACAGCGGCCATGTCGGCGAAACGCTCGAGCGCGGCGCGTTGCGCGCGGTGCAGACGCCGCAGGCCTTCGCGTTCCAGTCGCTGCTGGCGGCGCATCGCAACGCCGCCGCTCAAGGACGCGAGGATTTCACCGACGACGCCGCGCTCGTCGAATGGGCCGGGATAAGGGTTGCAACCTTTGCCGGCGAGCCCGGCAATATCAAGATCACCAGCCCCGAGGACTTCATGCGTGCCGAAGCGATGTCGATGGCCCAATTGGGCGATGTGCGAACCGGCAACGGCATCGATGTCCATGCCTTTGGACCGGGTGACCATGTCATCATCGCCGGCATCCGCATCCCGCATAGCCAGGCGCTGACCGGCCATTCCGACGCCGATGTCGGATTGCATGCGCTGACCGACGCCCTGCTCGGTGCGCTCGCCGACGGCGATATCGGTTCGCATTTTCCGCCGAGCGATCCGCAATGGCGCGGCGCCTCCTCCGACCGGTTTCTCGCCTTCGCGGTCGAGCGCGTCGCTGCGCGCGGCGGCCGCATATCCCATCTCGATCTGACAATCGTTTGCGAGACGCCGAAGATCGGCCCGCATCGCGATGCCATGCGCGCGTCGATTGCGCGTATCGCCGGCATCGATATTGGCCGCGTGGCGGTGAAGGCGACCACCAGCGAGCGCCTCGGCTTCACCGGCCGCGGCGAAGGTATCGCGGCCTATGCGAGCGCTACCGTCAGACTGTCGTGGGGCGAGACATGAACGACGACGTCACCGCAGCGGCCGGCGCACTGATCAAGTTTTGCACCGAAACGCATTTGACGATCGCCACGGCAGAATCCTGTACCGGTGGTCTGGTGGCCGGCGCGCTCACCGATATTGCCGGTTCGTCGGCGGTGCTCGATCGCGGCTTCGTCACCTATTCGAACAAGGCCAAGCAACAGATGCTCGGCGTGCCTGCGGCGACGCTCAGGCAATATGGCGCGGTCAGCCGGCAGACCGCCGAGGCGATGGCGCGCGGCGCGTTGTCGAAGGCCAAAGTCGATCTGGCGGTGGCGATCACCGGCATTGCCGGTCCGGGCGGCGGCTCGCCGGATAAGCCGGTCGGGCTGGTGCATTTCGCCGCCGCCTCGCGCGATGGCACGTCGATGCACGCGGCCATGCGCTATGGCGACATAGGACGCACCGGAGTGCGGCACAAATCAGTGCTGCAGGCGTTACGGATGCTGACAGAACTGGCAGAAACCGACGCGGCCGAGAAGACGCGCAAGCCGGCAAAGCCGGCAACAGCAAAAGGTCGAAAGAAGTCATGAGCGAACCAACCGGCTGGCGCCGCAACGCCCGCATTGCCGCCTTGCCGTTAATCGCGGTTGTGGCGGCGTCACTGCTGGGACAATTGGCGACATTTCCGAATCTCGCGCCGTGGTACGCGGGCCTGATCAAGCCGTCATTCAATCCGCCGAACTGGATCTTCGGGCCGGTGTGGACGGCGCTGTACGGGCTGATGGCCTATGCCGCGTACCGCATTTCGAAACTGGCTCCGTCGCCGGCGCAGCGTGTGGCGATCGTCTTGTTTTACGCGCAGCTCGCGCTCAACGCGGCGTGGCCATGGATGTTCTTTGCCGCGCACTCGCCGGCGCTCGGCATGGTCAACGTCGTGCCGCAACTTGTTGTCGTTGTCGCAGCCGCCATTACGTTCATTCGCCTCGACCGCATCGCCGGGATGTGCCTGTTGCCGCTGATCGCCTGGGTCACATTCGCCGCGACGCTTAACGCCGCGATCTGGCGGCTCAACGGCTGACCCTCACACCGCGTTCTTGCCATAAACCGCGTCGGCGCGCTGCTCGAAGGCGACGGCGAATTTGCGGAACGCCGTGTCGAACATCGCGCCCATCAGCATGGCGAGCGTGCGGCTTTTGAATTCGTAATCGATGAAGAACTCGACCTCGCATGTCTTGTCGCCGGTCGGCTTGAAGGTCCATCGGTTCTGCAAGCGGCTGAACGGGCCGTCGAGATATTCGACCAAAATGACAAGATTGGCTTTGTCGAGCGTAACGCGGCTGGTGAATGTCTGGCTGATGACCTTGTAGGCGACGGTCATTGCCGCGACGATGACGGTGGCGTCGCCCTTCGGCGTGCGGCTACGCACTTTCAGCGATGTGCACAGCGGCACAAATTGCGGATATTTGTCGACGTCGGCGACGAGATCGAACATGTCGGCCGCCGCATGACGGACGCGGCGTTTGGATGAGAATTGCGGCATTGTCTTATTGTTTAGCCAGACGCGCCGTCTTCAGCCGCGCGAAGTCGTCGCCGGCGTGATGCGACGAGCGCGTCAAGGGCGATGCCGACACCATCAGGAAGCCCTTGGAATAAGCGATAGTCTCGAGCGACTTGAACTCGTCCGGCGGCACGAAGCGCTTGACCTCGGCGTGCTTGCGCGTCGGCTGCAAATACTGGCCGATGGTGAGAAAGTCGACATTGGCCGAGCGCAGGTCGTCCATCACCTGGAGGATTTCATTTCGCTCTTCGCCCAGGCCCACCATGATGCCGGACTTGGTGAACATTGTCGGGTCCAGTTCCTTCACCTGCTGCAACAGGCGCAGCGAATGGAAGTAGCGCGCGCCGGGACGGATCGTCAGATAAAGCGATGGCACGGTTTCGAGATTGTGGTTGAAAACGTCGGGCTTTGCTTCAACGACGACTTCGAGCGCGCCCTCCTTGCGCAGGAAATCGGGCGTGAGAATTTCAATCGTCGTGCCCGGCGCATGCGCATGGATAGCGCGGATAGTGTCGGCAAAATGCCGGGCGCCGCCGTCGGCAAGATCGTCACGATCGACCGACGTGACGACAATATGCGCCAGTCCCAGTTTCGCGGTCGCCCGGCCGACATGCTCGGGCTCAAGCACGTCGAGCGCGCCCGGCAGGCCGGTCTTGACGTTACAGAAGGCACAGGCGCGCGTGCAGGTGTCGCCCATGATCATGAAAGTGGCGTGCTTCTTCTCCCAGCACTCGCCGATATTCGGGCAGCCGGCCTCCTCGCAGACGGTGACGAGGCCGTTCTCGCGCATGATCTGGTGCGTGGCGTTAAAGCCGGCCGACACCGGCGCCTTGACGCGGATCCAGTCCGGCTTTTTCAGCACCGGCGTATCCGGGC
>CAITJJ010000370.1 GCA_903892675.1 uncultured Hyphomicrobiales bacterium | reverse complement strand
GCTCGCGACCATCGCCAAGCTGCCGCATGGCGCCGTCGTGCTGCCCGGCCTCGATATGGATCTCGACGATGCGTCCTGGTCGTTGATCGCCGGAGCCAATGACGACGAGACGCACGACGGCAGGCATGAACGCCTACCCGCCGCCGGCCACGCCCAGTTCGCCATGCAGGCGCTGCTGGCGCGGATCGGCATCGCGCGCCGCGATGTCGTTCAACTGAGCGCGCCGCGGCCGCATGGCCGCGACAGGCTGGTGTCCGAGGCCTTACGCCCGGCCGCCACCACCGAGCGCTGGCAGGTGCGGCGCGCCGCCAAAGATTTTAACGCCGCCGCCGATGAGGCGATTGCAGCCTTGAGCCTGATCGAGGCTGCCAATGCCGAGGAGGAAGCGCTGGCCATCGCGATCGCGCTGCGCGAGGCAGTGGAAACGCCCGGCAAAACCGCCGCGCTGGTGACGCCGGACCGCGCGCTGGCGCGCCGCGTCGTCGCCGCGCTGGAACGCTGGCGCGTGCCGGTCGACGATTCCGGCGGCGACAGCCTCGCCGATACCCAGGCCGGCGTGTTCGCGCGCCTTGCAGCGCTTGCGGCGTTGGACGGCCTGAAGCCGGTGACATTGCTGGCGCTGCTTAAGCACCCGCTGCTGCGGCTCGGCGCCGCCGAAGGCGCCCAGGACACGGCGATTGCCACGCTGGAACGCGCGTTGCTGCGCGGCCCGCGGCCACGACCCGGCAGCGCCGGCCTCGAACATGCGCTATCGAGCTTCCGCGCCAATCGCGATTCGCTTCACCGCAGCGATCCGCGCTGGCTGATGGCCGACGACGAGTTCGACGTCGCCGCCGAATTGATCGCGCGGCTGGCCGCTGCGCTGGCGCCGCTTGAAAACATCAAACGCGCCAAGCCGCTCAGCCATTTCGCCGCCTGCCACCGCGACGTTATCGCCGCGCTCGGTGGCGACGCCACCGGCAAGGTCGCGGCTTTCGCCAATCATGACGGCGCGGCGCTGGCCCGCGCGCTGGAGGAACTCAGCCTCAGCCCATCGGCGGCCGGCCTTGCCGTCGCTGCGAGCGACTATGCCGAACTGTTCCACGCCAGTATCGGCGAGCGCGTGGTGCGGCGGCCGGAAATCCATGACGTGCGGGTGCGCATTTTCGGCCCGCTGGAAGCGCGCATGCAGAGTATCGATCGCGTCGTGCTCGGTGGGCTCAACGAAGGAACATGGCCGCCGGAAACCCGCAGCGACCCGTGGCTCTCGCGCCCGATGCGCCGCGACCTTGGCCTCGATCCGCCGGAGCGCCGCATTGGGCTTTCCGCGCACGACTTTGCGCAAGGCCTGGGCGCGCCAGAAGTCATTCTGAGCCGCGCCGCCAAGCTCGCTGGCGCGCCGACCGTGACGTCGCGCTTCGTGCAGCGTATCGCCGCGCTGGCGGGCGAGCCGAGTTGGAAAAATGTGCTGGCGCGCGGCAATGGCTATCTCGACCTCGCCCGCGCGCTCGACCATCCGGCCGAGGTGAAAGCCGCCGAACGCCCGGCGCCAAAGCCGCCGCTGGCCGCGCGTCCGCTGCGGCTTTCAGTCACCGCCATCGAGGACTGGCTACGCGACCCCTATACGATCTACGCCCGCTACGTGCTCAAGCTGCAGCCGCTCGATCCGGTCGACACGCCGCCGG
>CAITJJ010000369.1 GCA_903892675.1 uncultured Hyphomicrobiales bacterium | reverse complement strand
CCTCCGACATCGAGCAGGGCACCAAGCTTGCCCGCATGATGGTGACTCGCTGGGGTCTGTCCGATGCGCTCGGTCCGGTTGCCTATGGCGACAATGGCGACGAGGTGTTCCTCGGCTATCAGGTGTCGCGCCAGCAGAGCGTCTCCGAGGAGACCAACCGCAAGATCGACTCGGAAGTGCGCAAGCTGGTCGAAACCGGGCTAGAAGAAGCTCGCGTCATCCTCACCGAAAAGCGCGCCGATCTCGAAGTGCTGGCGCGCGGCCTGCTCGAATTCGAAACGCTGACCGGAGACGAGATCAAGGATCTGATCAACGGCATCCGCCCGAACCGCGAAGTGGTGATCGAGCCGGTAACGCCGCGTTCGTCGGCCGTGCCGCCGGCCGGCAAGCAACGCAAGACGCCCGATTCGCCGACCGGCGATGTCGCACCTGCGCCGCAGGCCTGAAGCCATCCCTACAACGACCTAAAACGCCCGCCGCAAACTCTTAAAGAGCATGGCGGGCGTTTGTTTTTGTGGCTTCCCCGGCGCACGCGACTGCGTTAGCGCTGTTGCGTCATGACATCGCCCGAAGCCGATCCCGCCAATACCACTCCAGACACGGCTAATCCCGACACGGCGCGCTGGACCTTCGCCGGTTTCCGGCGCGGCGCGCTCGACGTGCTGCCCTTCGTGCCGGGGATAACCGGCTTTGCCATGGCCTATGGGACGGTCGCTGCGCGCAAGGGCATGACCTTGTTCGAGGCGCTGTTGATGAGCGCCACCGTTTTCGCCGGTGTGGTGCAGATGGTCGTGCTGGACAGCTGGCCAGAGACACTCACCGTCGCCAGCGTCGCGGGAATTCTGGCCCTGACCGCCTTGGTCAATGCGCGCTATCTGATGATCGGCGCGACCTTGCGGCCGCTGCTCGGCGGCGAACCGGCGCGCAAAGTCTATCCGACGCTGTTTTTTCTGGTCGAGCCGCCCTGGCTGATGTCGCTGCGTTATTACGCCAATGGCGGCCGCGACCCTGCTCACATGCTCGGCGGCGGCGTCGCGATGTATGTCACCTGGGTGACGATGGCGGTGCCCGGCTTCATCGCCGGGGCGTCGGTGGGCAATCCGAAGCAGTTTGGTATCGACCTGGTGATGCCGGCCTTCTTCGTCGCCATGCTGGTGCCGCTGTGGCGCGGCCCGCGCCGTTCCTATGGCCTCATCGTCGGCGGCGTGGCGGCGCTCGCCACCGATATTCTGTTCGGCGGTTTCTGGTATCTCATCGTCGGTACGCTGGCCGGCTGTTTCGCCGGAGTGTTCAACGATGATTGAGAAAGACGCTTTCGGCTTTTTCGTCGTACTGGCGGCCATGACCGCGGTTGTCTACGTCACCCGTATCGCCGGCTACTGGCTGATCGGCCGCCTCGTCATCGGGCCGCGCCTGCGCCGGATGCTGGACGCTCTGCCCGGCTCGATTATCGCGGCGACGGTGGTGCCGACCTTGGTGCAGGGCGGACCGCGCGCGATCGTCGCGCTTACCGCGACCGCGCTGGTGATGATCGTCGTGCGCCGGGACTTCTTCGCGGTGCTGGCCGGCGTCGCCGTGGCCGCCGGAGCCTTTGCGTTCGGTCTATAAATATAGAATGCTCGCGGCATGCCGCTGCAAAATCGTGTCACGCCCTTCGGCGACCTGACGATTGCGCCAGTGCGCGGCCTGCTGATGGGCAATCGCGGCGGGCGGCTGCACGATGCGCGGCGCCAACTGGGCGCGCGGCGCTGGGCGTCGAAGCAATGGATCTGCTGCAGGCTCGACTTCAACAACCGCCACCGCGAGGTCTGGGGCGACAGCTACAGCGAACTGTTCTTTCTCGACGAGGTGACGGCCATTGCCGCCGGGCACCGGCCGTGCTTCGAATGCCGGCGCAAGGATGCGCTCACCTTCGCGGCCATGTTTCCCGGCAAACACAAAGCGCCGGAGATGGATGCCGTGCTGCATGGCGAGCGGCTCGCCGGCAAAGCCAAGCGCCTGCATCGCCGCGCGCTTGACGCATTGCCGGACGGCGCGATGATCGCATTTGGCGAAGAGGCTTTCGCCGTAAGCGGCAAGCACCTGTTGCGCTGGGCGCCGGATGGCTACGCCGCAAAGCGCGCGCGGCCGGATGGCATCGACGTCGATGTCCTGACGCCGCCGGCGATCCTTGCGGTGTTGGCGAAAGGCTACGCGCCTTTGTGGCATCCGAGCGCGCTTCCAATATCTCCGGCGCGGCCTTAGTCTGTGCTGGCATTCGCATTGGGGGGCACATGTTCAATTCGTCACGATCACCGTCGCGTGGGCTTGCGGCAGCGTGCGGGCTGTTTTTTCTGTTGTCCGGCCTCAGCAGCGCTTCGGCGATCGGCGCGCTTGCGATCGGCGTCACCGGCGACATCGCCAAGGACGGCTATTCACTGGGCGCCACGATCAACCACGATACCGAGGAAGCGGCGCGCAAGGCGGCGCTGGACTGGTGCAACACGCACGGCTCCAAGAAAACCCAGGGAAAATGCAAGGTAGTCGAGGTTTTCCGCAATCAGTGCGTCGCCGAGTCCCTCGATCCAAAAGTCGGGACGCCCGGGGCAGGCTGGGCAATTGGGCCCGACCGTGCGACCGCGGAAAACCGCGCAACCGAAATATGCAAGGCATCGGCGGGCCGCAGCCGTCAGGGCTTTTGCCGTATCGAATTCTACCAGTGCGACACCAAGCCATGAACTTGCGCAGCGCTCACGCCGGCTCGACCGGTGCGATCGCCGGCGCGGGCGGCACGCGGCGCGCCCAGGCGAAATAGACGATCGCGGCCATGCCGAGCTGGATCGCGACAATCATCGCCACGCAGGCCGGCCAGCCGCCGAAGATCCAGGCGATGCCGCCGAGCGCTGCGCCGAAGCTGCCGCCGACATAGAAACTGGTGACGTAAAGGCCCACAGCCGAGGAGCGGCCGGCCTTGGCGGTGATGGTGACGTAGCCTGTGGAGATGGTTTGGCAAATCAGCCCGCAACTGGCGCAGATCGTCAGACCGAGGACGATCAGCCAGAGCGGGCCCGACAAGGTCAGCAGGACGCCGCCAATCCAAAGGCCCATCACCGGAATCATGAAGCGCCGCCGGCCGAAGCGTCCGACTGCCCAGCCGGCCATCGGCGCCAGGCCGGAGCCGACCAGATAGACGATGAAGATCGCACCCAGCCAGGTCGCGGATAAATCGTAGGGCGGCGCCGCGAGACGGAAATTGATGTAGGTGAAGGTCGAGACGAAACAGAACAGAACGCCGAAGCCGACCGCGTAGGTCGCCAGCAACTGCTTGTTGCGGAAGTGTTGCAGCATCTGCTTGCCGGAGGCGACCAGGCCTTCCGAGCGGATAAATTTGCGCTCGCGCGGCAGCAGGAACAGCACGGCGATGCCGCCGGCGAGCGTCATCAGCGCGATGCAGCCGAGCGCATAGCGCCAGCCGATGATGTCGGCGAGAACGCCGGTGATGAAGCGTCCGCTGAAGCCGCCAATGCTGGCGCCGGAGGTATAGACGCCGGCAGCGGCGGTCGCCTCATGCGGTTCCCACTCGTCGCCGATATAGGCGATGGTGACGGCAAAGACCGGCGGCATCACCAGCCCCTGCACGAAGCGCCAGAATACCAGCGCGTGCAGGTTCGGCGCCAAAGCGCACATCAAGGTCGGCAGACCGAGCAGCAGCATGGCGGTGACGATGACCCGCTTGCGGCCAAGCACATCGGCGACGGTGCCGGTGAACGGCGCGGTCAGCGCCACGGCCAAGGTGCTCGCCGTCATGATGGTGGAAATCTCGGCGGCGCCGGCGCCGAACTCGACCGACAGCAGCGGCAGGATCGCCTGCGGCGAATAGAGATTGACGAAGGTGCAATAGCCGGCGAGCCCGACCGCCCATTGGCGCGCCGTCAGTCCGAAGCGGGGCGCGGATCTCATAGCGCAGATCTCATTGGCGCAAGACTCATTGGCGGGAACCCGGCGGGGCGAAGCGAAGGCGCGTCAAGAAAGCTATGCATTGATTTTGCCGTTCACGCCAAGGGGAAAAGGCCGAGGGCTGCGCGCCGCTGGGCGCATGGCTGGTTACAGGCCGATCGTTTTCTTGCCGCGTTGCAGCGTCTCGTCCAGCGTGCCGGAGGCATCGACTTCGGTCCATTCAAGCTCGCCGAGATCGTAGTGTTCCTGGGCGCGGGCAATTGTCGCATCGGCGTCGGAGGCGTCGCCTGTGCGGCCGCCGACGCGAGCGACGCGGACGGCAAGATCGGCGGTGAGGAAAAGGCCATGGAAAGGCGTGCGGGGCGCTGCCTGCGCGATCGCATCGCGTTCAGCCTGTTTGGCAAAGACCGCGTCGACAATCGCCGAATGGCCGGCGGCGAGCACGCGGCGCGCCCGCGCGACAAGCGCCGCATAGACCTTCGCTGTGACCTCCGCCGTATAGGCGGAAGCGGGAAGGCGTTCGGTTTCCGGCACACCGAATAGCGTTTTGCGCATGACGTCGCTGCGCAAAAGGATTGCGCCGGGCAGCGGCATGACGGCGGGCGCCAGCGCGCGCGCCAGCACCGACTTGCCGGTGCCGGACAGGCCGCCGACCGCGACCAGTCTGGGTCGCGGCGGCGCGATCAGCTTGCACGCCAGCGCGAAATAATCGCGCGCGCTTTTTTCCATCGCGGCATCGCGGTTCGGCCGCGCGGCGGTGACCTTGGCGCGGATCGCGGCGCGCAAGGACATGAACAAGGGCAGCGCGGCGAGCGCGTCGAGGTCGCTGTCGCGGCTGCTTTCGGCGAGATAGCGGTTGAGCACGCCATTGGCGGCCTCGATCAGGCCGCGGTCGATCAGGTCCATCAGCAGGAAGGCGAGATCATAGAACACGTCGATGGTGGCGAGCTTCGGATTGAATTCGATGGCGTCGAACAGCACCGGCGCGCCGTCGATCAGGACGATATTGCCGAGATGCAGATCGCCATGGCAGCGCCGCACGCACCCCTCGCGCTCGCGCGCTTCGAGCAGGGAGCGCAACCGTTCCAGCGCGGTACGGCTGGCGGCAGTGAGGGCGTCGGTGTCTTTGGCTGCGAACAGATCAGGTGCCGCATGCAATTCGCCGTGGTTCTGCTCGATGATCTCGGCGAGCGTGTCGGCAAAGCCGGCGTCTGTGACGACGGACACAGCGGCGTGGGCTTTGGCGACTGCGCGGCCGAGATTATCCGCGAGGGCCGCATCGATGCGGCCTTTATCGGCGAGATGGTCGAAACCCTGCGTCTCGTCGAAGCGGGCCATCTCGACCGCCCATTCGACCGCTTCGCCCTGGCCGCCGACCGCGAGAGCGCCATCGGCTGCGCGCGTGATCGCGACCACGCCGCGATAAATTTCTGGCGCATAAAGCCGGTTGACCTCGATCTCGGCCGCGCAGGCGGCCTTGCGCTTTGCCAGCGTGGAGAAATCGAGAAAAGGAAAGCGCACCGCGCGTTTGATTTTGAGCGCGCGCTGGCCGGCCAAAAAGACAGAGGCCGCATGGGTGTCGATGCGCTTGACCGCGGCGCCGCCATGCGTCGCCGGGTCGGCGAGGAAATCGATGACCGGCTGCTGCGCATCCGCATCCCGGTTCATCGAAGTGGCCGCGCTTTACGCGGCCGCCGCCTTCGGTTTCACTTCGGCGGTGTAGTCGTCCATCAACTGCTTGGTGATGGCGCCGGGCGTGAATTTCCAGTCCTTGATCTCCGACACCGCGGTGACTTCCGCAGCCGAGCCGGTAATGAAGCATTCGCCCAAGGAGGTGAGCTCGTCCGGCAGAATACGCCGTTCGACCACTTCGATGCCGCGCTTCTTGGCCAGCCCGATCACGGTTTGCCGGGTGAGGCCGTCGAGGAAGCAGTCGGCCATCGGCGTATGGATCTTGCCATCCTGCACGAAGAAGATATTGGCGCCGGTGCATTCGGCGACCCGGCCTTCCCAGTCCAGCATCATGGCGTCGGCGTAGCCTTTGCGCTCGGCCGCGTGCTTGGAGATGGTGCAGATCATGTAAAGGCCGGCGGCCTTGGCGCGGCACGGCGCGGTGCGCGGATCGGGCCGGCGATAGTCGGCGAGATCAAGCCGGATGCCCTTGAGCCGCTGCTCGGGGTCGAAATAGCTCGGCCATTCCCAGGAGGCGATGGCGAGGTGGATTTTGTTGTTCTGCGCCGAGACGCCCATCATCTCCGAGCCGCGCCAGGCGATCGGACGGACGTAAGCCTCCTTGCGGCCGTTCTTGTCGACCACCAGCTTCTTGGCGGCGTCGATCTCGGCGACTGAGAAGGGGATCTCAAAGTCGAGGATATTGGCCGACCGCTTCAGCCGTTCGGAATGTTCGGTTGACTTGAAAATCTGGCCGCCATAGGCGCGCTCGCCCTCGAACACGGCTGAGGCATAGTGCAGGCCATGGCTGAGCACATGCAGATTGGCGTCGGCCCAGGG
>CAITJJ010000368.1 GCA_903892675.1 uncultured Hyphomicrobiales bacterium | reverse complement strand
CATCATCCGGCGTGCCCACTGGCCCCGCTCGCGCTGAATGGTTCGACCATGTGCGGCGGTTTTCTGGCGAAGCCGAGCCTTTACAGTAGGGGGGTGCCAACCCGCCCGTTTTGCGGCCTCTTGCAATACTTCGTGGAGATATGTTGGGGGCATGCCGTAAGGCCGAAGTAATTCAACATATATTCCGACAAGTTGTTCTTGCGCCTTAGCACTAAGTCCGCTCCGATTTACGGGCATGAAGGATTTGTTGCTGTTTTTTCGAGGGGCTTTGCGTCGGTTACCTACCATAGCCGATCTGCCTTGCTGCTGCCGCTCACGGTTGTGCGCTACCACGATGCCCCGCCAGCACCCTGACGTTTGACGGAGGCGGGTTCAGAATGCGGTCAACCATCGTAGCGAGTGTCTCAAGGGCATCTTGCTTTTCGTCCGCGTAGGAATGCCGATCATAAGTCCCCTCAACACCCGCAATGACGTGACCAAGCACACGCTCCGAAATATCCGGACGCACGCCTGCACGAACCATCAAGGTCTTTGCGGTCCGGCGCAAATCATGAAGGGTCCAATTCGGGATAGGGTCGATTTTTGCCTCTTTTTTTGCCTGCTTCTTCATAGCTGCGAGTGTGGCCTTATCAAGCCTGGCCTTGCTCTTGCCAAACCCCGAGTATGGCGTTCTGGCCCTCGATGGAAACACGTAGTCGCAACCGTCAAATTTTGGCTGGTCTTGTATGAGCGCGAGCGCGGTTTTTGACAGCGGGACATGGTTAGGTCGCTTCGTTTTGTAACGTTCGGCGGGGATGGTCCAAATCCCGTCATGCCCGATTTCTTTGCGACCCATGTGGGCCACTTCATCGCGCCGCTGCGCGGTAAGCAACAGCATCTTGACCAAGCTCCCGAACGTTCCAGAATTGCCCAGCACCGGCCAAATAATGCGGATTTCTTGATCGGACAAAACGCGAGTTCGTGCGCGTTCTTTCGGGTTAGCTCTCGGCTTAACCCTCACAAACGCGGCTGTGAGATTGAATTGATCATCCCTTTCAGCATACCAACTGAGTGCTTTGTGAACATAGGCGCGAGTCCTGTCAGCCTGAACGGGACCGGCTTCATCTTCGATATGGTCCAGCATTTCCGCCATGTGAGAGCGGCGCAACTCATAGACACCCAGTTTACCGATGCGGGGTTTAACCAGCCGATTAAGGGCGCTCTCGATGGGGGCCGCGCTCCGTAACGGCTTTTCCTTGTTGCGGACATAGCGAGCCACGAAATCGTCGAGAACGCTGGAGACGGTCTTAATTGCGGGGGGGGCCGCCCTGTCCTTAAGCGGGTCCTCGCCGCGGTCAACACGCTGGCGCAAATTGCGCGCCTCGCGAACAGCCTTGAGGGCGGACCAGTCTGGCCAAGCTCCAATCGTAAAGCGATGTTCCCGCCCGCGTAGACGGTAGTTGAGAATGAAAGCGCGGGCACCGGCCGCAGTGACACGAACCCCGAAGCCGCGGGGCGCCTTAGCGCCTTGGATCGTAGCGCCCGCGAAATAGGTGATTGCGTTCCCCCTGTCTTGGGTCGGGACTGGGAGCCGTTTGATCGTCTCCTCGCTGAGCTTTTCTGGCTTCATGGTTGGCGTGTCCGCTTTATGTCCGCACTATCAGTTTACTTGACTGTCCGCGAGTGTGCGTCCGCTGTCGCGTGGCGTCAACGAAAATGCCTTATAATATTGTTTAATTTGTGCGGACACAAACGATGTCTCACAGCTTCAAGAACTTAGCGGAGGTGGGTGTACGCGATTGAAAATCGCAGTGTCGGTGGTTCGATCCCGCCCCTGGGCACCATCTTCCTTCGCAACCGATCGCCTCACACCGCTGCCGATCGCGTTGTCAAATCAGTCCAGTCAATCAATTCCTTGATCGGCCGCTATTCATTTAGCCGCGTGCCTGCGCGCTGGACCTGCCGCTTGGATGATGTCGGGGCCATGCAGTAGGGTCCGGTCCGCTGGTTCGTCGCAGTATCTGGTTGATTAATTCTTCGCCTTTTCCGGAGTTTCAGTTTGGATTCACAGGTTCTCATTGTCGGCGCCGGTCCGGTCGGCCTGACGCTCGCCATCGATCTCGGCCGGCGCGGCATCCGCTGTGTGTTATTGGAGCAAAAGGAAGCGCCGCAATTTCTGCCGAAAATGGAACGCTGCAATGCGCGCACAATGGAAATCTATCGCCGCCTTGGCATAGCGCAAAAGATTCGCGATGCGGGGTTTCCGCGCGACTGCCCGATGGACGTGTTCATCATCACCTCGCTGGTCGAGCCGCCATTGTTGCATCTGCCCTATCCGTCGGTCGCGCAGGCGCAGGCCGAGATCGCCGCGCACAATGACGGCACAATGCCGCTCGAACCCTATCAGCTCATCTCGCAATACACGCTCGAACCGCTGCTGAAGGATATTGCAGAATCCATACCCTGTGTGGACGTGCGTTACGGATGCGAATTTATTTCCTTCCAGCAAGACGCCAATTCGGTCCAGGCGCGGATAAAAAATACAGACGGCTCGATGACCGACCTGCGCGCCGATTACCTCGTCGGCTGCGACGGCGGCAACAGTGCCGTCCGCCGGCAACTCGGCATCAAGTTGCAGGGCGAGGCCAATCTGTTGCAACTGCGTCAGGCGCTTTATCGATGCGACGACCTTTTCGAGCGCATCCCGATCGGCAAGGGCCGGCACTATCACGTCGCCGACGGACAGGCGACATTCCTGATCGTTCAGGATTCGACCCGCCATTTCACCTTGCACTCGGTGGTCGAGACCGACGCCGACATGGCGACAATGTTCGAGAAGACCGTCGGCATGCCGGTCAACTACGAGATGCTCTATGTCGGGCAATGGCGGCAAAACCTCTTGCTCGCTGACAGCTACTGCGAGAATCGCGTCTTTCTCGCCGGCGACGCGGTGCACCTCGTCATCCCGACCGGCGGCCTCGGCATGAACAGCGGCGTCGGCGACGCCATCGATTTGTCCTGGAAACTGGCGGCGACGCTGCAAGGCTGGGGCGGCCCGGGTTTGCTCGCCTCCTACGAAATCGAACGCAGGCAAATCGGCGCGCGCAACGTCGACGCATCGCGTCATGCCTCGCGGGGGCGGCGGGCCTGGCGATCGGCGTACCGGCCGAACATGCGCGACAATACGCCTGAAGGCGCCGAAACCCGCGCCAACCTGACGCGCATCGCGGAAGTCGAGCAACGCAAGAGCAATGAAATGATCGGCGCCGAGCTTGGTTATGTCTATGGCGGCTCGCCGGTCATCTGGCCGGAGCCCGGCGACCCGCCCGAGCCGGATTTCATGAAATACGTGCCGACGACATGGCCGGGCGCGCGCCTTCCTCACGTCTGGCTCGATGACGGCCGCGCGCTGCACGATCGCATCGGCGATGGCTATACACTGTTGCGGCTGGCCGGGACGCAGGCCGATATGTCGGGCCTCGCGCCGGCTTTTGCCGCCTATGGCGCGCCGCTCACCGTCCTCGAAATCGGCGACGAGCGGCCGCGCGAACTCTATGGCTACGATCTGCTGCTGGTGCGGCCTGATCTGCACGTCGTCTGGCGCGGCAATCGACTGCCGGCCGATCCGGCCAGACTGGCGGCGCTCGCCACGGGGCACTAATCTCCAGACGCTCTGAGCGAGTACTGATCCAACACCAAGGTGACTCCATTGCAAGCTGCTTCAAGTCCGTCGTCCGACCCTGTCGATCCAGCGCTGGTCGGCAATCTGGTCATTGCCAGCCGTATTCTCGCGCAGCACGGCGTGCTGGACGCCTGGGGACATGTCAGCGTCCGGCATCCCGGCAATCCCGAGCGCTATCTTCTGTCGCGGGCGCGGGCGCCGGCGCTGGTCTCGGCCGAAGACATCATGGAATTCGACCTCGACTCGAATCCGATCGACCAGTGCGACCGCCGCGTCTTTCTCGAACGGTTTATCCATGGCGAAGCCTATCGCTCCCGGCCGGACGTGCACGCCGTCGTTCATAGCCATTCGCCGACGATGATTCCGTTCAGCGTGACCGGCGAGCCGCTCAAGGCGATCTCGCACATCGCCTCGTTTCTGGTGAAGGAAGTGCCGGTGTGGGAAATTCGCGATGTCGGGATTACGCAGGGTCTGCTGGTCACCAATAATGCGCAGGGCAAGTCATTGGCGCAGACGCTTGGCGACGGACCGGTCGCGCTCATGCGCGGCCACGGCAACCTCGTCGTCGCGCCCAATATCAAACTCGCGGTGCAACGCGCTCTCTATACCGAAGTGAACGCGCAACAGCTCGTCACCGCGCTATCGTTCCGGCGGCCCATCACCTATATAGCGCCAGATGAAAGTCAGGATCCCAAGCGACTGGACGATGCCTGGGAAGTCTGGAAGCGCGATGCCATGAAGGACGCCTAGGTTTTTCGATCTCAGCGACCACCGAAAGCGCAGCATCAATGCCGGCTGACATAAAACCGACCGTCGTCATTGCCACCGGCGATCCCGGTGGCATCGGACCTGAGATCAGCATGAAGGCCGCGCTCGATGCGGGCGTGCGCGCGCTGTGCCGGCCCGTTCTCGTTGGCGATCCTGACGTGATGGCGCGCCATGCCAAAGCTTGCGGCATCGGCGCCGAGGTTCGAGTCGTCGACCGTATTCCCGAAGCGCAAGCAGCCAATGGCGCACTGACTTTGCTCGCCTGCCGGTCATCAGAAGAAATTTCCTTCAGCCAGACCAGCGCCGCCAATGGCAGAGCCTCATTGGCCTCGGCAAGCGCGGCAATCAAGGCGGCGATGTCGGGCGCCGCCGGCGCCGTGGTCGCCGCGCCACAGAACCAGACGTCCATTGCGCTGGCCGGCATCGAGTTCGACGGCTATCCGTCCTTCGTCGCACGCGAGACCGGGCTTGGCCGCGACGACGTCTATTTGATGCTCTGTTTCGGCGACGTGAAGATCGTGCATTGCACGCTGCATGTCAGCGTCAGGGAAGCGATCGGGCTCATTACCCGCGCGCGTGTCGGGCACGTAATCGCGACCGCTGACCGCATGCTCAAGCGCCTCGGCGTTGCCGCCCCGCGCATTCATGTCGGCGGGCTTAATCCACATGCCGGCGAGAGCGGCCTGTTCGGCCGCGAGGAAATCGAGATCATCAAGCCGGCGATCGATGACGCCGCGAAAGCCGGCATAAACGTCAGCGGGCCGTTCGGCGCCGACACCATGTTTCACCGCGAGGATTGCGACGCTTTCATCGTCATGTTGCACGATCAGGGGCACATTACGGCGAAACTTCTCGCCCGCAACGCGACCGCGGGATTGGCGATCGGCAGCCCGATTCTGTTTTCATCCGTGGCGCATGGCAGCGGCCACGATATCGTCGGCAAGGGGGTCGCCGATCCGACGGCGATGATCGAGGCGATATCGCGTCTGGCCAGGGCAAATCACAGTCAGGCGTCCGTGTAATGCCGTCGTGCAATGCCCTGGGCCGGTCAGGGCTCGATGAATATATCGGTTCCGTCGACGCGCACTTTATAGGTCCTCACCGGCACCATGCAGGGCGGACCGGCGACCTCTCCGGTGCGGACATTGAATTGTCCGCCGTGGAAATTGCACTCGATGATGTCGCCATAGAGTTCGCCTTCGCCGAGCGAGCCGGGGCCGTGCGTGCACATATCGTCGGAGACGAAATAGACGCCGCCAACGTTGTAGACGGCGTAGGCTGTGCCGCCATGCTCGACCTTGAGGGCGCAGCCTTCGAGGACATCGTCGATGCCGCACAGGCGGATCGGACTGGATGCGGCAGGAACCGTCGGGCTGGTCATTGATAGCCGTCTTGTGGCGGGTCTAGTATGAAGCGCGGCGCAGGACATTGGGCGCCAAGGTTTTCTGATGACGATGGCTTGCTGATGCCTATGCCCTGCTGACAACCACAGCTTATCAGCCGGGTCAACTCTTTCGCGATGTCGCAGGCGGTTCGCTGCGCGGCCGGAGTCACACGATGCTGAAAAAAGAGCAAAGCGATTTGCTGACCCTGACCGGCCCCGGCACTGCCGGCGGACGGCTGTTCCGCTGCTACTGGCTGCCGGCGCTGCTTTCGTCCGAACTGCCGGAAAACGATTGTCCGCCGGTGCGGGTAAAGCTCTTGTCGGAACGCCTGCTGGCTTTTCGCGACAGCGAAGGCCGGCTCGGCCTGATCGACGAGTTCTGTGCCCATCGCGGCGTCTCTCTCTGGTTCGGCCGCAACGAGGAAGGCGGGCTGCGCTGCCCCTATCACGGCTGGAAATACGATCGCACCGGCCAATGCATCGAGGTTCCGTCCGAGCCGGTGGAAAGCGGCTTCTGCAACAAGATCAAACTGAAATCCTATCCATTGGTCGAGCGCGGCGGCGTCTTGTGGACCTATATGGGGCCGGCCGATAAGCAGCCGCCGCTGCCGGAGTGGGAATTCGCGCTGGTGCCGCCCGAGCAGAGCTTCATGTCGAAGCGAATCCAGGAATCGAACTGGCTGCAGGCGATGGAAGGCGGCATCGATTCCAGCCACGTCTCGTTCCTGCATCGCGGCGATCTCAATTCCGATCCGCTGTTCCGCGGCGCCAAAGCCAACCAATATAATCTGAAAGACTCGCGGCCGGTCTTCGAGGTCGTCGAAAGTCCCGGCGGCCTGTTCATCGGCGCGCGCCGCAATGCCGAAAGCGGCAATTATTACTGGCGCATCACGCAATGGGTCATGCCGTCCTTCACCATGATCCCGCCGCGCGGCGATCATCCCGTGCACGGCCACTTCTGGATTCCGATCGACGACGACAATTGCTGGACGTGGAGCTTCGATTATCATCCGATACGCGCATTGTCGCCGGGCGAAGTCGCGGCCATGCGCGACGGCAAAGGCATTCATGTCAAATACGAGCCAGGCACATTCCGCCCGCTCGCCAACAAGGACAATGATTACCTGATCGATCGCGCCGCCCAGAAAGCAGGACGGACCTTCAGCGGCGTCGAAGGCATTGCCATGCAAGATGCCTCGCTGCAGGAAAGCATGGGTCCCATCGTCGATCGTACCAAGGAAAATCTGGTGTCGACCGACAACGGCATCATCATGGCGCGGCATCGTCTGGTGCGTTCGGTCAAGGCGCTGACGGACAAGGATCAGGCGCCGCCTGGCGTGGACAATGCGCATCAACAGGTGCGTTCGGCCGCGGTCATCCTGCCGCCCGACAGACCGTTCATCGAGGCGGCGAAAGACGCCTTGGTCGTTCGCGCAGGCACCTCTCATGCCTCGGTCTAGTTTTCCCAACCGGGAGCGCTGCGATGCAAAGTGAATCGGCCCGCGCGGCGAGCGCCGCCGAGGCGCGCTTCCGCATCGATGCGCCCAATTCGCAGCCGCGATCGATAAAGGTCATCGCGCTCGACCGCCCCAGCGAGGCCATCGTAAAGCGTCTGGCGACGTCGGTTTGGGGTAACACGTCGTTTCTGACCACGCTTGCGAGCGCGCCGCCGCGCGATGCGCCGTTCTCGATGCGCGGCTGGCTCGCCGATCTGGCCGGGCACACCAAAATTCTTGTCGACGAAATCGAGCATGCCGATCTCGTCGTGATGATCGCGACGGCTGGCGAAAGCATCGAATCGACCTCGATCATCGGCGAAGCCTGCAGCCTCAAGCGCGTCATGACCACCGGGCTGGTGGTTACGGCGCCGTCGGTCCCGGCCGCCGAACTTTCACGCAGCCTGGCACAGTTGCGGCCCTGGGCGTTGATGCTGGTCGTTGCCAGCGCCGAGGATTACATCGCCGACATGTTGATGGCGCTTCGTGCGTGAGCTGCCGCTGGCAAGAAAAAAGTTGAGAGGGGAAATCACGATGATCAGGACAATTCTGGCGGCGCTTGCCGCGCTCACCCTGTCGGCGCCGGCGGTATCGGCGCAGGACGCCGCGGCGGCCTATCCGAGCAGACCGATCAAGATCATCGTCTGCGTTCCCGCCGGCGGCGGCGTCGACACCGTTGCCCGCTTCGTCGCCGAAGGCTTGCGCCAGCGCCTCGGCCAGCCGGTAATCATTGAAAATCACGCCGGCGCCGGCGGCAATATCGGCGCCGAGGCCGTGTTCACCGCCGATCCCGATGGCTACACGCTGCTGGCGGCGCAGCCGGCGCCGCTGACGGTCAACCCGCTATTGTACAAGAAGATGAATTTCAATCCGGCGCAATTCGAGCCGGTAGCGATCATGACCTCGATCGCCAATGTGCTTCTGGTGCGGCCCGATTTTCCGGCGAAGGACGCGAAAGAATTCATCGCCTATGCCAAGGCAAACCCCGGCAAGATCAGCTATGCTTCGCAGGGCATCGGCACGACCTCGCATCTGACGGCGGCACTGTTTGAAAAAGTGACCGGCTCCAAGTTGCTGCATGTGCCCTACAAAGGCACCGCGCCGGCGCTCAACGACATCATCGCCAGCCATGTCGACATGATCTTCATGGAGCTCGCTTCCGCAATAAAGTTGCACGAGGGAGGACGCGCCCGCATCCTCGCGGTCGCCACCACCCGCCGCATTGCCAGCCTGCCGGACATTCCTACGCTCGATGAAGCGGGCGTGCCGGGCTTCGAGTCGGGCACCTGGAATGCCATCGCCGCGCCGCCAAAGACGCCGGCCGCGATCGTCGCCAAACTCAACAAGGCAGTGAACGAAGTGCTGACGAGCCCGGAGGGCAAGGCTCACTTTGCCAAGCTCAATCTCTATGGCGCCGGCGGGACGCCGGCCGAAGCGGCCGCCTTCATCAAATCGGAAACCAAAGTCTGGGGTGCCGTCATCAAGGAGGCGCAAGTGCCGGTGCATTGACAGGGCGGCATTTGCGGTGTCGAACGAATGATCTGGAACGAAAAGCCTGCCGCGCCGATTGCCATAACGGCAGCCGAAGAAAAGTGACAGAAATGCGATATACTAAAACGCCGCTGGCGGTGTCTCTTCTTGCGCTGGTCTGGCTGCCGGTATCGGCGATGGCGCAGGACCCGGCCGAGGCCGGCCGCGCCTTGTTGCAGCAGGCTTGCGCATCCTGTCACGCCATCGGCAAGACCGGCGAAAGCCCGCGCACCGGTGCGCCGCCGTTGCGTGGACTGAGCCGCAGCTACGATCTCGATCAGTTTCCGCGCCGGTTGCAGGCCGGTCTCGTTTCCGGCCATCCCGATATGCCGGAATTCAAGTTCAACGAGGCCGACGCCCACGCCGCAGGCGTCTATCTGCGCAGCATTCAGGAATAGAGATTCAAAGGATCGCGCATGATCTTATCCGAAAACCGGTTCCCACTTTTCGGGATCATGCGCCTACCGATCGAGCGTAATCTCTTCCGTTTTCGCCCGCGATACGCAGATCATGATCGTGTCGGCCTTCTCGTGCTCGGCTAGCACCAGATCGCGGTGATCGGCAACCCCGGACAGCAATTTGGTGCGGCATGTGCCGCAGGTGCCGGTCTCGCATGAACTTGGCACGTCGAGCCCATTGTCACGCAACACCTCGAGAATGGTCTTGTCGGCCGGCACCGTCAGCACTTTATCCGAATGCGCCAGCCGCACCTTGAATGGCGTATCGCTCGCTTTATGCGTCTCGGCCTCGCTGAACGCCTCGAAATGCACGGCTGTCGGCGACCAGTGATCGGTCATGGCGCGCACCGCCTCCATCAGCGGCCGCGGCCCGCAGCAATAGAGATGCTCGCGGTTCTGCCGTTCCTTCAGCACGGGCTTGAGATCGTACGACTTCGCCGGATCGCCGCCGTCATAATGAATGACGACACTGTCTTTCAGCTCGGCCGCGCTCAAAGCGTCGCGGAACGCTGTCATTTCCGGCGAACGGTTGAAATAGTACAGCCGGAAGCGTTTGCCGGCGGCGCGCAGTTCGTGGATCATCGCCACCATCGGCGTGACGCCGATGCCGCCGGCGATGAACAGGAAATCCTGGCCGCGTGGCGGCAGGCCGAAATCGTTGATCGGCGGCGCCACCATCAAGGTGTCGCCGGCTTTGACAGTGTCGATCAGCTCGACCGAGCCGCCGCGTCCATTTGTCTCGCGCTTGATGGCGACCTTGTAACGATCGCGTTCGGCCGGGTCGTTGCACAGCGAATACTTGCGGGTCAGGCCTTTGGGCGTGCGCACCGCGATATGGGCGCCGGCGGTGAAAACGGGCAGGGCCGCGCCGTTCGCGGCGCGAAATTCCAACAGGTGAATGCCGTCGGCGATCTTCTCGTGGCGCGTCACGCGCAGCGGCATCATGGCGGCTTGGTCGGTCACGGGGCGGCTCCGCAAATCCAGCTTTGACTTGAAAATCCTGCGCTGAAGTATCCACCAGTGGCGGCTTTTGTGACGCACGGCAAGTGCCGGAAATATATCGCCGGAGCGCCGCTTGGCGGCAGCAATGCGGCGGCGCCATGCCGGAATTCCGGCCCCGAGCGGGCGGAATCCTTTTAAAAATTGCAGGCGCGTGGCCCGGCCACCGCCGGTCGCCCGCATGCCCTCGCGCAGGCTGCCAAGTTCTGCTACTGGATCGGTTGGCCGCGCGTGGCAAAATGCGCGGCACAGTCGGCGCCGGTCCGGAGGAACGATGCTTCAATTGCTACGCGCGCTCGCGCGAGGTTTCCAGAAATACATCGGCTGGAATCGGATCGGCGTTCTGCTCAGTCTCGTCATTATCGGCGTGGCGGCCACCGTGTTGTGGCGGATGCTGCACAAGATCAACGTCGACGAGGTCATCGTCGCCATCAAGGCAACGCCGTCGCGCAACATTGTGCTGGCGGCGCTGTTCGTCGCCGGCGGCTATTTCACCCTGACTTTCTATGACTGGTTCGCGTTGCGCACGATCGGCCGCCGCGCGGTGCCTTATCGCATCGCTGCCCTGGCCGGCTTCACCAGCTATTCGATCGGCCACAATATCGGCGCCACGGTATTCACCGGCGGCGCGGTCCGTTACCGGATTTATTCGCATTATGGGCTGGATGCCGTCGAGGTCGCCAAGATCTGTTTCGTCGCCGGCCTGACCTTCTGGCTCGGCAATGTCACCGTCCTGGGCCTCGGTATTACCATCCACCCGACCGCCGCCGGCGCTATCGACCAACTCGGTGAGACGGCGAACCGGTTCATTGGCCTTGGACTGTTGACCATTCTCGCCTGCTATCTTGCCTGGGTCTGGAGTGCGCAGCGTGAAGTGGGCCGCGGTGGCTGGACCGTGCGGCTGCCGCGCGGTCCCAGCACCTTGCTGCAGATTTGCATCGGTATTATCGATCTCGGCTGCTGTGCACTCGCCATGTACATGCTGCTGCCGGGCGAGCCGAACATCGATTTCATTACCCTGGCGGTGATCTTTGTCACTGCGACCTTGCTCGGCTTTGCCAGCCATTCGCCGGGAGGCCTCGGCGTCTTCGACGCCGCCATGCTGATCGCGCTTTATCAATTCGAGAAGGAACACCTTCTCGCCGGGCTGTTGCTATTCCGCGTGCTTTATTATCTGTCGCCGTTTGCCATTGCTTTTGCCATCCTTGGTGTGCGCGAAATCCTGTTGAACTTGCATGGGGAGCGCGAGAAGATCGAACTCGCTCCGGTGACTCAGGTGGCGACGCCGATTCTCAGCCCGGTCGAATCCGACAAGCCCGGCGGCGACCGGCCGTGATGGCGCACCATGGCTGACGGTGACCAGCGCGGAATTATGGTGGTCCAAAAGCGACCCGGCCCGCGCCCGGCCGCGCCGGTCGGCCGCCTGCGGGCGGCCTGGCATGCGCTGTTTGGCGATCGAGACGATAACAAGATGCGCGGCGCGCCGGTCTTCGTCGGCCGCGGAGCGCCGCATCCGCATGCGGTCTTGATCGGGCAATTGATCGGCGGCCTGCCGAACCCGGCGATCGTGCTTGACAGCTTGACGCGCGTTATTGCCTTCAACGAGGCGGCGGCCGGCATCGTCCCGTCCTTGCGGCGCGACGAGTCGGCGCTGATCGCATTACGCATGCCGGAACTGGTCGATGCGATCAGGCGCGCCGGCAAGAGCGGCGAAGCCCAGCGCGTCGAATTCTTCGAGCGCGTGCCGCTCGACCGCTGGTTCGAGGCTTTTGTCACGCCGGTGCGTCTTGTCGACGATGATGCCGACATCCTGGTGATGACTTTCAACGATCTGACGCCGTTGCGCCGGGTTGAGGAAATGCGCGCCGACTTCGTCGCCAATGCCAGCCACGAGCTGCGCACGCCTCTGGCTGCGTTGCTCGGCTTCATTGAAACCTTGCAAGGCCCGGCGAAGAACGATCCGGCCGCGCGCGAGAAATTCCTCGGCATCATGCAAGGGCAGGCGGCGCGCATGGCGCGGTTGATCGACGATCTGTTGTCGCTGTCGCGCATCGAACTCAATGCGCATCTTCAGCCCAGCACGCCGGTCGATCTGGCGCCTTTGCTGCGTCAGGTCGCAGACGGTCTGCAGACTTTGGCGCGCGACCGTCAGGTCGAAATCAAGCTGACAGCGCCGGCCGAGCCGCTGATTGTGCTCGGCGACCGCGACGAGTTGATCCGGGCCATCGAAAACCTGGTCGAGAACGCGCTTAAATACGGTGCCGCCGGCAAGCGGGTCGACATCACCCTGGCTCGGGCGCAGACCCGTGTCGGCCGGCCGGAGGCGCGCATCGCGGTGCGCGACCACGGTCCCGGCATCGCGCCGGAACATCTGCCGCGTCTGACCGAGCGCTTTTACCGGGTCGATGTTGCCGATAGCCGCGCCCAGGGCGGCACCGGATTGGGGCTGGCGCTGGTCAAACATGTGCTCAACCGCCATGGCGGCCGGCTGACCATCGACAGCACACTCGGGCAGGGCGCGACCTTCACAATGCACCTGCCGCTGCGCACAGGCGACGCCGGGTAAGCCGGCAATTCCCAAGTCTTAACAGCGCATTACACTGTCATGTCTCTGTCACAGAAGGTTCATAGAACGGTGACGCGCGAAGCCTAGGTCACGCCTGAGTAAAGGGCCCGAGGATCGCCGAAGGCCGATAACAGGAGAGTACTCATGAAACACTGGACCGCATTTGCCGCCGCCGGCTTTCTCGCCGCCGCCGCGCTCGTACCGGCCAACGCCGCCGACATCTCGGGTGCCGGCGCCAGCTTCCCCTATCCCGTCTACACCAAGTGGGCGGACGCCTACAAAAAGGAAACCGGTAACGGACTGAACTATCAGTCGATCGGTTCCGGCGGTGGTATCAAGCAGATCAAGGCCAAGACCGTGACCTTCGGCGCGTCCGATGCGCCGCTGCCGGGCAAGGAGCTCGAGGAATCCGGTCTCGCTCAGTTTCCGATGGTGATGGGCGGCATCGTGCCGGTCGTGAACCTCGACGGCATCAAGCCGGGCGAACTCGTGCTCGACGGCGACACGCTCGCCAAGATTTTCCTCGGCGACATCAAGAAGTGGAACGATCCGGCCATCGCCAAGCTCAACCCGAAGGC
The DNA here is from genome assembly GCA_903892675.1 of uncultured Hyphomicrobiales bacterium. Taxonomy (GTDB): domain Bacteria; phylum Pseudomonadota; class Alphaproteobacteria; order Rhizobiales; family Xanthobacteraceae; genus Pseudolabrys. The sequence goes on along the minus strand of CAITJJ010000368.1, from coordinate 7,223 downwards.
CAAGCTGCCGGATCAGGCGGTCGCCATCGTGCACCGTTCGGACGGATCGGGCACCACATTCAACTTCACCTACTATCTCTCGGAAGTGAACGCCGATTGGAAGTCGAAGGTCGGCACCAACGCCGCCGTGCAGTGGCCGGCCGGCATCGGCGCCAAGGGTAACGAAGGCGTCGCCAACAACGTTGCCAACACCAAGGGTTCGGTCGGCTACGTCGAATACGCCTACGCTTTGCAGAACAAGTTGACCCATACCAACATGATCAACAAAGCCGGCAAGACCGTCGAGCCGACTGCCGAAGCCTTCCAGGCTGCGGCCGCCAACGCTGACTGGAACTCGCAGCCGGGCTATGGCGTCATCCTCGCCAACCAGCCGGGCGACAAAGCCTGGCCGATGACGGCGGCGACCTGGATATTGATACACAAGGCGCCGGCCGATGTGGCCGCCACTGGCGAAGCGCTCAAGTTCTTCGCCTGGGCCTACAAGAACGGCGGCAAGATGGCCGACGAACTCCACTACGTCCCGATGCCGGCCAAGGTGGTCGCGGACATCGAGAAGTCCTGGAAGGCCGAGATCAAGGACGCGAGCGGCAAGCCCGTATTCTAGTCTGCCGACAGACGAAAGGGCGCCAAACTTAAAAGCAGAAGCTTGGCGCCCTTTCCCTGCTCGTTACCGGATACTCCGGCTCCAATTTGCGACTTGTATTGCGGCCGCAAGGTCGCTTGAGTGGCTCCCCGAAGTGGCGCATTGCCCAAGGAGAGCTGCATGAAATCTTCAGGGGAGCGTCCTGTGGTTGATGTAGCGTTTCAGGGTGGCGGGGCCATATCGGCGGCCGAAAAGGTCGATCGCGCCAAGGTTCTGCAGAGGTTGCGACTTGGCGACACGGCTTTCCGGCATCTGACGCGCGCCGCCGCGCTCGCGGTTCTCATCATCCTCAGCGGCATCATCATCTCGCTGATCTACGGCTCGCTGCCGGCCCTTCAGAAATTCGGTATCGGCTTTCTTTTTGAAGAAAGCTGGAACCCGGTCACCGAGCAGTTCGGCGCCATCGCACCGATCTACGGCACGATCATCACCTCGCTGATCGCCATGCTGATCGCGGTCCCGATCGGTCTTTTCATCGCTTTGTTTCTCACCGAATTGTGCCCGATGTGGCTGCGCCGCCCAATCGGCATCGCCATCGAATTGCTCGCCGGCATTCCCTCGATCATCTACGGCATCTGGGGCCTGTTCGTGTTCGCGCCGTTCCTGCAGCAATATGTGCAGCCCTTCCTCATCAAGGTGTTCGGCAACGTGCCGGTGCTGTCGACCTTGTTCGAAGGCCCGCCCTACGGCATCGGCGTTCTCACCGCCGGACTGATCCTGGCCATCATGGTGCTGCCCTTCATTACCTCGATCTCGCGCGATGTATTCGACGCGGTGCCGCCGATGCTGAAGGAATCCGCCTATGGGCTGGGCTGCACCACCTGGGAAGTGGCGCGCTACGTCGTGTTGCCGTTCACCCGCGTCGGCGTCATTGGCGGCGTCATGCTGGCCTTGGGCCGCGCGCTCGGCGAAACCATGGCGGTCACCTTCGTAATCGGTAACGCGCACCGCATCTCCGGTTCGATCCTGGCGCCCGGCACGACGATCTCGGCGACCATCGCCAATGAATTCACCGAAGCGGTCGGCGACATCTATACGTCCTCGCTGATCGCGCTCGGTCTCATCCTGTTCGTCATCACCTTCATCGTGCTGGCTTTCGCGCGGATAATGCTGATGCGGCTCAACGCACGGCTGGGAACCTGACCATGGCAATCATGATCTCGGGCGCGTCCTCGCCTCTCTACGCCACACGCCGGCGGAAAAACGTCATCACCATGGCGCTGGCCTATGCGGCCACCGGCTTCGGCCTGTCCTGGCTGGCGCTCATTCTCGGTGTCCTGTTCTACGAAGGCTTCAGCGGCCTGTCGCTGCGGGTCTTTACCGAAATGACGCCGCCGCCCGGCTCAGCCGGCGGACTGCTCAACCCGATCATCGGCAGTTTGGTGATGACATTCCTTGCCGTGCTGATCGGCACGCCGCTTGGCATTCTCGCCGGCACTTATCTTGCCGAATACGGCCGATACGACAAATTGTCATCGGTGGTGCGCTTCATCAACGACATCCTGCTGAGCGCGCCGTCGATCGTCATCGGCCTGTTCATCTACGAAATCATGGTCGCGCAGATGGGTCATTTCTCCGGTTGGGCCGGTTCGGTAGCGCTCGCGGTCATCGTCGTGCCGGTGGTGGTGCGCACGACCGAGGACATGTTGACGCTGGTGCCCGACACGCTGCGCGAAGCGGCGGCCTCGGTCGGCCTGCCGCGTTCCTTGATGATTACAAAGGTTGCCTACCGCGCTGCGCGCGCCGGCATGATCACCGGCGTGCTGCTCGCCATCGCGCGCATCTCGGGCGAGACCGCGCCGTTGCTGTTCACGGCCCTGAACAACCAGTTCTGGACCAACAACATGAACGCGCCGGTCTCCAGTCTGCCGGTTGTCATCTTCCAGTTCGCACTCAGCCCGTACAAGGACTGGCAGGATCTCGCCTGGACGGGCGCCTTGATCATTACCTTGGCCGTGCTTGCTCTCAGCATCACTGCCCGCTTCCTCGGTTCGCAGAGTAAAAAATCATGAGCATGGCCAATTTCACCGTTCCGACCGTCAACAATGCCGCTAGCAACGCCAATGACCTGATTGAGAAGGTCACGGTGCAGAATCTGGATTTCTTTTACGGCGACAATCGCGCGCTGAAGAACATCAACGTGTCGCTGTATCACGGCAAGGTGACGGCCTTCATCGGCCCGTCCGGCTGCGGCAAGTCGACGTTGCTGCGTATTCTCAACCGCATGTACGACCTTTATCCGAACCAGCGCGCCACCGGGACCGTTCGTCTCGACAACGACAACATCCTGTCGCCGTCGCAGGATCTCAATCTGCTGCGCGCCAAGGTCGGCATGGTGTTCCAGAAGCCGACGCCGTTCCCGATGACGATCTATGAAAATATCGCCTTCGGCATCCGCCTGTACGAAAACCTGCCGAAGTCCGAACTGGATGGTCGCGTGCAGCAGGCCTTGCAGCGCGCCGCTTTGTGGGAAGAGGTCAAGGACAAGCTAGGGGCCAACGGCCTTTCGCTGTCCGGCGGCCAGCAGCAGCGCCTGTGTATCGCCCGCACCGTCGCGGTTCGCCCGGAAGTCATTTTGTTCGACGAGCCTTGCTCGGCGCTCGATCCAATTTCGACCGCCAAGATCGAAGAACTGATCGACGAGTTGAAGGAAGACTACACGATCGCCATCGTCACCCATAACATGCAGCAGGCCGCGCGCGTCTCCGACTTCACCGCCTTCATGTATCTCGGCGAGCTGGTCGAATATGGCGACACCACGCGCATGTTCACGACGCCGAGCGATCGCCGCACCCAGGACTACATCACCGGCCGCTTCGGCTGATCGAATTCGCGCGGGCCAGGTTCAGGACTTAAGGATACGGACAATGAACGAACAACATACGACCAAGGCGTTCGACGCCGATTTGCAGGATCTGTCGCGCATGGTCGCCGAGATGGGCGGCTTGGCTGAGAAGCAGGTGGCCGACGCGGTCGATGCGCTGGCCAAGCGGGACACCAACATGGCGCAGCGTGTCCAGCAGTCGGATGCGGCCATCGATACGCTGCAGCGTGAGATCGAAGAAAAATCGGTGCTCACCATCGCCCGTCGCCAGCCGATGGCAATCGACTTGCGTGACATCGTCGGCGCGCTGCGGCTTGCCAACGATCTCGAACGCATCGGCGATTTGGCCAACAATATCGCCAAGCGTGTGATCGCGCTCAATGCGGAGTTTCCGCCGCCGAAACTCATTCGCGGTGTCGAGCACATGACCGATCTTGTGCTCGAGCAGCTCAAGGCCGTACTCGACGCCTATGCCCGCCGCGACGACAACAAGGCGATGGCGGTGTGGCGCGGCGACGAGGAAATCGACGCGGTCTGCACCTCTGTGTTCCGCGAACTGCTCACTTACATGATGGAAGATCCGCGCAACATCACCTTCTGTATTCATCTGATGTTCTGCGCCAAGAACATCGAGCGCATGGGCGACCATGCCACCAACATAGCCGAGACGGTACATTACATCATCGACGGTAACCCGATCACCGAGCGCCGGCCGAAGGGCGATACCACCACCATCGCCGTTTTGACTGGCGCCGGCGGTAAATAGAGACAAATAGAATGAGCGCGCGAATTCTAATCGTCGAGGACGAAGAGCCGCTCACAATGCTGTTGCGTTACAATCTCGAAGCCGAGGGCTACGAGGTCGAGAGCGCGGCGCGTGGCGACGAAGCCGATACCAAGCTCAAGGAGAACATCCCCGATCTGGTGGTGCTCGACTGGATGCTGCCCGGCCTGTCCGGCATCGAACTGTGCCGCCGCTTGCGGGCGCGGCCGGAAACCCGCCAGTTGCCGATCATCATGCTGACCGCGCGCGGCGAGGAAAGCGAGAAGGTGCGCGGCCTCGCCACCGGCGCCGACGATTACATCGTCAAGCCATTCTCGGTGCCGGAACTGCTCGCTCGCGTGCGCGCACTGCTGCGCCGCGCCAGTCCCGAACGGGTCGCCAGCGTACTCAATTTCGGCGACATCGAGCTCGACCGCGACAAGAAGCGCGTCTCGCGCAACGGCCGCGCTGTCGAACTGGGACCGACCGAATATCGCCTGCTCGAATTCCTGATGGAGCGTCCCGGCCGCGTGTTCTCGCGCGAGCAGTTGCTCGATGGCGTCTGGGGCTCCGACATCTACATCGATGAACGCACCGTCGACGTCCATGTCGGCCGCCTGCGCAAGGCGATCAACCGCGGCCACGAAGCCGATCCGATCCGCACCGTGCGCGGCGCCGGCTACGCCCTCGACGACCGCTTCGGCCGCGCGGCGTAAAGCGGACTGTGTGAGTCACCCGGATTGTCGGCGTGGCGCCGAACGGCTACCCCTGTCGTAACAACACGAAGGGGAGGCTGGCTTGACACCTGACATTCTGAAAGACCTTGCGCCCGGCGGCAAAATGCGCGCCGCGATCAATGTCGGCAACATCGTGCTGGCTAGGCGCGGCGAGGCCGGAGCCGATCCAACAGGCATCACCGTCGATCTCGCGCGCGAATTGGGCAAACGTCTCGGCATTCCGGTCGAATTCGTCGTCTACGATCTCGCCGGCAAGGTTTCGGCGGCGGCCAATACCGGCGCCTGGGACGTCTGCTTTCTCGCCATCGAGCCGGCGCGCGCCGCCGAGGTCGAGTTCACCGCACCCTATGTGCTGATCGAGGGCACCTATCTGGTGGCGGTGAATTCACCGTTGCGCAAGGTCGAGGATGTCGATGCCCCCGGCATCCGCATCGGCGCCAACACTGGCGCGGCCTACGATCTGTTTCTGACGCGCTCGCTCAAGCACGCGACGTTGGTGCGCGCCGGCGACGGCTCGTCGATGTTCGATCTGTTCGAGGCGGGCAAGGTCGATGCCGCCGCCGGCGTGCGCCAGCCACTCGAGATTTACGCCAAGTCGCGTCCCGATGTGCGCGTCATGCCGGATCGCTTCATGGAAATCCGTCAGGCGATGGCGGCGGGCAAGGGCAAGATGGCCGGCCAGCGTTATCTGGCGAGCTTCATCGAGGAGATGAAGACGTCCGGCTTTGTCGCCGAGGCCATCAAGCGGCACGGCCAGGCGGCGGCGGTTGCGCCGCCAGCGTGAGCCGCGGCGCAGGCAGCGATGTAAAAAAATAGCCCCGAGGCTTTCGCCCCGGGGCTATACGGACTCTCAGATCAAGGATGCTTTTCGTCTTTGGCGGCGCGGATGCTTTGCGCGAGCGCATCCTTCTCGCACATGTAGGCCCCCTTCTTCGTGTGGCCGTAATCTTTATGGCCGGCGAAGTGGAAGATCTTGGAGTCGAGATTGGCCCAGACAACTGTGTCGGTCGGGCATTGCCCCTTGGCCTGCGCTTCGGCTGCATATTGCTTGGCGCCGGTCGGCGCTGTCGCGGCCTTCGGCGCAGCGGCAGGTGCCGGCGTAGCGGGCGCGGCAGCAGGTGCCGGCGCTGCGACCTTCGGCGCAGCAGCAGGAGCGGCGGCTGGTGCGGCAGCAGGCTTCGCTGCCGACGGTACGGCAGCCGGCGTGGCGGCAGTCGTCGCGTCGCCTCGGCATTTCGCGACATAATCTTTTTCGGTAATGCCCTTGGCCTGGTTGCCGGCCTTGTCGGCCTTCCACTCGTCTTCGCATGCCTTCACGGTTTTCTTCGCGGCGGCTGGCGCTGCGGCTGTCGCTGGCTTCGGGCCTGCGGCCGGAGTTGCTGCGGCTGGCTTTGGCGCCGCGGCTGGCGTTGCGGCGGCAGGCTTGGCCGCCTCGCCGGCGGCGCGGCATTTCACGACATAGTCTTTTTCGGTGATGCCTTTGGCCTGGTTACCGGCCTTGTCGGCTTTCCATTCGTCTTCGCAAGCTTTGACCGTTTTCTGTTGCGCGAAAGCGGTCGCCGGCAAAAGCACAGTTGCCACGATCGCGGCGAATATAACGGGTCCGCCAATTTTCCAGATATTCAAGATCGGCACTCCTTGCATTGTTTTCGAATTGAAAGGGTCATTCTACAGATCGAAGCGCGGTCAGTTTTGATTATCGGCAAACCGGTTTGCTTTTTTATGTTTTGGATACAATTAGGCAACGAGCGCCGCGCCGAAATGGCGCAGGCATTACTATGGTACCCGTAGCCGAACGCAAAACAAAGAAATGGCCGGGAGTTTCGCCCGGCCATCGATCTTGCAAAGCGCGTATTCTAGTTCCGGAACGGCGGCCGGCTGGCTCGGCGGCGGTCGGAGGCCGGCTGGAAGGCCACCCGGCAGTGGAACGCGCAATAGGGCTGGTCGTTGGCGCTCTCGCCGCCGCAGAAGAAGAAATCCGGCGTGCTCGGGTCGCCGACCGGCCAGTGGCAGGTCTTTTCGCTGAGCTGCAGCAAGGTCTTGCGCTGCTCCTGCGGGATTTCCAGCATTTCCGGCTCGGCTTCGACCTCGAAGTCATAAGCCAGCGCGGTGTTGCCGCGCACCTGCGGGCGCTGCACGCGGATCATGTGGCCGGATGAGCGCACCTTGCGCGGCCGCGGTGCGTTCGAGGATGGGCTCTTGGCCCGGCCGGACAGGCCGAGGCGGTGAACCTTGCCGATCACCGCGTTGCGGGTG